>SXID01000247.1 GCA_005772955.1 Planctomycetia bacterium
AATGCGGCCCTGCGTCTCGGTGGCTGGCACGCGCTGGACACGATGCCCGCCGGACTCGTAGCGGAGGTACTGATACGCGTCGTCGCCGGTCACGCCGAAGCTGATTTCCTTGAACCCGCCGGCTTCGCCGGGGCTGAACGAAAGCTCCTCGATCCTCCACCCCTTCTCGCGCGCGTAACGGGTGTACATTTCGTAGAGGTTGCCCGCGAACAGCGCGGCCTCGTCGCCACCGGTCCCGGCCCGAATTTCGACGATGAGCTTCGAGTAATCTTCGTCGGGATCGACCAGGAGACGCTCTTCGATGACCGCGTGCAGCGCGTCGCGTTTGGGGCGCAACTCCGCAACTTCCTCGTCCGCCATCGCTTTCAGGTCGGGATCGGCGCCCATCGCTTCTGCGTCCGCGATCGCGGCGCAGAGGCGTTTGTACTCGATGTACGGCTCGACGCTCTTGGCGAGCGCACCGCGCTCTTTACCGATGGCGCCGACCTTCGTCGGGTCGGAGTTGATTTCGGGGTCGTAGAGTTGTTGTTCCAACTCGCGGTAGCGCGCGAGTTGCGTTTCGAGAGAAGGGAACATGGTTCGTTGTGATTGGTATTTGGTGCTGATGTTAGCCGCAATCCCGAAGGGATGTGCGTGTGTCCACGCTCGCCTTCGGCTCGCGGCTAACCGAACACGACACCAAACACCGAGCTATTTCTTCTCATCGGTCTTCGCTGCGCCGTCGGCCTTCTTCGTGCCGGCGTAACCGGTGGCGGTCTTCTTGTACTTGTCGTTGAACTTCTGCACGCGCCCGGTGGTGTCGAGCAATTTCATCTTACCAGTGAAGAACGGGTGGCTGGCGCTGGAGATTTCCAGTTTGTACAGCGGGTACTCGTTGCCGTCGGTCCACTTGATCGTGTCGTTGGTCTGGACGCACGACTGCGACAGGAACGCAAATTCGGCAGCGGCGTCCTGGAACACGACCGGACGGTAGTTGGGGTGAATGCCCTTCTTCATGGCTCTGCTCCGAGGATACTAGTTAGGCTAGTTATGCTAGTGGAGCGAGTGGAGCGCGACAAGAAGACCTACCCCCGGCCCCGACAGGATAAGCCGCTCGCGGCTTCGCGTGTTGCGTGACGAATCATTCGCGACTCCGCAAGCGGCTTCAAGCCCCCTCCCTTTTTTGGGGGAGGCGTTGGGCGAGAGGTTCTTCGCGTTACATGATCTCTACCCCCAGCAGCGTGAAGTCGTCGGCGTGGCGCACGCTCTGGAGCAGGTCGCGCGCGACGGTGTCCACGAAGGCCGGTCCCGTGATCGCGCGGTGCTTCGCGGCGGCGTCGAGCAACCGGTCGGTTCTGCCAGAACTGGGGTCGCCATCGGGCCGTGTGCCGTCGGTTCCGATCAGAAGCCGGTCGCCGGGCTTCAACGTGTTGGAAAGCAACTGATAGGTGGTGTCCGCGGTGCCGAGGAACGGTCCTGGTATCGCCCATAGGGTCGGTTCGCCGTTGGCGGGGACGTGGACGGGGGCTGGCAAGCCAGCACGCGCGAGGATGAGCGTGCCCGTTCTGGTGTTCAGCACACACGACAGCATCGCGACCAGTGGTAACTCGTCGGCGCCCAGGTCGGCCAACTGCTGGTTCACGGTACTCAGCACCTCGTCCGGCGGCACAACGCGGTAACTGTGCCCGGTAATCTCCTTCATCACCACCGACTGCTGAACGAACGTGCCGAGCAGCCCGCCCGCGGCCGTCCCGGTGCCGATCACGTCGCCGACGAAGAACCCGACGTGGTGCTCGTCGATGCGCCGCACGTCGTGGAAGTCGCCGCCGCCGCGATTCCGGGCGCGGTAGCACACGTGGAATCGCGCGCTCTCCACTTGCGGGAACGACTTCGGGAGGAACGTCGCACGGACCCGACGCGCCATGTCCTGTTCGCGATCCAGGTGTGCGAGCGCCCGCTTCAACTGATCGCCGAGCAATCGCGCCTCCGCGGCGCGGACCGCGGTCCGGTTCGCGTTCGCCCGCGTGCGGGTCAGCGCTCGGAGTTGCGCCACGAACACGTCCGGTTCGACCGGGCGAGAGAGAACCACGTCGGCGCCTGCGTCCAGCCCGGTCGCGGCCAACTCCACGGAAGCCACCCACAGCACCGGCACGATCTGGTCGCCGAGTTCGGCCCGCCAGCGCCGGGTTTGTGCCGCGGCCAGATCGGCGCGCTCACCAACGTCGATGACCGCGACCACGACGGGGTTGAAGTCAACTGCGGGTGCGGACCCGATCGCATGGTCGGTCAGCGCGAACCCCGCGGACGCGACGAGTTTCCGCAGTTCGCCGTCACCGGTTCGACCTGGGGGGCAGCTCAACAATACCGTAGCAGGTGTGGGCATCGGCGATTCGTGTTTGGTGTTTGGTGTGTAGCGTTTAGTATTTCGTGTAGTCACGAGACGCTTCGAGCTGCGGTCAACACTAAACACTAGCCGCCAAACACGAAATACCAAACACGAGGGTGAACGCCGTGCCCGTTCAGATGGAACTCCGCCGGATCATCATTAGCGAACTGGTGGAACACCAGATCGTCGTGCTGAAGGAAGTGGAAGGCGAGCGCAACTTCCCGATCGTTATCGGCATTTTCGAGGCCACGAGCATCGACCGCCGCGTGAAGGGCATTCAGGCGCCGCGTCCGCTCACGCACGACCTCATTACCGCTGTCGTCGAGCAGATGGGCGGCGAAATTCAGGACATCGTGATTAGCGACCTGAAGGAACACACGTACTTCGCGAAACTCCGCATCCGCAAGGACGGCGAGTTGACCGAAGTGGACTGCCGTCCGAGCGACGCAATCGCGGTCGCAGTGGCGAATGGCGTACCGATCTACGTGAACGAGGCCGTTCTCGGCGAGGCACTGGAAGAGGAGGAATAGGAACTTTTTCAGGAAACGCGTCGCGGCTCGTATGGTGTTACGCCATTCTCGAACGCGCTCTCGGCATTACACCAACTCCGCGATCGGTTCGCCGTCGGGCAGAATCGCGACCGGCTTGCTCGTCGCGTCGTAGAGCATCCGGTTTCGGTCGATACCCAGATGCCGGTACACGGTCGCGAGCAAGTCGAACGGCGAATACGGCTTCTGCGACGGGAATTCGCCGCGCGCGTTCGTCGAACCGATTACCTGACCCATCTTCAAACCACCGCCGGACACGAGCGCGGAATACGCTTGCGGCCAGTGGTCGCGCCCGGTGCCGCTCGCGTTCGTGCTGAGTCGCGGCGTGCGCCCGAACTCCCCGACCACCACAACGAGAATCTGCTTGTCCAGGCTGCGCGTGAAGATGTCTTCGATGAGCGCGGACAGTGCTTCGTCCATGTACGGCAGGCGTGTCTTCATGTAGCCGGCGAAGTGTCCGGGCCGGTTCGCGTTCAGAATGTGGTCGTCCCAGTTCGTGAACGCGTCACCGTTCTTCGGCGTGTTGAACGTGACGCTCACGACCGCGGTCCCGGCCGCCGCGAGTCGGCGCGCGAGCAAGCACGCCTGACCCCACAAGTGCCGACCGTAACGGTCGCGGGTCTTGTCGCTCTCGCGCGAAAGGTCGAACGCTTCCGCCACCTTCCGGCTCGATAGTAGCGAGAACGCTTGTTGCGTGTGCGTGTCCGAGGTCGCGAGTTTGCCACTCGCGTCGATGGCGCGTCGCAGTTTGTCGAGGTCGCCAAGTAACTGCTTGCGGTCGTCGAGTCGGCGCGTGTCGCCACCGAGCGCGAGGAACGGCGGGCGGAAGTACGGCGCCGAAGGATCGCCCACCGCGAACGCCGCATGCTGGTGGCCCACGTAGGTAGGCCGCGTCATGTACGTGCCCGACGGAACGCCGACATAGCTCGGCATCGCGTCGGGGTGCGGTCCGCGAACATAGCTCGCGACTGAGCCGAAGTCCGGGTGTTCGCTCTTCGACTGCGAGAGCGGGTCGAGCACCGTCGGGCGCTTCCCGGTCAGCACCACGATGCCGCCGTCGCTGTGGATGTTCACGTCATGGTTGAGCGACCGAATCAGGCTGAACTTGTCCGCGACCTTCGCTTGCCGCGGGAACAGCTCGCAGATGTCGTTACCGCTGACGTTCGTGCGGATCGGCTTGAACACGCTGCGGTAGGCTTCCGGCGCGTCCGGTTTCAGGTCGTAGGTTTCGAGGTGGCTCGGCCCGCCACTGAGGTAGATCAGAATGACGGACGTGTCGCGCGTCGGTTCGCTGGAAGCGGCGCGCGCCGCGAGCACGTCGGTGAGGGAGAGACCGCCGAGGGCGAGCGCCCCGGCGCGGAGGAAGTCGCGGCGAGTGGGGTCGGAGAGCGTGGGCTTCATGACACGAGTGTAGATTGAACGGGCAAAGCGCACAAGAAACAACCGTTGCGATCGCTCTGCCGGTCGCGTAGAGTCAGGTGAATCCCGCCTCGGCTTCACGCCTCCATTTCCTCCCCGGAGAGCGCCCGATGATAACCATGCTCGGCAGCCCGCGTCGCACATGCGACGGCGTTACGCGGCGTGAGACGCTCGCGGCCGGTGCGCTCACGCTCCTGGGAAGTAACTTCACGCTCCCGAACCTGCTCGCGGCCGAAGCAAAGAGAGCCACCGGCGCGCGGCCCGGCAAAGCCAAGAACGTGATGCTGCTGTATTTGCTCGGTGGCGCGCCCACACAAGATATGTGGGACTTGAAGCCCGACGCGGCGGCCGAAGTTCGCGGTGAGTTCAAGCCGATCTCGACTTCCGCGAATGGCGTGAAGATCAGCGAACACCTGCCGCGCACGTCGAAGTGGATGCACAAAGCCGCGATCGTTCGCAGCGTCAATCACAAAGCCGGGTGCCACAACTGCCTGCCGAGTTACACTGGCTTTGAAGGGCTGATGCCGGACCAGCACCCGCGTGAATCCGACCCGCCGAGCATGGGCAGCGTGTGCGAGTACCTGCGCGCCGGGCGCGGCGACATGCCCGACTACGCGTACCTCCCGTGCTGGCTCGGGTGGGGTCAGGTGTTCCGCCGGTCCGGACCTTACGCTGGCTTACTCGGGCGCCGTTTCGACCCCCTCACATCCGAGTGCGCTCCATACGCCGACAAGGGCGAGAACCCGGTACCGGGCAAGCCGTCAATCGTTCGCGGATCGCCGCTTTTGCCCAACACCGCGTTCGAGACCGACCTCACCATCGACCGGCTCAACGACCGGCGCTCGCTGCTCCAGCAGATCGACGCCCGCGCGAAGCTGCTGGAGGCGGACGGCACGATCAGCAGCTACGACCGCACCCAACAACGCGCGTTCGGTTTGCTAACCGCGTCGAAGATGAAAGCGTGTTTCGACCTGTCGAAGGAAGACCCGCGCCTGCTCGACCGCTATGGCCGCACGCTGTTCGGGCACAGCACGCTCATCGGTCGCAAACTCATCGAAGAAGGCGTGCGGTTCGTGAACGTGACGTGGGATCTGTTCTGGGATCGCGTGAAGGTCGATTACGACGCGTGGGACACGCACACGAAGAACTTTAGCATCATGAAGGATAACAAGCTCCCGCACTTCGACCAGACGTTCACCGCGCTGCTCGAAGACCTGACCAACCGCGGCATGTTGGACGATACGTTGATTGTGGTGATGAGCGAGATGGGCCGCACGCCGAAGATCAACGCGAGCGCCGGCCGCGACCACTGGACGCACTGCTATTCGGTGGTGTTCGCCGGTGCTGGCATCAAGGGCGGGACGGTGTGCGGCGCGTCCGACTCGCAGGCCGCCTATGTGAAAGATCGACCCGTGAGCACTGCGGACATCTGCTCGACCATCTACGAGTGCCTCGGTATCGATCACGAATCGATGGTGCCGGACAAAACCGGCCGACCGTTTGGGATCTCGCACGGCGGCCAGCCCCTACGTGAAATCATGACGTAACGCTACACTCGAAGAACCTCTCCCCCAACCCATTCCTCTTCCTCGCCAACTCCCATGCGAACCCTGCTCGCCGCCTGCACTCTTGTCGCTCTGACATTCGCGCTACCTGCACAGGACAAGAAGCCGAAGGAAGAGAAATACCTCGACCCCATCGACACGAAGGTGCCAACCATCGGCACCGACAAGGCGGTGAAGTACGACTACGACATCGTCTACGTCCGCGCGAAGCGGGCCGGCGACAAGACACACAAGCGGTATTTCAGCGACTTCTCCTCACCAGTCACGATCGAACCCGGTGCGGACCTCATGCTGCTCCACCCCGATGGCAAGGAAGAGGTGCTGGTCGCGGGCGGCGACGGCTCTGTCACCGACCCGGTCATCTCGTTCGACGCGGAGTGGTGCTATTACGTGCTGCTCCACAACATGCAGAAAGCCAGCCAGTGGAACCCGCCGAAGCAGGGCGGCGACATCTACAAGATTCACCTGAAGACCAAGAAGATTGTGAAGCTGACCAACCAGCGATTCAGCCCGAACCTGGGCGCTGCGAACTGGTCGAGTGACTTCCGCAAGTCGGAGTCGGGCAAGTCGCACTTCGAGTACGGCGTGTACAACATGGGGCCGTGCCCGCTGCCCGGCGGGCGCCTCGCATTCACTTCTAATCGTGACGGCTTCCGACCCGCGAAAGGCTACCCCGCGGTCTGTCTCCAACTGTTCACGATGGACGACCGCGACACGGACATCGGCGACACCGAGGTGCCGACCAACCTGGAGAAGATCGGGCACCACAACCTCGCGGGCGCACTGCACCCGGTCGTGCTCGCGGATGGGCGCATCATGTACAGCACGCTCGAATCACAGGGCGCGCGCAGCGACATTCTGTGGGGCATCTGGACCATCAACCCGGACGGCACGAAATGGGAACCGCTCGTGAGCGCGTTCGATCCGGGCGGCGCGCCCAACGGCTTCCACTTCCAGGCGCAACTGAGCAACCGCGAGATCATCGTCGAGGAGTATTACAACCAGAACAACAGCGGGTTCGGCGCGTACATCAAACTGGCGCGACCGGGCTATAACCCGTTCCTCGCGTACGACCCGGTGTGGGGCTTCAACTTCGAGGACGGGAAATTCCCGCCCACGTTCCTGAACCAACACAATTTCGCTGACCTACTCCCGGCTGCCGACCACGGCTATCCCGCGTTCGGCCCGGCGCACATGGCCGATAACGCCGGTTGGCGCTACGGCCGCAGCGACAACGGCAACCCGCGTACCTACAAGATGCCGTTCATGCCGATGCACAGCGTTTCGTTCACGCCGTTCACGCACGGTCTGGAAGGACCGGCGGACCGGGCCGTTCGCGGCGACAAGACCTCACCCGCGGTCGGCAAGTTCACGCACCCCAGTAGCGCGCCGGCAAATCACCTGCTGACGTGTTACTCACCCGGGCCGGTCAACCACCAGTACAGCTACCCGCCGGAACTCGACGGGGGCATCTACTTGATCAAGAGCGGCAAGGTGGTGAACTCGCCGAGCGAGATGCGCCTCATCAAGAACGACCCCGAGTACAACGAATGTTGGCCGCGCGCAGTGGTGCCGTACAGCCGCATTTACGGCATCAAGGAACCGCGCAACATCGCGCACATCGCGAACAACGGCAAGCTCTCGAAGCACCTCCCTGAAGGAACGCCCTTCGGATTGGTCGGTACGTCGAGTTTCTACAAGCGCGAGAGTTACCCGAACGGTGCGGTTCCGCTGAGGAGTGTGACCGCGGGCTTTGCGGGGAAGAACAACGACCCGTGGAAGGGGCTGGATCCGTTCACCAGCCACGGGAACGGTCCGCCGCTGAACTGGCACAACCAGGGCGCCGAAGCCGGGTTGTACACGAACGACGACATCCACGCGGTGCGTGTGTTGGCGATGGAGCCGACCACCGACCGCAAGGGCGCGAACGGCGGTCGCCGCTATTACAACCACGCGGGCGAACGGCTTCGCGTGCTTGGCGAGATTCCGCTGCGCAAGTTCGAGAAGGATGGGCAACCCAACGACCCCGACGGCAACCCTGACACGAGCTTCCTCGCGAAGATTCCCGCGGACGTGGGCTTCACGTTCCAGACGCTTGACAAACATGGGCGTGTGCTGAACGCGGCGCAGACGTGGCACCAACTCCGACCGGGCGAAGTTCGCAACGACTGCGGCGGTTGCCATTCGCACAGTCAGAAGGGGACCGAGTTCAAACACACGCTCGCGGGCAAGCCGGATTACAAGGTGTGGGATCTCGTGAACACCACACCCATCGTCACCGCGAAGCCGAAGGACGAAAGTAAAGTGAAGTGGGACGCGAAGGATGAGAGCGGCTTGCGGTACGTCAAGAACGGGCCGCTGAACGTCGAGTACTGGCGCGACGTGCAGCCGATCCTCGCGAAACACTGCGCGGAGTGCCACAACTCGAAAGACGGCAAGAAGCCGGACGGGAACCTTGACCTCGACGCGGACAACACACTCGTGGATCGCGAGAACATCGGGAAGTTCCCAGGCACGTACTACCGGCTCGCGCTCGACGAACGCGGCAAGTTCGGTCACAAGCCAGCGGGGTGGGATTCGTGGGGTTCGCAGAACGCGAGCCGCTACGTCCGCAAGTTCCAGTCGCGCCGCAGTCTGCTCGTGTGGAAGGTCTACGGCGGGCGGCTCGACGGATTCAGCAACGACGATCATCCGTCCGAGAAGGAACCCGGCAGCGGGAAACTGTTCCACAAGGGCGAAGAAGTCGATCTGCAGAAGAACAAGTCGAAGGCCGACCTCGACTACACGGGGAAGGTCATGCCGCCCCCCGGCTGGGGCGGGGGCATCCCGATCAGCGACGAGCAGAAGCGAACCATCGCGCGCTGGGTCGATCTCGGCTGCCCGATCGACCTGGACTACGACCCCACAAAGCCGCTTGCGGCTTCGCAGGGTTTCGGGTGGATGCTCGACGACCAGCGCCCGACGCTCACGCTCACCTACCCGCTACCGGGCAAGAACGCGGAGTTGTCGCGCATCGTGATCGGCACGCACGATTACGGCAGCGGTCTGAACGCCGAGAGCCTTCGTGTGACGGCCGACTTCGCGCTCGACGGCGTCGCGGCCGGGGAGAACCTCGCGCCGAGGTTCAAACCCACGACGCAGGGCGTGCAGGTCTGGGAGCTATCGAAGCCGCTGACGGAACTGCCGACCGGCACGCTGACCGTGAGCGTGGCCGACAAGCAGGGCAACATCACGCGTATCGAACGTCGATTCAAGATCGGGCAGTGATTTTGTTGGTTGTTCCCCGCGAAGCCGCAAGCGGAATCTGCTTTTCGCCGCTTGCGGCTTCGCGGGGAACAAGCCCTCACGGGCCGTGTTCGTGGAGTAGTTCGCACAACCGGCCGAGCACCTTCCCTTCGCGGGTCGCGGTCACGCCCGTTGGTAGCGGCACGTTGTTCACGATCATGCAGACGTGGATCGCGGTGCCGTTCTTGGTGGTCATTGTGCCCGCCAGCGCCTTGCTCTTGAGCAGGAACCGCTCATTCACCGCGTCGTACCAGATGAGCGTGCCGGTCTTCGCGAACACCTTGCCCTTCGCCGGGCTGTCGTCCATCACCGCTTCCGCAAGCGTGCCGTCCACACCCAGCACCGGCAGCGCGGCCTTGTACGCGTCCCACTCTGTGCGTTTCGCCATCCCCTGAAGAAGTTGCACCGTCGCCTTCGCGGTGACGTGGTCGGCTGGCGCGCCGCCAGCCCCGCCGCCGAACGAGATCGCATCCGTGTCCACGCCCAACTCCGTCAGAATCTTGCGCTGTACTTTCAGACCGGCTTCCGCGCTGTTCTGGCCCTTCGACGCGGCCACGAGGCACGGCAGCGCGCTCGCGTACAGGTTGTGGCTCACCTTCAGTGTGACGAGAACTGTGTCCTTGAATGGGGCAGAACGGAGTGTCGCGACTTTCGTGAGCTTCTCATAGTCGCCCTTTGGGGGAAGGTTGTTGTTGGCGGGGCGGAGCACCGCGCACTGCGCCTGCACCCCGTTGCGGCGCAGTGCTTCGATGAAGAGCGCGCGGGCGAACAGGTCGGGTTCTTGCACGCCATAGACGCGCAACCGCGGCTTCGCCCCTTGCGGCACGCGCCCGCGAACGGCGAACTGCGTCGGGCCAACGGTGAGCAGGTGAAGATCCGTTGACGTGCCCGCGGCGGCGGTCGTCACGACCGCGTCCACGTTGTAGAAACTCGTCGCGGGGCGAGTCACGATCTTCGCGGGGTCGCCCTCGTTCGCGCCCGGTGTGACGAGAACGTCGATGGCGTTGTCGTTCACCACGATCGGGGAAACCGCGTCCGGGCCGCTCCCGGTGCCGCGGATGCGGGCGAACAACCGGTCGTCGATGAGCACCTCGCCCTCGATTTGCGTGATGCCCGTGGCTTTCACCTGCTTCGCGAGATCGTTCAAGCCCGCGAGCGGGTCGGTGTCGGTCACCTCGCTGTCGCCGAACCCGCCGTTCGCGTAGGTGTGGTCCTTGTCCTTGAAGACCGTCTTTCCGTCCTTCGTGCGCCCGCCGAGCATGAGGTCGCCGCTTGCCACCAGGATCAGGTCGCCACGGAGTGTGCCCTTGAACGCCAGCCCGCGCTGATACACGCAAGTTTCTTGCTTGTGGTCTGCCCCGAGCGCGACGAGCGCGGACGCGCATGAAAAGAGCTTCGTGACCGACGCGGGCGCGAGCATCGTGTCCGGGTTGCGCGAATACACGGTCGCACCGGTCTTCGCGTCCACGACAAGCACGCCCCAGGTCGCGTGCTTGTAGTCGGGCGTGTCGATTACCGCTTCGAGTTTTTTGGTGAGTGAGTCAGGCGGCGCGGCCGGCGCCGGCACGGCGCACGCGACCGCGAGCAGAACGAGCGCGAGCGGGGGACAGGCACGGTGCACGGGCAACCGCCTTTCGGGTGAGACATGATGCGAAGGGTATGGTAGGGCGCTGGAGAAGAACCTACCCCCCAACCCCCTCCCTTCAGGGAGAGAGGTTCTTCGCGTGTCGCGCCGCACTTGACGCCTTATACCGTGCGGGCTAGCGTGAGACGGGTCGATTCACACCTACAGAAATTCGCAATGCGGCGGTTCAAACAATGCCTGGTACGTGCGTGGTTGGGTTGCAGTGGGGGGACGAGGCGAAAGGTAAGATCGTCGATCTCCTCGGCGACGGGTTCGATCTCGTCGTGCGGTACAACGGTGGTGCCAACGCCGGGCACACGGTCGTCGTCAACGGGGTGAGTTTCAAGCTCTCGCTTCTTCCGACCGGCGTAATTCGACCGAATGTCACGAGCGTGATCGGGAACGGCGTGGTGGTCTATCCGCCGCGGTTTCTCGAAGAGGTCGATCAGCTCGCAAAAGGCGGCATCGACCTTACCAATTCGCTGTTCCTGAGCGACCACGCACACGTCATCTTCCCGTATCACATGGAAGAGGAACGGTTGCTCGAAAGCGGCACCGAAGGGAAGATCGGTACTACCGGTCGCGGCATTGGGCCGTGTTATCAGGACAAGGTGGGACGCCGGTTCGCGATTCGTGTGGGTGAGTTGCTTCGACCGGACCATCTCCGCGAGCGATTGAAATTCATCGTGCCGTTCAAGAACAAGCTGATGACCGCGCTCGGCGGCACCGCGTCGAAGGTGTTCGACGCGGACACAATCGCGACCGAATACCTCGGCTACGCGGATCGCATCCGCCCGTTCGTGCGGGACACGCCGCGCCTGTTGCACGACGCGCTCGCCGCGAACAAACGGCTCATCTTCGAAGCGGCGCAGGGCAGCCTGCTCGACGTGGACCACGGCACGTTCCCTTACGTGACGAGTTCGAGCAGTCTGCCGTCGGGCATCTGGGGCGGGTCTGGCGTCCCCGCGAAGTTCGTGAAGCGGATCATTGGCGTGGTGAAGGCGTACACGAGCCGTGTGGGGCAGGGGCCGTTCCCGACGGAACTCACCGACGACCTCGGCGAGCGCATTCGCAAGGTAGGGCGCGAATATGGCACCGTGACGGGCCGTCCCCGGCGAGTCGGCTGGCTCGACAGCGTAGCCGTGCGTTACACCGCGGCGCTCTCCGGTGCGGACGAAATCACCATCATGTTGCTCGACGTGTTGAGCGGCATCCCCGAACTGAAGATCTGCACCGCGTACGACCTGGACGGTGAACGCGTGACGCATTTCCCGAGCGATGCGTACTTGCTGGAGCGCGTCAAACCGGTTTACGAGACGATACAGGGCTGGACGGAAGACCTGACTGCGGCGCGGAAGTTGGCGGACCTGCCGTCGGCGGCAAGACGCTATCTCGATCGCGTGGCCGAACTGGTCGGGTTAAGGGCGAGTGTGGTGTCCGTCGGCCCTGACCGCGAACAGACGATCATGGTGTAGGACAGGCTTCCAGCCAGTCTCAGCTTCTGACAGGCTGGAAGCCTGTCCTACGATGAACACACACACACACAACCCTCGCGAATACGCTTCCTCGGTCGGACTCGATCCGACCCGGTTGCCGCGCCACATCGCCATCATCATGGACGGCAACGGGCGTTGGGCGCAGCGTCAGGGCAAGGAGCGGGCCGAGGGGCACGAACGCGGCGCACACTCCGTCGATGTGATTACCGAAGAGTGCTGCCGGTTGGGTCTGGGGCAACTCACGCTATACTGCCTCAGTTCCGAGAACTGGAAGCGCCCGAAGCCCGAAATCGACTTCCTGATGGCGCTCCTCAAACAATACCTGCTCCTGGAACGAGAGAAGATTCAGAAGCAAAACATCCGGTTCACCGTGATCGGTCGGCGTTCCGGGTTACCCGATGAAGTGCTCGCGGAGATCGACGAGAACGTGCGGCTCACGCAATACAACACGGGCTTAACTCTGTGCCTCGCGATCAACTACGGCAGCCGCGCCGAGATCGTGGACGCGGTGCAGTCGCTCGCGCTGAAGGTGAGTCGCGGAGAGTTGAAGCCGGAAGATATCGACGAGGCCGCGATTTCCGGCGCTCTCTACACCGGCGGAATGCCGGACCCGGACTTGCTCGTGCGAACCGCCGGCGAGATGCGCGTCAGCAACTACCTGCTCTGGCAAATCTCCTACGCCGAGTTATGGGTCACGCCGAAGTTCTGGCCGGAGTTCGACGCGACGCTCCTTCACGAAGGTCTGCGTGACTACGCTCTCCGGGAACGGCGCTTCGGCGGCTTGAAGACCGAGTAGTTTCTTTCGTGGCACAGACATTCCTTTCTGTGCTTCTATTCCAATCCCGCACAGACAGGAATCTCTGTGCCACAAGAAAGACCGATGATCCGAACGCGGTTGTGGGTAGGGTCGCTGCTCGCGCTCGGCGCCGCCGGAGTGCTGTTCGGGGACTCGTGGCTCGCCAAGAACGGGTTCGCGTGGTTCCCGTTCCTGTTCGCATTCCTGTTGTTCGCAGGCATCGTTGGGTCACGCGAACTCGTCCGGCTGTTCCCCGCAGCGCACCGCCCGTCCGAGGCACTCGTTACCTCGGGCGTGCTCCTTGCGCTCCTCGCCAACTGGTATCCTGCGCTTCGTGCGCAGTTCAGTTCAGACCCGGCGTCGGCGTGGGCGCTACTCGTGTGGGTCTTCGCGTGCGTGCTGATCGCGGCGTTCCTGATTGCAATGCGGCGGTACACCGGCGAACCCGGAGTTGCAGTTCCCCGACTCGCACTGACAGTACTTGGGGTCGCGTACCTGGGCCTGCTACCGTGTTTCTTCGCGCAGATTCGCTGGCTGTCGAAGGACGTGGATACGTCCGCGGTCATGCTCGCGCTCGTGATCTTTGTGCCGAAGGGCAACGATATCGGGGCATTCTTTACGGGCACGTTCCTCGGCCGACACAAGATGACGCCCACGCTCAGCCCCAAGAAGACGTGGGAGGGTTTCGTGGGCGGCATGATCGCCGGGGCCGTGGTCGCGGTCGCGTTCTCGTTCATGGCCGACGTGTTCCGTCACGGCGTAGTGGAAGCAATCGCGTTCGGCTTGGCGGTGGGTCTCGCGGGTGTGTTTGGCGATCTGGCCGAATCACTGATCAAGCGCGATTGCCTGACGAAGGACGCATCGAAGAGCATTCCTGGCTTCGGCGGCGTGCTGGACGTGATCGACTCCGTTCTGTTCGCGGCACCAGTGGCGTACCTGTGGTTTAGTTGGCAGTAACAGCAAAGACTGGATTAACCACAAAGACACAAAGGACACAAAGAAGAAGAAATCCGAGAATGAACGGAACCTGACGGCTGATCTTCCTGTCTCCTTCGTGTTCTTTGTGTCTCTGTCGTTAATCCGGTCTTCGCTTTCGTTTGGGACTTCAACATGTCTGATTCGCCGGTGACCCGCACGTTGACGATTGAGGACCGCGACGAAGCGGTGATCCTCTTTGGCCCGCGTGATCAGCACTTGCGCACGCTGCGAGATGCGTTCGTGGTGAAGGCCGTGTACCGTGGCGGCGAGTTGAGGATCGAGGGGACACTCGAAGCCATCGAGTTGTTCGAGCGAGCGCTTCAACAGGTGCGCCAGGTCGCGCGGCGCGAAGGCCAACTCGACGCGAAGGCCGTGACCGGCGTGATCGAGGTGATCCGTGGCGGCACCACGCGCGGCAGTGCGTCGGTCGTTGCCACCGAGAGGGGCCGCAACCTGCGCACACGCACCGACGGCCAGGGGCGGTACGTTCAGGCGCTCCAGAACAACGACGCGGTGATTTGCGTCGGTCCGGCCGGGAGCGGAAAGACGTACCTCGCGGTTGCGTGGGCGGTGTCGCTGCTCCACACGAAGAAGGTGCGGAAGATCGTCCTCGTGCGCCCCGCGGTCGAGGCCGGCGAGCGTCTCGGCTTCCTGCCCGGCGACCTTATCGCGAAGATCAGCCCGTACCTTCGACCCCTCTATGACGCGCTCGCAGACGTGATGGAACCCGACACGGTCAAGAAATACATGGAGAGCGAGATCATCGAGATTCTGCCGCTCGCGTATATGCGTGGAAGAACCCTGAGTCACGCCTGCATCATTCTGGACGAAGGGCAGAATGCAACCGCGGAGCAGATGAAGATGTTCCTGACGCGAATGGGGACGAACTCGCGGGTGATCGTAACCGGCGACCTCACACAAACCGACCTGCCGCGAACCGTGCGCAGCGGTCTGACCGACGCGGTTCACCGCTTGCGCAACGTGGAAGGTTTGTCGATCGTGTATCTGGATCAGTCCGACATCGTGCGGAACCCATTGGTGACGCGCATCGTGAAGGCCTACGAGGACGACGCACCACGCGGAAAGAAGACGAGTGGGTGAGGAAACACCGATGAAAACGGGAAAGCAAGCGGGCCGGGGAGCAATCGCCGGCCCGCGTCGCTTGCGCAAGCACGCTGCCGCAGATTTCTATTGCATTCGTCGCGGTACGGCGCGAAACTCGTTTTTACTCTCCTGCCGCAGCACCGGCGACCGTTGGCCCATTACACGCTGATCGCCCAACCGCGTTCGCTTTGCACCAACGGAACCCACCTTCCTTTGTCCGAAGGTCCCCATGACCATGCCCCGGCACCGGTCCGCGTTCACACTCATCGAGTTGCTCGTTGTCATCGCGATCATCGCCGTTCTGATTGGGCTGTTGTTGCCCGCGGTTCAGAAGGTGCGCGAAGCCGCCGCGCGCATGAAATGCGCCAACAACCTCAAGCAAATTGGTCTCGCCGTTCACGGCTACCACGACGTTCACCAGGCAGTCTGCCCGGCCGAGATCGCCGACTGCTGGGCGACGTGGGCGGTCCTCCTCATGCCCCACCTGGAGCAGACGGCGGTCTACTCGAAGTGGAACCTCAACATGCGATACCACGCCCAGTCGTCCGCCGCGTCCGCCGACCTGCCGGGCTACCACTGCCCGTCGCGAAGCGCCCCCGGCCAGTACGGGTCCACCGGCGAGTCGCGCACGTTCACCATCGGCGGGAGCGTCACCGGCCCGGCCGGGTACTCGGACTACGCGGTGAACGCCGGACCGAACAACTTGTACTACCAGCCCACATCCGAAGGGCCGTTCACCCGGGCAATCAACCCTGCCACCGGGAACTACTGCAACCCGTATCAGCAGGACGCGTTCGAGAACGGCCCGACCGCCCCGGCGACCATCGGCTCGCCCAGTCGGTCGTGGTTCAGTTTCACCCACAGCCGGAAGTTCACGGACGTGACCGACGGGTTGAGTAACACTGTCTTCATCGGCGAGAAATACTACACCCAGACTTCCAACGGGGGCGCTGTGTACAACGGGGACTACCAGAGCAACTACCTCCGGTATCTCGGGCACGCCGGCACCCAGGATCCGGCCACACTGCGGTGGACCAACGAGTACCCGCTCGTCAGCGACAAGAACTACAGCGCAACCGACTGGAACCAGTTGTTCGCCGCCAGCCACCACATCGGGGCGGGACAATTTGCGTTGGGGGACGGGAGCGTCCGCAGCGTGCGTGCGAATACGCCCCTGGAAACGCTCCACCGGCTGTCGTCGATCCGGGACGGACTGATTATCCAGGAATGACCCGCCGCACGCTCACGCGAGGACTGAACCTCATGACCCGAGTAATCTCGCTCCGGCGACTGTCGACCGCGGTGCTGGTCGCGGCGGTACTTTCGTTGGTGGGGTGCAGTAAGGCCGAGGTGCCGACGTATCCAACCGAGGGAGAAGTGGTGTATGCCGACACCAGCGAACTCGTCCCAGGGTCGCTGACCGTCTGGTTCGAGTCCACGACACCGCCCTATCAGCGGTCGTCCGGGATCGTGAAGGACGGGAAGTTCTACCTCAGCACGACGCGGGACGGGAACGGGGCGATCTCCGGCGAACATCGCGTCCGGTTCGACCCGTACGTCCCGAACAGCGCATCGACCGAAAACCCGGACGTTGTCCTGGCCCGGGTGATGAACCCGAAGCACCTGGAGTTCCGCACGTCCGGGATCACCGTGACCATCGACCCGGTGCCCAAGAATACCTTCAAGATCAAGGTCGAACCGCCAACCGGCGAGCGGAAGAAGGTGAAGGCCGCGAATTAACTCACGCCGAAGCCGGCAGGTGCGGCGCGAACCACCGCGCGTTGTCTGAACCCGTCGCGCGACTCCTGGGATGCTCCCCTGCCGGGTCGGGTGCCGGCTGTGTTCGACCCGCGGACGGGGTTGGACAGCCTGGGTTCCGATTCTTCGATCCACGTCCCGATCGCACTTCAGCACTTCGCCCACGGGCGCGGTTCCCGCAGTTGCGCCCCCGGTAACGGGTCGCGCGGAAGTGCGCGAAACTCCGGGGACGCGGGCGTCTTTGGGAAGAAGTCGGGCCGGAGCGAACCACATTGGTCTGTGCGGTGTGGTAATCGGGCCGAAATAAGGAAACGACGTGACGTATTCCGGGCGGCAGGAGACCGGCCCGGCGAGCGTGTCAGGAGGATCACTTCACATGCGCCGCATTCTGCTCGGCGGGCTAGGGATCGCACTTGGTGTGTTCACGCCCCCCGCACTCGCACAACAACCACAGCCCGTCGGAACGAACCCAAACCGCGTGGCAACGCTCGGCCGGCCGAGTGCTATTCCCGACCCACCGCCCGACCCGGACATCACCCAGACCGGGTTGTTCCGCAACGGTCCCGCGCGTCCCACAACGACCTACGCTCCGGGTACGTTCGGTGCGCCGACGCCGGTCATCAGTCAACCGCCCACGGTCGGAATGCCACCCGTGACCGGCGGTATGCCGATGGTTCAGCCGCCCCCCCCGCGGCTGGCGCCTGGCGGCCTGCCGAGCGTGATCGAGTCACGCGGCGACCCGACCGGCCGCGTACCCGGTGGGTACGTTCCATCGGTCGCGCCGGGCGGTTACGACGGTTCGCTGGGGATGGAAAATCCGCTCTACGGGTACGACCCTGGGACCGCCGCGCTCGGTCGCGTCGGCAGCATGCGGAAAGGGTGGGTGTCCGCGGAACAGCTCATGTGGTGGAGTCGCAGCACGTCGATGCCGCCGCTGGTGACCACCAGTTCCCCCCAGTTTAACGGTATCGTCGGGCAGGGCGATACGCGTGTGCTACTCGGCGGGTCGTTCGGCGACACGTACCGTATTGGCGGCCGCGTCGGTGCCGGGTACTGGTTCGGTGGCGGAGAACTCCACGGCGTGGACGCACGGCTTTTCTGGGTCGCGCCCATGACCGCGTCGTTCTCGGCAAGTACCGCGCAATTCCCGCTGCTCGCACGGCCGTTCTTTAACATCAACCCCGGCGTGACATCGCCGAACGTCGGCTTCGGGCAGTCCGCGGAAATCGTCGCGGGGCCGGGCGTGGCGACCGGGAACGTGGCCGCTGTTCTGAAGAGCACCGTGTGGGGCGCGGAAGCGAACTACCGGCGATACCTGCTCGGCGGGCCGACCGCGCGGCTCGACAGCCTCGTTGGTTACCGCTTCCTGAACGTGCGCGATCAACTCACGATCACTGAGCAGTTCACGCGCATCCCCGGTTCGGACCCGAACATCGGTGTGCCGGTAATGTCCGGCACGGTCACGGATTCGTTCCGCACCGAGAACACGTTCCACGGTGGTCAGTTCGGCGTGACGGGCACGCTCCAGCGAGGGCGGTGGTCGCTCGACCCGCGAGCGACGATCGCATTCGGCACCGTCCACCAGGAGATCGAGATCAACGGCGGCCAGATGCTGACGTTCGCGGACGGCACAACCACGACCACCGCCGGTGGGTTGCTTACGGTACAAGGCGCGAATATCGGGCGGTTCAGCCAGGACAAATTCGCGGTCGTGCCAGAGGTCGGGCTGAACGTCGGCTGGCAGGCGACAGAGCGTCTGAAACTGTTCGTCGGGTACAACTTCCTGTACCTGAGTGACGCCGTGCGTGGGGGCGAGGTGGTTGATACGCGCCTCGACGCGGCCCGCGTCCCGAACCTGCTCCCGCCGGGTTCCGGCACGCCGCTGGTCGATGTGGTTCGCCCGCAACCGCAGTTCAGCACGAACGGCTACTCGATTCAGGGCATCACGTTCGGTCTCGTGTACCGCTGGTGAACCGGATCCGACCGATAAGTGAAGCAGGCCGACACTCTCGTGAGTGCCGGCCTGCTTCACTTGAGAAGGGCGTGGCCAGCCTCACGTTTGCTTTGCAGTACCTTGAGGAGTGGCGAAGACTTCGGTCCACGAATATTCACGCGAGACGTATTCGCAGAATTGTGTCGCGGTCAGACCCGCGGGCGCGGCCCGGTCGTGAAACGCAAACTCGTACCCGGCGTCGAGCAGCCGTTGCACCAACTCGCTCGGATCGGCTCCCTTACTGGCCATATACGCCGGAGCAAACTCGATACACAGTGCCGGGCGATCACGCTGAACGATCTCTCGCGCGCCGCGCAATACGGACAGTTCGAAGCCCTCGACATCAATCTTCATCACGCGAACGGGGCCGGGCCGATTGCTCAACGCCTCGTCCAGAGTAACGACCGGACAATCGACCAACATGTAGCGACTGTCCACCAGCTCCTTATAGCCGTCGGGCAGGATTTGATTTCCACCGGCGTTGATAAGATCGACATGAAGTGTGATGCGCGCCGCGGGTGCTTCACCGGCAGCAGCATGATGGATCTGGAGTTGAGAGTAGCTGTTCGCGTCGCGGGTTCGTTCCAGCGCGGCCACCAGATGCGGGGCCGGTTCAATGGCGTGAACTTCACCGCTTGGTCCGGTGAGATGACACAACAGTGCTGAGAAATACCCGCAGTTCGCTCCTACATCCACGACGACCGATCCCGGCGAACACCACCGCCGGAGATACGCCTCGACATGCGGTTCCCACTTTCCGGTCCGCTTGATCGTGCCATACACAAACTGATCGCATGGGTAGCCGTAAATCACGCCGCCGAAGTGGGTGTCGAGTGGCAACACCGCGCGATAGTTGTACATCGCGCGCGCGATCTCCGTCAGGTTCAAGTTGTCGGTCACCTCTTTCTCAATCAACAAATTCAACAACAGCCCCTGTGCGTTCCATCGAAAGCGAACATTGTCTTTGCAGAGCGCGGCCAACCGGGTAGCGTTCACGCGACCACCGGTGAGGATCTGGTATGCGACCGTGAGTTGCGCGTCCGAGAACGCCGGCTGCCGTGACAGACTGGGTGCGACGGCCGAGATCGTTTGCGAAATCTTCCGCCTGATCTTCGTCGCTATTGACATTGCGGCACTACTCGTTGAGTGATGGGTCGGGACGGAACGCGACATCAGGCGCCCGCGACTATAGCAAGACGGCGAAACCAGGGTCAACGCGTCTTGAACTCGCGGCGCGGTCCACGCCGTTGTACAAACCAGCGCGCGGCGTAAGATAACGGGGTTCGAAGCCCGGCACCTCAATGGTGCCGGGTTTCGTGGTTTCCGCGTCTTCCGGGTGTCGCATGTCGGGGCAACTGAACGTGGTGACGGGTGCGACCGGGTTGCTCGGCAGCCACATCGCAGAGCAACTGCTCGCACAGGGGCACCGCGTCCGCGCGATCACGCGACCCACCAGCAACACCTCCGAACTCGCGAAAATGGGTGCCGAACTCGCGCCGGTGGGTTTACACGACCCCGCCGGGTTGCGGGTTGCATTCGCCGGGACCGCGTGCGTGTACCACTGCGCCGCCTGCGTCAGCGACTGGAGTGCGTGGCGCGATCATCAACGAGACACCATCGACGCAACTCGCAACGTTCTCGATGCGTGCCGCGCCGTCGGGGTTGGGCGTGTGGTTCACGCCAGTTCGGTTTTGGTGTACGGGCATCCGCGCGGCGAACGCCGACTGGACGAGACCGAACCGCTCGGTCAGCACCTCCGGTTCTGGGACTACTACCCCGCCGCGAAGATCGAGGCCGAGAAGTTGGTCGCGGGGTTCGGATCCGGTGCGACGATCATCCGACCGACGTGGCTGTTCGGCCCACGCGATCAGCGGGCCATTCCGCGACTGGTCAAGGCGCTGCGAGCCAGGGGCCGCGGGTTCTTCATCGGAAACGGGCAGCAACTTCTGAACATGCTGCACGCCGCCGACGTGGCACGCGGCGCAATCCTCGCCGCCAACAGTGAGCGGGCGCGCGGCGAAGCGTACAACCTGTGCAGTAACGGCGAGATCACACAGAAGCAGATGTTCGACGTGCTGACCAACGCGCTCGGGCTGCCATTGGTGCGCCGCGGCGTGCCGTATCGGTTCGCGTACGCGGTCGGGTTGTTCTCCGAACTCGTGGGGTTCGCCATCAGGCTGCGCCGCCCGCCGCACCTGACGCGGCACGGTGTCGCGGTGATCGGCCGCCCGCCGCGGTTCCGCGCGGAGAAAGCGTTTGAACACTTCGGCTGG
Source organism: Planctomycetia bacterium (assembly GCA_005772955.1). Taxonomy (GTDB): domain Bacteria; phylum Planctomycetota; class Planctomycetia; order Gemmatales; family Gemmataceae; genus Gemmata. Next base: position 21,205 of record SXID01000247.1, read on the forward strand.
CGGCCGGAGGTCGGCGTGGAAGAGGGGTTGCGCGAAACGATCGCCTGGTTGCTCCAGCAAGAGGCACAGGCCGCCCCGACATCCTAAGCGGAGCCTCGCGCGAGTTGCTCCAGCACCGGACGCAGGTCGGCAAACGCCTTCGCGCGGTGGCTCATCTGCTGTTTCACTTCCGGCGGCAGTTCGCCGAACGTCTTCCCGTGTTCCGGCACGAGGAACAGCGGGTCGTACCCAAACCCGCCGGCGCCGCGGCGTTCGGCCACGATGACCCCGTGGCACCGTCCCTCGACCGACGCGACGACCGTACCCGCGGGGTCGGCCAGTACTGCCGTGCTGATGTAGTACGCGGTCCGCGCGTCGCCGCTCAAGTGCGCCATCTCAGCGAGCAACTTGTCGTTGTTGGCCTGGTCGTCGCCGTGCGCGCCGGCGTAGCGTGCGGAGTACACCCCGGGCGCGCCGCCCAGCGCCGGCACGCACAGGCCACTGTCCTCACCGATCACCCACGCGCCCAGTGCCGGCGCAAGTTGCGTCGCCTTGAGTGTCGCGTTCCCGGCAAACGTCTCGGCCGTCTCTTCCACTTCCGGCGCGTCGGGGTACGGCGCGAGGTCAGTGAGGTCCAATCCCAGGTCGCCGAGTAACGCGACCATTTCCTTCAGCTTTTTCTTATTGCGGCTGCCGATCACGATGCGAATCATTGCGGCCTTCCGTGTGGAGAGCGGTGCGACACCGCACTATATTGTCCCAACCCGGTCAACTGAAGGCCGCGAGTGCGATTTCCGATTCCGTCTAGCGTCGGGCCCGGAGGGTCCGCGCGTCGTCCAACCCGCTCACGAGTCGCTGAACGATGCCCGCTGCGCCGGACCGGTATCACGCCCTCGACAGCCTCCGCGGGTTCGCGATGCTCCTCGGCGTGGTGCTGCACGCGGCCATTTCGTTCTCGACACAGCCGCCGGCCTTCTGGTCGGTGCGTGACAACGACCCGGATCCGCTCGTGGATGTGCTCCTGTTCACGGTCCACACGTTCCGCATGCAGTTGTTCTTTTTGCTCGCGGGCTTCTTTGGGTGTCTCCTCTACCAGCGGTACGGTCTCGGCGGAATGGCGTGGCACCGGGTGAAACGCGTGGCGGTCCCGTTCGCGCTCGCAGTGCTGCTGATCATCCCCACCGTGATGGGCGCGTTTCTCTACGCCGAGTTGGAGAACGTTCGCGCCGAGGGCGTTCCCGAGAACGCATCCGTGCCGCGCCGGTACGCGGCCGACCTGATCGCGGCTAACCCGGAGAAGGGGAACGGCGCGATCATCGCGGAACGTCTCACGTCCGGAACGTTCGTCGCGCGGCTCGTACCCGCACACCTGTGGTTCCTGTACTACCTCCTCTACTTCTACGTCGCGGTCGCGCTGCTCTCGCCACTCGTCGGCCGGCTCACCAGCACGCGATTCCGCGCTGCAATCGACGGTGCGTTCCAACGCCTGATCGAAGGGCGCTGGCGCGTGGTCGTGCCCGCACTGGCGACGGTGCCGATCCTCCTCACGATGCAGTCGTGGGTCGGTGACACGCCGCTTGCGTGGACACCGGAAGGACACCTTCTCTGCTACTACGGTGTTTTCTTTGCGTTCGGATGGATGCTGTACCGTCACCGCGACCTTGTACCCGCGTTCGGACGCGGATGGCGTACACACCTCGCGGTCGCGAACCTGCTCGTGCTGCCGGTCGCGCTGATGACGGCGTTCAGCGGAATGGAAGTCGAGAAAGCCAAAGCGGGCGGTGTGTTCGCGTGGAAAGTGGCCGCGTTCGCGTCGCAGACCGCGTACACGTGGCTCATGATCGTGGGGCTGTGGGGCGCGTTTCTGCACTACTCCGCGCGCGACCGCCGCTGGGTGCGCTACCTCGCGGACGCGTCGTACTGGTGCTACCTCGCAAGCATCACGCCCATCGTGATCCTCCAGTTCTGGGTGAAGGACTGGCCGCTACCGGGCCTGGTGAAATGCGCACTTGTAAGCGTCGCGGCAATGACGGTGCTGCTCCTGAGTTACGAGTTGTTCGTGCGACACACTTTCATCGGCGCGATTCTGAACGGGCGTAAGAGCCGTCTCGCGCCGCCTGCGGCTTCGTGAGTTACTCCCGATTCTGAACCGGCACAAGACGGTGGAAGCGGTGACGCAGGCGGCACCAGACTTGTACGTCACGCGCAAGCGGCCCGTCGCCAAACCGCCCGTGCCCCGCGATCGGAAGCCGACGAAGGTCGTCCGCGGTGCGGCGTCGCCCTCCTCGACTCGTGGTACCCGAAGCCGCGCAAAGAAAAACGCCGGAGGCTTTCGCCCCCGGCGTCGCGATCGACACACAGGCCGGAGAGCCTGTGCCACACTTCCATTACACCGCGGTCAGTTCCGCGCCCTCGCCGGCGAACCGCTCGGCCAGGGTCGGGTCGATGCCCTCCAGGACTTCCTTCAACCGCAGCCGGGCGACGTGCAGACGCCGCTTCACGGTGCCCGTCGGGACCGCGAACTCCTTGGCGATCTGCTTCAGGCTCCGGCCCCGGATGTAGAACGCCTCGAGCGTCTGCCGATCCAGCGGCTTCAACTCGGCCAGCGCCTCCTTGAGCTGCTCGACGGCCTCACCAACCGCGAAGTTCTCCTCCGCGGTCCGGGTCCGGGCTTCGACCGCGTCCAGCAACTCCGGGTCGGCACCGAAGAGCGGGCCCCGCCGGGTCAACCGGTTGATCGCCATCCGCGCGGTGATCCGACGCAACCACCCGGCGAAGCACCGGGGGTCACGCAGTTGCGGTAGCTTCCGCATCGCGTGGACGAACACGTCCTGCGCCAATTCCTGCGCTTCGAGCGGGTCCCGGACCCGGCTCAGCGCCATCGCGTAGACGCTGCCCTGAAACCGGGTGACCAGTTCGCCGTAAGCCTCGCGGTCGCCCGTCTTCGCCTTCTCAACCAACACAGTGATTTCGGTCCAGCTCATGATTGGGTTCCTATCCCGATCCTGTCCCGTGTTTGCACCGCTGGCGCTACGCGGCCGGTTGGGGAACGCGGCCCTCCTCGGATCAGAGAAGGGGGCCAACATGTTCCCTCGTCCCGGGCGGCTCTTCAGTGACGGCCTCCCGACTCACGCCTCGAGCGTCCTCTCATGACAAGAGGACATCGGCGCGAACAATCGTCGGGAACCGAAACCGGGAAAGCCGCGGCGGCCTTTGACCCGTGGGTTGGTTTGAGTTGTTCGTTCGCGGAGCGTCACATGCGACGGCGATGTTCGCGAGGCGACTGAAAGCACGCGGCCTTCGTCTGCTTCGTGACACCGGCGCACCGTGCGACCCAACGAGGTCTCACTCGCACCAATCCGGGACCAGCGTAAAAGAGTTCAGACTTCTGGTTGTGTTGTGGCCAAGAGCCAAAACGCGCTGCGACTACGGTTGTTCATCTGAGCCTGTGGGCAGGCTCGCGTGGTCAATCCGAATCGAACTTGCGTTTAAGCCAGGGGCCACCTCACTTTCCGGCCGTCGTCGCCGGAGCCACTTCCCACAGTAAGCGTTTTTTGTCGCAGATCCGGGCCGGCGATTGGCAGTCGCGGCGGTTCCGGCTTCTGACGACGCTCACTGGGGGCAAGCAGTTCCGGCTGTTGTCTGTGACTGTCGCCAACCAGTTCGTACTGGCTGGAAACGACCACGAGACGACGGCGCGGGGACCAGGGGGGAGACATCCGACCGGACCGGCCGGGGGCACGACGTCTGGAGAGCCTGCCCGCATCTGCTTTCGCATCTGCGGTGCGGACTGTTCCTGCCGTGACCGGACCTGTTCGGTTACCGGATTGGGGGACAGGGTGTCCGCGTGATAGGCTCCAGCCTCGAACCCCAGACCGAGGCGAGCGGCCGGCGACGCGATCAGCTTCACGCTGGTCACGGTCGTGGTCTTCGTCGTCAGGGTCTTCAGGTTATTCAGGGCCATTGCACACCTCCGCGGACGTTGCGACACGACTCAATAGCCGTGCCAGATAATGAGTTAAGACATCGCGAACAATAAGAGGAAAGGAGGGTTAAGGGGACACGTAAAAACAACGCGAGCCAGGTTTGCCCGGCTCGAATCGGTAATGTTAACCGGTCGCGGGACGTTTGGCAACCGGCTCTCGCCGATTCTTCCATTTTTTCAGTCGGTCCAATGACACATGCCGGGGCGAACCCCCGGCGCGTCTACCTCTCGGACACACATCCCTACGCGATGGTTCGCGCGATTTGGGAAATTCTTTGGGAGATTGTTGGCGCCTCTTGGTGGCGCGAAGAACCCCTCCCCAACCCCTCCCCTAAGAAGGGAGGGGCGAAGACACTGAGAGTTTTGGCCCCTCCCTTCTTAGGGGAGGGGTTGGGGAGGGGTTCTTGCTACCCCTTTCTCTCCTTGCGCCGTCGGCGCATAATAGCGGCAGCAATACCCTCCCAACTTCCCGCCCTTACATTCAAGGATACCCGGCATGGCACTCACCCCCCGCCGCGCAGCGGGCGCAATCGCGGTTGTCGCGATTCTCGCGATCACCAACTCCGCTCCCGCTCAGAAGCCGTTCGACGACCCCGTTCTCGAACGGATGCGGAAGGACATCTTCTTCCTCGCCAGCCCCGACTGTGAGGGTCGTGGGATCGACACCAAGGGCATCGAGAAGGCCGCGGACCGCATCGTGGACGTGTTCAAGGAAGCCGGTCTGAAGCCCGCGATGAAGGACGGCACTTACTTCCAGCCGTTCAGCGTCACGATGTCGGCGAAGCTCGGCAAGCCGACCGCGTTCACGCTTAGCGGTCCCGACGACGTGAAGAAAGAGCCGAAACTCGGCACCGAGTACAGCCCGATGGGGTTCAGCCCGACCAGCACCGCGAAGGGCGACCTCGTGTTCGTTGGTTACGGCATCTCGGCCCCCAACCTCAAGTACGACGACTACGCGGGCCTCGACGTTGAAGGCAAGATCGTCGTGATTCTGCGCCGCACGCCGCGTTACACCGAGAAGGGCGACAAACGGTTCGACACCACTGTGAACGCCAGCGACGATAGCACGCACGCCGCGTTCGCCACGAAGATCGAAGTCGCGCAGAAGAAAAAGGCCGCGGGCATCATCATCGTGAACGACACCTCGGCCGCCGCCAAGACGGACCCGATCGCGCAATACGCGATGCACGCGAGCGGCACCACGCCAGCGAAGTTCCCGGTGATCTTCCTCAAGCGCGCGATTCTCGACGAAGTCCTCGCCGCTTCGAAGCAGAAATCACTGAAAGAAATCGAGGAGGCAATCAACGCGAACCTGAAGCCGCAGTCGTTCGCGATCAAGGGCTGGAAGGTGGACGCGGAGGTGACCGTTGACCGCAAGGAAGTGAAAGTGAAGAACGTGATCGGCGTGCTCGAAGGCGCCGGCCCGTTGAAGGACGAGACGGTTGTGATCGGGGCGCACTACGACCACGTCGGTTACGGCACCTTCGGCAGTGCGGGCGGCCCCGCGGCTCGCGGCAAGATCCACTACGGGGCCGACGACAACGCGAGCGGCACCACGGGGCTTATGGAACTCGCAAGGCGGTTCGGCGCGATCAAGAACCGGCAGGGGCGGCGGATCGTGTTCATCGCGTTCTCGGCGGAAGAGATTGGGTTAGTCGGTTCGCAGTTCTACTGCAAGGAACCGCTGTTCCCGCTCGACAAGACGGTGGCGATGATCAACATGGACATGATTGGCCGCACCAAGCCGGTGCCGGCGGACTGGCTAGGTCTGTTCGGCAAGAAGGACCGCTTGGTCGTGTACGGCACTGGCACCAGCGACGGGTTCGCGGAGTTGGTTCGGGAAACCAACAAGAAGCTCGACTTCAAGCTCAGCACGATTGCCGCCGGGACCGGACCGAGCGATCACGACTCGTTCTACCGCAAGAGGATCCCAGTGCTGTTCCTCTACACCGGCACGCACGGCGAATACCACAAGCCGACCGACATTCCGGAGAAGATCGACGTACCCGGCATGAAGAAGACGACCGACTTCGCGGAACGACTACTCGGGCACGTTGCGGCGCAGGAAAGCCCGCCGAAGTACCTCGTGGTAAAAGAGCCGTGGCGCGACCCGACCGATGCGCCGCGTGGTCCGATGGGGCCGCGCCTGGGCATTCTCCCTGACTACACGTACGAGGGCGAAGGGCTTCGACTCGAAGGGGTGACGCCGGGCGGTGTAGCCGAAAAGGCCGGCTTGAAGGACGGCGACGTGATCGTGGAAGTAGCCGGCAAGGCGACGCCCAACATCGGCGCGTACATGACCGCAATGGGCGCTCAGAAGCTCGGCACCAACATCGACATCGTTGTCGATCGCAAGGGCAAGAAGCTTACCCTGAAGGCCAAACTGGAGTAGTTCTCGGCGAACCCCGCCCGCAAGGGCGGGGGTGGTTGCACACAGCCCCGCAAGGGCGGGATGTTTGCGCCAACCCAACCCGGTTCGTCTCTCCCTCACCCACCCCTCCCATATAGGGCGGGGTTTGCCGGAGCAATCCGTGGACATTCCCCGCGTACAGCTCGTTCGCCAGACCGCACCGCAGCCGGCTGTGGCCGACCTCGCGAAGACCACACGCGAGCTGTGGCTTGGCTCCAAGACCGCGAAGCGGATCAAGCCCGGCATGCGGGTCGCGGTCGCGTGCGGCAGTCGCGGCATCAACAACTACCTCGCGCTTGCACGAGCCACCGTTGACGCGATCAAGGAACTGGGTGCGAACCCGTTCGTTGTGGCCGCGATGGGGTCGCATGGCGGGGCGACATCCGAAGGTCAGCGCGAACTGCTCGCGAGCTACGACCTCGACGAAAAACACCTCGGCGTGCCCGTTGTTACAGACATGGACGCGGAGAACATCGGCGCAAATTCCTGGGGTCAACCGGTCTGGTGGGACAAGAACGCGCTGAAGGCCGACGCCGTGGTGACGGTGTCGCGTGTGAAGCCGCACACGGACTTTCGCGGCAAGTTCGAGAGCGGCGTTCTGAAGATGCTTGTAATCGGGTTGGGCAAGCGGCACGGGGCCGATCAGGTGCACAGTTTTGGCACGCGCGGACTGCGCGACATGATCCCGGAATCGGGGCAGGTGATTCTGAAGAAGACGCCGTTTATCGGCGGGTTGGCAATCATCGAGAACGCGAAGGAAGAGACCGCGAAGCTCGAAGTGATCGACCGCGACGACCTCTGGGACCGCGAGCCTGTTCTGCTCGAAGAAGCTCGGAAACTAATGGGCCGGTTGCCGTTCAAGGGAACGGACGTGCTCATCATCGGCGAGACCGGCAAGAACTACTCCGGTGCCGGCATGGACCCGAACGTGATCGGCCGGATGCTCGTCGAGGCGACCCCGGAAGCTGAGACGAACGACCCGCGAATTGTTCGCATCGGCGTGCTGGACGTGTCGTCCGAAAGTCACGGCAACGCGACCGGCATCGGCCTCGCGGACCTGACGACGAACCGCGCTATCGCGGGGATTGATCAGACATCGTTCCGCATGAACAACTTCACGGCCCGTTCGTTGTGGAGGAGCAAGATACCGTTCGCGTTCGAGACGGACCGCGAGGTGATCGCCGCGTGCGTGGAAACGTGCTGGCAGCCCCAGGCCGAGAAGGTGAAGTTCTGCGTGATCCCGAACACGCTGGAAGTGGTGGAGATGTGGGTATCCGCTCCGCTCGCGTCCGACCTGAAGGGCCATCCGCACCTGGAGTTCGTCGGAGAATCAATCTCGCTGCCCTTCGATTCAAACGGCAATCTGGTGCAAGAGAAATTGTTCCCGCACAGCGTCCGCGGCCGCCGCGCGAAGGCACATTGAGTTGCTGTCTCCGTGTGGGGTGCGGATCTCCACTCGATGGCGCGTATTTGGGTGGTCCGCGTGACTCCCCGAGTACGCGCCATCGGGCTTTTCAAATTCGTCTAGCATCCTTTCTCCCCGTTGCCTATTACCCCACTCCCCCGGCCTCCGGCGAATGGAGGCGCGCTTGATGGAGTGGAGCATGATTCCGGCTCGGTTACTTCTCGCGGCGGCGTCCGTGTTCGTGATGGCGGTCCCCGCGTTCGCACAGCCGACGGTCGCGTTCGACGACGCCGGGCTGCACGCGGTGCAATTCGTGGACGCGAGCGAGGGCTGGGCGTGCGGCGCCGACGGCGCCGTCTGGCACTCCATCGACGGCGGCAAAACGTGGGAACGCCAGAAGACCGGCACGCGGGCCAGCCTCCGCGGCATTCACTTCGTCACGCCGTACACCGGCTGGGCGGTCGGCCGAATCGACACGCCCGCGGGGTCGGTAGGCGTGATGCTCAAGACCACCGACGGCGGCATCAAGTGGAATGAAGTGGGCACGAACGTGATGCCCGGTCTGCACGCGATCAAGTTCTTCGACGAGAAGAACGGCTTCGCGTGCGGCGACGGTTCCGAAGCGTTCCCCACCGGCATGTTCACCACCGGCGATGGCGGTGCGACGTGGGATCCGGTCAAGGGATCGCGAATGCCATCGAACCGTGGTGCGGCGATTAGCCCAAGCACCTACGGCGCGCTGGTCGCGGGCGCGTGGGGCAAGCTCGGCACCATCACGATGCCTGCCGACTCGAAAGTCGGAACCCTGCCAAGCGAGTACCGCGAGGCGGAACTCGACCCGCTCGCGGGTCGCACGGTTCACGGCGTCGCGTGTTCCACGAGCGTGAACGCGCAAGGCTTCGCGCCCGCGTTCGCCGCGTGCGACGGCGGCGCGGTGCTCACGAGCACCGACGGTGGGAAGAAATGGGGCTTCGTGAACCTCGGACTGCCGGCCGCGGCGCTCGCGGCGTGCGACTTCCGCTGTGTCGCGTCGTTCGCGAATCACGTGTGGGTCGCGGGCCGGCCGGGCGGGTTCGTGCTGCACAGCGCGGACCTCGGCAAGACCTGGGACGTGCAGAAGACCGAACTGAGCGTGCCCGCGAACGGCATCCACTTCATCAACGACAAGCAAGGCTGGATCGTCGGTGACCTCGGTTGCATCATCGGCACCAGCGACAGCGGCAAGACGTGGAAGGTGCAGAAGGCCGGCGGTCAGCGGGCCGCGGCGCTGTTCCTGCACGCGAGCGGCAAGAACACGCCACTCGACGTGGTCGCGCATCTCGGCGGGGCCGAAGGTTACCTGTGCACCTCGGTTGGCTTGATGAACGCGGACCCGGCGACGGTCGATCCGAAGCGCGCGAGCGAGGGCGAGCGTGCGAGGTATGCGATGCGCCTCGCCGGCGGCGCGAGCGCGGAAAGCGCGTGGGCGTTCCCCGTTGCCGCACACGCGGCTGGATTGCCCGCCCGCGAGTTGCTGGCGACCTGGGACCGCGCCCACGGCGGCAAAGCTAGCGAACAACTGTTGCGCCAGGCGGTTCTCGCGATCCGCACGTGGCAGCCGGAAGTGATCGTGTGCGACCTCTACGCGGCGGACACCACACCGGCCGATGCGCTCGCGATGAACGCCGCGAAGGAAGCATTCAAGCAAGCCGCCGACCCGAACGCGTTCCCCGAACAAATCACCGCGCTGGGTCTGAAGCCGTGGGCCGCGAAGAAACTCTACGCGCTCGCGCTCGACCCGAAGACCGCGGCGGTGAAGATGGACCAGAGCGTGTTCAGCAACCGGCTGAACGACTCGCCGAAGGACTACGCCGAAGCCGCGACCCGCGTCCTCGCGGGTGACGGGGCCATCACCGACCGCCGCTGTTTCGTGCTGGTCGCGCACCGGTTGCAAGGTGCGGAAGGACACACCTCCCTTCTGGAGGGCATTGCGCTTAGCCCCGGCGGCACGGCCCGTCGCAACATCGCGATGACCTACGACCCGACCGCCGCGGCCGAGAAGCAGAAGGCGGTTCAGACGCGGCGCAACCTCGAATCACTCGCCGGGATAGGTGATTCCGAGTTCGGCGGTGCGGACAAGCTGCTGGGTTCGCTCAACACTGAGTTGAAGAAGATGCCCGACGACGTGGCGGCCCGCACCGCGTTCGCGGTCGCTTCGCGACTGGCGCGAGACGGCAAGTGGATCGAGGCGCGCGAAGTGTTCGGCGTACTCACCGTGAACTACCCCGGGCACCCGCTGTCGGTGGAAGCGTTCCGCTGGCTCACACGCTACCACGCGAGCAGCGAAGCTCGCCGGCGGACCGAAATTCAACAGAAGATGCTGCTCACGAACGTGACCTTCGAACCCAGCGGCGGGGGCAAGATCGCGCCAGCCGCTGGCACCACCACGGGCATCGGTGGCGCGTCCGTGACCGAGGATCATTACAAGTTCTACAGCCCGAACATGATTCTGAAGTGGCATCAGACGTGTCTCGATCTGGAGCCGAAGTTGGCCGCGTTCGGGCCGGTGTACAGCCGCGACCCGGCTTCGTGGCTGTGCTTCCTCACAGCGCGCCGGCAGGTCGGCCGCCACAACGACGCGGACACGTTCATCAACGACTACTTCAAACACACGCCCGCAGCCGTGACCGCCCTGCCGGGACTCGATGCGTGGCGCGACTGCCTCGCGGCGGAACTGTGGCTCGCGAACACCAGCGCCATCCCGACGCCGCCCAAACCGCTCGCGTTCTGCCGCCTCACCGACAGCCGCCCGCTACTCGACGGCAAACTCGACGACGACTGCTGGAAGAACGCGAAGGCGATGCCGCTGAAGGTAACCGCTTCCGAGGACGTGAAGACGTTCGGCGAGCAGTACAAGACCGAGAGCCTGTTCACCTATGACGACCGCTACGTGTACATCGCGGTGAAGTGCGAACACCCGATGGGCAAGAAAGTGGAACCGGTTGCAAAGCGGCTCCGTGACGCTGACATGCGCGGTCGCGACCGCGTGGACATCCTGCTCGACATGGACCGCGACTACCAGACGTACTACCGGTTCCAGATCGATCACCGCGGCTGTCTGGCGGAAGACTGTTGGGGCGACAAGTCCTGGAACCCGAAATACCACGTCGCATTCCACGCGACCGACACCGGGTGGACGGCGGAGATCGCGATTCCGATGGTGGAACTGACCGGCGATCGCCCGGCTCACGGGAAGACATGGGCGATGAACGTGTCGCGGTTCGTGCCGGGCGCCGGAGTGCAGTCGTGGAGCGGCCCCGCGGACAACGAGCCGCGCCCCGAAGGCATGGGGTTGCTTCAGTTCCGCGCGGACAAGTGAGTTCGTAGGGTGGGCCTTCGGCTCGCGAAGCGCCGGCCTCGACTCACCATACAAGATCACACACCCAGCGCGTTGCGCTTCTCGGCGATGAACGTGCAGTGGTGCGGGATGTGGCTACACGCCATCCCGATCACCTTCTCCAGGGTCTGAATGCCGCGTTTGTTGTGGTTGCCGGTGAGTTGGAGTTGCTCCGGCGTCAGCCCGCGGATGATGCGGGCCATCTGCGTGCGGGTCGCGTCGATCACCGCCAGTTCTTCGTTCACGTCGCGCTCGTTGTAGTTCAGCGCCGTTAAAAACAGATTCTCGTCCGCAGCCAGGAGCAGTGGAACGTCACCGGCCATCGAGAGGATGCGTTTCATGCGGTCCACGAGGATCGGGTCGAAGTCACTGAGGTGGCACACCACTTCGAGCGTACTCCACTTGCCCGCGACCGGGCGCGCCGTGAGTTGCTCGCGGGTCATGCCCGCGACCGCGGCCCGCAGTTGCGCGACACCGGCGAGGTATTGATCGGCCAGTTTATTCAGAGACATGGGTGTTTGGTGTTTGGTGTTTGGTGTTTCCTGGTTAGCCGCAAGCCGAAGGCGAGCGATCCAGAACCCAATACTAAACACAAAACAGAAAACACCAAGCATTATCTGCGGCGTTCCAGTTTGGCCCGGAGATAGGCGACCTGACGGAGGTGGGCTTCGGTAGCGCTGTCCGGGTCGTATTCGAGAACGCCGTAGTCCTTTGCGACGTACTTCAACACCATGAACGCCCGCGCGCGGAGTGTCGCGTCGCGGCGTTCCATCGCTTCGAGCAAGGCCGGAATCGCTGCGGTTCCGCGTGCGACGAGTTCTACCATCGACGCCTTCAATGTGCGGTCGTCGACCAGTCCTTCCACCGCGCGACGAACCTTCTCGACTTCCAGCACCGCCGCCATCGACCCGCCGACGGGCGCGCTCACCGGGGCCGGTGTTGTCGAAGAGAACGGCGAAGGCGGTGCGGCCGGGAACGCCAGCGGGGGCTTCACCGTCGCAGCCGTCACGGTGCTCGTAGCCGGCTTACTCGCGGGCGGCGAATAGCGAACGATCGGCGGCGGCGCGGGCGTCGATGTGGCAGATTCCGCTTTCTTCGCCGAGGCGTGGGCGTCGAAGTGGCGTGTAAACCCGTCTTCCTCGAAACTGCGGCCGAGGTACGCGTTGATTGCGACCTGATCGTTCAGCAGTTCCAGCGGGGTGCCGTGTGTCACGACCTTCCCGGCGGTGATGAGGTACACGCGGTCCGCCGTGCGGAACACCTCGCGCACGTTGTGGTCAGTGATCAGGATGCCGATGCCCGAATCGGCCAGATCGCGGATGTTCCGCCGGATGTCCTCGGTGGTGATTGGATCGACCGCCGCGAACGGTTCATCGAGCAGGATGAGCAGCGGTTCGCACACGAGGCACCGCGCGATTTCAAGCCGGCGTTTTTCGCCGCCCGAACAGCGGCCCGCGGTGCTTTTGCGCACCTCGTTCAGTTTGAACCGGGCGAGCGCCTCGTTGGTGCGTTCCCATCGCTCGTCGCGCGTGAGTTTGCGCCCTGACTTGCGGCTCCGCGGCAGCGCTTCAAGGATCGCGAGCAGGTTTCCTTCGACCGTGAGTTTGCGGAACACGCTCGGTTCTTGCGACAGGTAGCCCATCCCGCGGCGCGCGCGCTGGTACATCGGGAGCGAAGTCACGTCCTCGCCGTTGAACGACACCCTGCCGTCGTTCGGCTGAATCTGCCCGGTAGCCATGCGGAAACTGGTCGTCTTCCCGGCGCCGTTGGGCCCGAGCAACCCGACCACCTCGCCGGCGTCCACCGCGAACGACACGCCGTTCACGACGGCCCGGTTGCCGTAATACTTGACCAGCCCCTCAACTTCCAACAGCGGCATGCGCGCACTCCCCTGCCAAAGAGAAAGGGAAGTACCTCAAGTCTGGGAAATTCGCAAGCAGAAGTGGCCCGCAGTTTAGCATTCGTCCCGGCGGGGCGAGCAAAGATCGCCCCGGCGGGGCGAACGCTAAACCCCTTATCGTGCCAAATCTGCGCATTCCGTGCGAACTCGCCCCTTAGTGATTGCCGATACATCCAGGCTATTCCATCTCCGAGGTGTGCGAAATGGACTTCGAGTTCTCCCGTCGCGGGCTGTTTCAGGGAACCGCGGCCGTCGGCGGAGTGCTCTCCGCGAACGCAGTCGGCGCGGGGCCGGTCGCGAACGTGCGCGCCGACCGGCACCCAGGTTGGGTGTTCGGACGTATGACCGGAGCGGAAGCTCTGTGCGAGACGCTGCTCGCGGAAGGCGTCGGGTGCGTGTACGGCATCCCCGGTGCGCAGGAGAACGAGCTGTGGGACACCTTCAAGGAGAAAGGTGTTCCGTATCTCTTGGTGACGCACGAGTTCAGCGCCGCGTGCATGGCCGACGGTTACGCCCGTAGCACCGGCAAGCCGGGCGTGCTGTGTGTCGTTCCCGGTCCCGGCGTAACGAACTCGCTAACTGGTCTGGGCGAGGCGCTACTCGATTCCTCGCCGCTCGTCGCCATCGTCGGCGATGTCGCGAACGGCGAGAAGGCACGCCCGTTTCAGGTTCACGCTCTGGATCAGGTTTCGCTGCTGAAATCGGTGTGCAAGTGCGTGTACCCAGTGCAGACGGTTGCGCAAATCGCTGCCGCGGTGCGGCAAGCGTTCGTGACCGCGACGCAAGGCGAACCGGGACCGGTCGCGGTGGTCGTGCCGTACAACCTGTTCATCGAGGCGCACGACTTCCGCACCGCCCCGCCCGCGGTTCCCGCCCCGCCCTTCGATGATGTCGCGTTTGAGCGGGCACTGCCATTCTTAACTGACAAGAAGCACCGCGTCGGCATCTACGCGGGCGCGGGCTGCATGGCCCACAGTGGAGAACTCGCCGCGGTCGCGGAGTTGCTTCAGGCGCCCGTTGCGACAAGCGTGTCGGGCAAGGGCGTCATCAGCGAAGCGCACCCGCTCGCGGTCGGGTGGGGCTTCGGGCCGCACGCGAGCGAAGTCGCGGAGAAGACCTTCGCACGCGACCCCAAGCACCCACTGAAGTCGGGCGTCGATACGCTGCTCGCGATCGGCGTGAAGTTCAGCGAAGTCTCGACCGGCTACTATGGCAACCCGCAGCCGAAGCACGTCGTTCACGTGGACGCGAACCACTGCAACCTCGGCCGCATTCTGAAGACGGACGTGTGCGTTCACGCGGACGCGGGCGTCTTCCTCGGCCGACTGCTCGCGTGTAGCGACAAAATTCGGCGCGCCGAAGACAAGTGGATCGTGAACCACATTCGCACGCTCAAGGCCGACGCCGCGAAGGCACTCTGCACGGTTCACCCATCGAAACGCGGGGTCGATCCGCTCGCGACGGTCGCGGCATTACGCAAGGTGCTGCCGGACGATGCGTTGCTGTTCACCGACGTGAGCGTGACGGAGCACCTCGCGGCGGAACACTTCCGCGTGTGTCACCCGCGAACGTACTTCAACCCAGTCGATAATCAGGCGATGGGCTGGAGCATCCCGGCCGCGCTCGGCGCACAGAAAGTTCATCACGGCAAGTCTGTCGCGACCTTGACAGGAGACGGGTGCTTGCTGATGAGCGCGATGGAAATCACCACTGCGGCGCGGGAGCATCTGCCGGTGAAGTTCGTGATCCTCGACGATCAGGCTTACCGCTACATGCAGATGTTGCAAAAGCCCGCGTACCTGCGGACCACGGCCACGATCCTCACGCGACTCGACTACAAGGCGCTCGCTCAGGCGTTTGGTGTGGCCTATGTGGAAGTGAACTCGCACGCGGAACTGGAGCAGAAGTTGCGCGGCGCGGTTTGCCACGACGGGCCGGTTCTGGTCCGCGTGGCTACCGATTATGGCAAACGCGAGGTGCGGTGGGTGGAAGCGGTCCGCGTGCGGTATACGAAGGAACTCTCCGCAGCACAGAAGGCCCGGTTCCTGGCGCGGATCGGTTCGCGTGCAATCCAGCTGGACAAGAAGAACGACTAGCCTCGCTACGCGAGGAGGCACGAAATACGGAGCGCGAAATCCGATAGGAAGACAGGAGCAATGGTGCCTGTCTTCCTATCGGATTTCGTGTGTCGCATTTCGCGCTTCTGTTCGGATGGACCGCAGGTTCATCCAAACAGAAGAAGCACGTTCCACGGTGGTGGGGTCTCGAACTCGCAGCCGAGTTCGTAGTAGTCGTCGTTCTTGCGGCAACTGCGGACGATGACGGTGACGAACCCGATCGTGTCGGGCGCGTCCACGGCCCGGACCTGAACGGTCATGCCCGGCGGGCCGGCGGATTGCGTGGCGAGTTTTAGCCCACTGGTCGAGCGGTCGATGACGTAGCCGTCACCGGCCCCGTTGTGGAACGTGGTGGAAACAAGCAACACACGAACCGGCTGGCCCTCCCGTCGCACGGCCCCGCGTCGGTCGCCGTAGGACTGTTCCGGCGGCGCCCAGCTCATCGCATTCTCGTCGGTCCTGGCATTCGCGTGGGCGATCGCCAGTTCCTCAGGGTCGAGATGGCGCCGGCGTCGGGAGACGGTGAACGCCAAGAACGCCAGCACCAACAGCGCCACGGACCCGCCGACCACGATCGGCTGGTTCCCGGCAACCCAGGTTTGGGCTTCGTCGAGCATCTCGGCGAATAACATTGCCCCGCCCTTCAACCCGCCAATCCCGCATCTCAGACCTCGCAACTCTAGCACGCGGTCGATCGATTGCAAAAACCAGGCACGAACTGCTCGACTGGTAGATTTGGAACCGACCAAAAGCGGGTTCCGTGCGAGGCAGATTCGCCTTATTCTCTCACGTTTCCGTGTGCTTGGTGGAACTGTTCACGTTCTGACAGAAAGTGCGCGCAGACTGGGCAACGGGAACACGACCGAGATCGCCCGGACACTTTCCCACAAGGTGCAAACACCGCATTTCTCACCTGATAATCGAGATCGGATTATCTTTTTCGGCGTGTGGCATTCCGGTTGCAGTTATTTGACCGCCGTCCCTTTGCTCGAGTGACTGCCGATTCTAAAAACTGTTTCGCGAGTTCGCGACTCGGGCCACCTCGTGTGTTCCGCGCTCCTGCTTTACCGTTGCGGAGTTAGAGCGCGTTTGGGAACGGTGTAGCGTTGTTTAACGAGCCGCGACCGCAAGGGAGTGGTTGAGCTTTGCCGCTCCCTTGCGGTCGCGGCTCGTTGAGGTGCTACGCATTTCCGGAAAGCGCTCTAGATGGTTACGATGCCACAGCGCGGGGCCGGTGGATAACTGGACGGTAGACGGTTTTGGACCCGTGATTCTCGGTGGCAAAATGCCGCCGTACACCTTCCTGGGTAGGTGCTGCCGTGCAACCACTATTCGATGGAGTGTCACCCAACACAATCCGTTCTGATCAGGAAGTCGTTGAACTGGCGCTGTTGTTGCCGCTTTGGCAGGCGGTGGAACTGGAAGCCGCTGCCAGCCGGCGCGGCATGACCACCGGGCAGATGCTCCGCCGGGTCATCGGCGAACTGCTCGCCTCGCAACCAGCCTCGGCGGTGTCCTGACCTGCCGAGCCGGGGTCACAATCTGATTGTCACGATTCTGGTATTTGAGTCATCCCGCGGAGCGTGATGACTACGATTTTGGGGTGCCGTCACCCGAGCGGAAGTTCGCCAGCACGCGCTCGATGAACGGTAGGCTCACCGACCGGAACTTGTCGAACGTGGCCCGGTTCACCGTGTATACCTCGACGCGAGTGATCGCGCGAATGGTCGCGTTCCGTGGCTGATCCATCAAGAATGCCACCTCGCCGAAGTACCGGCCCGGTCCCATCTCGGTGAGCGTTTGGGACACACCGTTGACCTCGCGGAACACTTCCACTGTGCCACGCCGGATCAGATAGAACTTGCTCTCCGCATTAACCACGTCGCCCTGGCGCACGATCACCTGACCCGGTTCGTAGACCTCCAGGCACCCCGGCTTGGCCGCGAGGTGGTCCGGGCGCACGGTGTCGTTCGGGTGAACGCCGACCAGAACCGAATCGGCGATCTTCTCTTGCTCTTCGGGCAGGATCGCGGCGAATGCCGGGCTTTGACGCAATCCTTCGCGCACGAACAGTCGCTCCGCTACGACCACGTTCGATTCGATCCGCCCCCGTTCCATGTGAACGATGCGGTCAGCGAGGTTCATGATGCGCGAATCGTGCGTCACGATGAGGCTCGTGGTACCGTGTTCGGTGGCGATCTTCTTGAGCAACGGAACCTGCCACTCCGCGAGCCGACCATTTCCCCCGGCTTCTTCGGGTGGCCTGACGAGCTTGCGTAAGTCGGCTTCGTCACGCTCGCGCGCGAGTTCCTGCACGAGCGTGACGACTGCGAGACCGCTGTTCGCGTCGAGCGCGGCGGTTGGTTCATCGGCCAGCACGAGTTTGGGACGGTTGATGAGCGCGCGGGCGATGGCGACTCGCTGCCGCTGCCCGCCGGACAGCTTCGCGGGCTTGTAGTCGAATCGCGACTTCTGCGGCTTTGACTGAATGTCCGTCTCGCCGAGGAGTAGGTACGTGAGGATGTCGCGTGCGGCTTCGTCGGGGTCGTTGGCACTCTCTTTCAGGCGTTGCGCCATGCGGATGTTCTGCATCGATGTGAGCGAATCGAACAAGTTGTGTCGCTGGAAGATGAAGCCGATGAGTCGGCGGACGTTGACCAGTTCCGGTTCCGGCACGCCGTTCAATTTGCGGTAGTCGCCCAGGTCCGCGTCCCAGACTTCTATCTCGCCTTCTTGCAGTGTGCGCAGCCCGCCGATGAGCGTGAGAATGGTTGTCTTCCCAGACCCGGAGGGTCCGCTCATGATGACCATTTCGCCGGGCATCACTTCGAGCGTGTTGTCGAACAGCACCTGCGTTCGCGTGTCGCCGGTGCCGAAGTAGTGGTTCACCCCGCGAATGCGGAGTACCGGCTGACCGGGCGGCGGGAGGCGGGAATTGGTTGTTCCCTCTCTTGCAAAGGGAGAGGGAAAAGACTTCTCCCCCCTCCCCTCAGGGTGGGGGGGGGTAGGTTCTTGCGCATTAGAAGACATCAGCGGGGTCCACCTTCTTCACCTTGCCCACCGCGAGCAACCCAGACGCAACGCACATCACGACCGTCAGTCCCAGAATCAGCGAGAATCGCCCCGGCGTGAGCACGAGCGGCAAGCCGGTGATCTCGGTGAGGAGGAGATACGTGCCGGAAGTCACCAGCATACCGGGGACGAAGCCGGCCGCCGCGAGGATCAGCGATTCTTGCAGCACGACCCAGCTCAGGTAGCGGTTCGAGTAGCCGATGGCCTTGAGCGTCGCGTATTCGGGCAAGTGGTCGGCCACGTCGCTCGCGAGAATCTGGTAGCAGATCACCATACCCACAACGAAGCCCAACAGCACGCCGGCCCCGAACGCGAACCCGATTGGCGTGTTCTTCCACCAGAAGCTCTTCTCGCGAGACACCAGATCGTCGCGCGTAAGTACCAGCACGTCACCGCCCTCCGCGAACTTCTTTTGCAGTGCGGCCTTCACCGCTTTCGGGTCGGCTCCAGGGTCGAGTTTCACGAGTCCGATGTCGCACTCTGCCATCGGTTCCGCCAGGTAGTACGGTTCGCGCACCCACTTCTCGAACGTGCGGTCGCTCACCACCACGCTACCGTCGGTGCCGAAGTCGAAGCCCATCTCGAACCCGGCGACGAGCCTGATGTCGCGGCCCGCGAGTTCGGTGCGCACGCCGGGTTCGAGTTTGCCGAACACCGTTTCGCCCGGGTGGTTCGTCTGGTCGGGGTGCGCGCGGCTCTTGCGGTCGTAGAGTGCGGTGCCGGGCGTTTTCAGTTCCCTCCAGTGCTCCGCGGTCACGCCGGGCAGGTCGAGTACGTCCGCGTTTGGATCGACGCCGATGACGCGCACGCGCCGCGTGTTGGTGCGATTCGTCGGGTCGTTCGCGGTGTGCCGAAGGGACGCGGTGGAATACTCCACGTACACCGGCGTGATGCTCTTCACGCCGGTAATGCCTTCCGCTTCCGCGACCCGCCGGCGTGACACGCCTTCGCGAAACAACAATGATGCCTTATTGGGGTTGATGAGAACGATGTCGCCTTTGAGCCGTTCGATGAGCACGGTGTTGCTGTCGAGCATCGCGTTCATGATGCCGTACTGCACGCCCATGAGTACCACCGCGAACCCAATGCCTGACGCGAACAGCGCGAACCGCACCTTGTCGTGTGCGAGGTTCTTCCAGGCCAGGGGTACGGGTGGGGGCTGGGGCATGTGGTCTTAATCGTAGTCATCACGCTCCGCGTGATGTTGCCTTCGCAGTGCAGGTGCGATTCGAGTAAAAACCGTTATCGCTGCCGGGGGTCGCGGACATCACGCGGAGCGTGATGTCCGCGATTAAAACAAATCCGCCGGGTCGGCGGCGTGGACCTTTCGCACGGCCAGCAACCCGGACGCGAGACACATGAAACACGTCAGCGAGAGTACGCCCCCAGCCGTTTCGAGCGTCATCGCGGTCGGGATGCCGCCAAAGTTGCTCGCAAGGTAATACAGCCCAATCGCTGCGACAACACCGGGGGTGTAACCGAACACCGCGAGCAGCACGGCCTGCCACAGCACCACACCCGTCAGATATGGCGGACGGTAGCCAAGCGCCTTCACCGTTGCGTACTCGGGCAGCATGTTGCGGATGTCCGCAGCCATCATCTGATACACGAAGATGCTGCCAACCACGATCGCCAGAATCACCGCGACGAGTAGGAACTGCCCAATGGAAGTAAGCCGCAGCCAGTAGTTGCGTTCGTCCGAGTTGATCTCGGCGCGTGTGTACACCTTCACGTCATGCGGCAGCGTGCGCCGCAATTTTTCCCGAACCGCAACAGGGTCTGTGCCCGGCTCCAACTGAACCAAACCGAAGTGGACCGCGTCGCGCGGGCGCATCGCGTACTTTGCGTAGGTCTCGTCGCTGGTGAGCAGCATACCGTTCCAACTGAAGCCGGTGCCGAGGTCGAACCCGCCGACCACGCTCGCGCGCTGGCCGTTCACTCGCACCGCCTCGCCGCCTCGCCCATCTGGAGGGATCGCTTGCAGTTTGTCGAGGTCGCCGAAGTCCGGTTTGGATCGGCGGTCGAGCAGGAACGTGTCGAGTTGTTTCAGCTTCCGCCCCGCGTCGATCGCTTCCTCTTCCGAAGTGAACGCGCCGCCTTCGCCCACGACAAACGCTCTGTGCAGCCGGTCCGGCGGGGCCGCGACGATGTTGATGCTCAACTGCCCGCCCGGTTCAGTCGTGCCGAACAGCGACTCCTGACGCGGCGCCCGCCACCCCGCGACGCCGAACGAGATGGGAATCACCTCTTTCACGCCATTGACGCGTGCCTGCTCGACACGCAACTGCGGGAACTCCGGCGCGCGGCTCAGGTCGAGGTATTCGCCAGACGTGATCAGCAGGTCGAACTGGAGCTTGTCGTAGAGCATGGTCGCGGTGCGGCCGACGCCGCCGAGCATGCCGAGTTCCATGAACACGAGGACAACAGCGAACGCAACCCCGGCCGCGGCGATGAACGTCCTCGCTCGCTTGTGAACCAGATTCGCCCACGCGAGCCGAAGAGGGGTCATGGCTGCTTCTTCTTCGTTCCGCCGCTCGCGGCGGCGCACATCACTTCGGCACGAACGCGACTGTCACTTGCAACCCCACGAAGCGCCCGGCACCCGCGGCACTCGCGTCGTCGAGGTGAACGATCACCTCCACCACACGCCGGTCGGCGTCCTCGCGCGGCCCCATCGCGAACACCTGGTTCCGCGAGATCATCCGCGTGATGTCGGCTTCGGAGCGGACCACGCCCTTGAGCGCCTTCGGCAGCGCTGGGTTTGTGACCTCCGCGGTCACGGGCCCGCCGCGCACCCACGACGCGAGCCGCTCCACGTCGCTCTCGTACACCTCCGCGACCGCCGTCATCTTGCCGAGTTCCGCGAGTTGCAGGATCGGTTCCATACCCGTCGGCTGGCCCTCGCGCCCGGTTACCTTGAGTACGGTGCCGGTCACCGGTGATTTGAGAATCGTCATCGCGCACAGTTGCTCTGCGATCGCGACTTTCTCTTTGGACGACTCGATTGGCGCGCGGGCAAGCGCTTCCTCCAACTCCGCTCTCGCCGCGTCGATCTTCGCCTGGGCTGCCTTTTCCGCCTCCTCGTAGGTGATCCGGGTTTTGTCGCGTGTGGCCTGTGTCGCGGCGAGTTCGGCGTTGGCCTGCGCCTGAAGCAGTTCGACACGCTCCATGTCCTCAGCCGCGGTCTTCAAACTCTTCAGCCGCTCGACTTGCTTCGCGGCAGTCTTCGCTTGAAGCTCAACGGCCTTGAGTTTCGCGTCGATCGCGGCAAGATCGCTGACCTTGTTCGCTTTCGCTTGATTGAGTTCTGCTTCGGCGGCCCGAATCCGCTTCTCGCCGGACCGCTTGCCCGCGTCGCGCGCGGCCGTCACTTCCTTGAGTTGCGTCTTCGCGACCTGAACTTCGAGTTGCCGGTCCTTGTAGCTCGCGAGTTCGGCGATGGGGTCGCCGGCCTTCAGCAGCGAACCGGGCGCAACGGGATAGAGCTTCGCAATGCGGTCACCGGGCGGCCCGAATACCGGAACGACACCGCCTTCCGGTTGAAGACGCCCGAGCGCGGTGACGCGGTCGCGTGGCGTGGGACCGGTGTTGGCGTTCTGATCAGGTTTAGCGTCTGGTTTGTTGGCGCGACCCCCGACGAAGTAGCCCGCGACGCCGCCGGCCGCGAGCGCGACCAGCATGATGAGCACCGTGGTCAGCGCGTTACCGGTGCGTGCGTGCGGCATGTTACGCCCCGATCGGCTTGACGACTTCGCTCGCGGCGAGCGACCACCACACGATTTTACAGATGATGTGGATGGCCTGATCGACGTGCAACGAGTACCACTTCTCGCACTTGCCGTAGTCGGTGAACCAGTGGATCACGGTTTCCGCCAGCGCGAGGGCCGCGACCACGTTCCAGTCGAATTTCATCCAGTGGAAAATGACGCCGACCGCAGCCCCGTGTAGGAGCGCGTGCGAGGTGAGCCAGTAGTACCATGGCACGCTCACCGCAATCGGGCTGGTGGACTTCGGGCACTTGCACACCGCCATCGAATCGTTTTGTAACGAATAATCCATCAGCGCGTGCGCGGCGATCAAGAAAAAGAGCAGCGCGAATAACATGACATTCAGCCCGTGAGATTGTTAATTCTACCAGGTTGATGAGTGGCTCAGGCAATAGGCGCGGCTGAAACCGGCTTGCGGATTATGCGGCTCGCCAGCACAGCCGCTACGAGTAGTCCGGCCGACAGGTAAAAGGCCCCGTCCCACTGTCCGGTTTCCCGTTTGATGTACCCGGCGAGTTGCGGAACGAAGAACGCGACGCCCCAGCCCGCGAACACCAGTCCGTAGTTGAGGCCCAAATTCTTCGGGCCGTAGTAGTCGGCCGTCATCGCCGGCATCAGCGCGAGCGAGCCGCCATACTGCCACGCCATCACGCCAATGATCGCGAACAGCATCAGGACGTTCTTCTCCGCAATCACCCAGGGTGCGATGAAGAGGCACACGGCAGAAACCATCCCGTTGAGCGCGTAGGCATTTAACCGCCCGATGCGGTCGGAGTATCGCCCGGTGCCGATGCGCCCGGTCGCGTTCACGACGCCGATGAACGTGACGAGTAGCCAGGCGTTCTCGGCGAAGAACCCCGTTTTGCCCGCGGCGTCGGTGAGCAAAGACTTCGCGTTCGCGATGACTAGCAGTCCCGACTGCGCCGAGCCGATGAACAGGAACACCAGCGCGTAGAACTGCCACGTACGGAGCATCTGATTCGCGCTGAAGTCGATGCGTGTGCCCGCAACAGGGGGCGGCAGTGCGCCGTTCGCCCCAGGCGCCGGCGCAGGGGCCACGTATCCGGCCGGTGGTGGGTTGAGCAGTTGACCCGCGATCACCACCACGACCGCGAACAAGATACCCAGCCCCACGAAACTGCCGGTCAGCCCGTGGTTTCTGATGAGGTAGTCCGCGAGCGGTGAGATGTAGACGGCCGCAGCCCCGTACCCGGCGACAACCAGCCCGACAATCAGCCCGCGTCGGCTACTGTGGAACCACTTCACCGCGGCGGGCGTGGCCGCGGCATAGCCGAGGCCCATGCCGATTCCGCCAAACACGCCGAACCCGATCACCAACCCTTCATAGCTCTTCATTAGACCCGCGATGATGCACCCGGCCGCGAGGAACAGGCCGCCGAGCGTGGCACCGATCTTCGCCCCATACCGGTCTTGCAGGCGCCCGCCTGGGATCATGAACAGCGCGAACACGACCCCACAGATGGCGTAAGCCCACGTGCCTTGCGCGTCGTCGAGGTACGTCCAGCCCGCGTTCAGCCCTTCCATGGGTTGGCCGTACTTCGACTTGTCCGACGGCACGAGCGCGGCCTTCCAAACGCTCCAGCCGTAGAGGATGCCGAGACACAGATTGACGGCCGTGCCCCCGGCGGTCACCGCCCACGCTCGCGCCGGAACGGCTGTCATTCGCGAATCTCCAGAGTGAGCCGCCGATAACGCAGATGAAAGGCACGATAAAGACGGAACGCAGAATGGCCACAAAAAGAAGAGGGTAAGAGGACAGAAGGCAGAGGACAGAGCAGATCAGAAGAGCAGAACGAGAGCCGTTTAGCGTTCGACCCGCGGGGGCGAAGTGTTCTGGATTCCAACGGCTCATTCGCCGGTGGGTTGAACGCTCACTGGCGTCTTCTGCCCTCGGTCCTCTGTCTTTCCTACCCCGCCGGGTGCTGATACCCGGTGCGGTACGGGCGCTTCAACAGCTTGTTCGCCTCGGCATCGTTCACTACTTGGTGCTTCGCGGCGTCCCAGGTGAGCGTGCGACCGAGGCGCATGGACAGGTTCGCGAGGATGCAGCTCGCGGTGGAGATGTGCCCCTGCTCGATGTCCGCGACCGGTTTCGTGCCCGCGGCGCGCGCGTTCAGGAAGTCGATCATGTGGCCGCGAATCGCCGACGCGACGTGCCGCTCCAGGTCTTTCTCCGTGCGGTCGTCGGGGAACTTGTCGTCCTCGATCACGGCCTTGCCGCTGAGGATTGGGGTCGTCTTGTTGAGGTGGAAGAACTCGTACTTGTGAACGCTGAGTTTGAGCGTGCCCTTCTCGCCGTAGATGACCGCGCCCCACGGGTATTCGCGGTCGGCCGGGTCGCCGTAGGTGCGGTGGTTCCACACCACCGGGAACGCCGGGAAGTCGAACGTCGCGGTCTGCGTGTCCGAGATGTTCGACTTGCTCTCCTTCTGCACCAGGATGCCGCCGGTAGAACTGACCTTCGTCGGCCAGCCGAGGTTGAACATCCAGCGCACCATGTCGAGCATGTGAATGCACATGTCGCCGACGATGCCGTTGCCGTACTCGTTGAACGCGCGCCACCAGCGGCGGTGCGGAAGCGGGTCGCCCTTCGCGTCGGGGTACTTGGGTGAGTCGTAGGGCCGCAGCGGGGCCGGACCGGTCCACGCGTCGTAGTCGAAGTAGTCCGGCACCGGCGAAACCGGCGGGCTGGCGTTCGCGCGCATGTGGTAGTAGCAATGCACCTTCGCCATGCCGATCTTGCCGAGCAACCCCGGCTTCACGATCCGTTCGAGCGCTTCGATCAGGTGTGGCGTGCTGCGACGCTGCGTGCCGACTTGTACGGTGCGCCGGTTCCGGCGGGCCGCGTCGAGCATCGCCTTGCCTTCGAGGATGTCCACGCTGATCGGCTTCTGGACGTACACGTCGGCCCCGGCTTCGACGGCCGCGATCATCGCGAGCGCGTGCCAGTGGTCCGGCGTTCCGACGATCACGACATCGAGGTCTTTCTGCGCGAGCATCTCCTTGTAGTTGGTGAACGTGCGAGGCTTCCCGTCCTTGGTGTTCGCGCGTGTTGCGACGACATCGGCCGCGTCCGCGAGCATGTTCTTGTCCACGTCGCACAGCGACACGACGTTGGTGGGCGCGACCTGCATGAGCCGGAGCAGATCGCACTTGCCGTACCAGCCGCACCCGATCAGCCCGGCGCGGATGGGCTTCTGTAGCGGTGGCGCGGCGAACAGGTGCGGCGAAGCGGCGACGACCGCGCCGCCGGTCGAGGTCGTGAGAAAGTCGCGTCGGTTCACTGTGGGACTCCGTGTGTTGAGAGTGTACCACAGCGTAAGGTGCGAACCGCGCGGCGCAAACCGAAAAGCAATGAGTAACCGGTGAGACGGAACCGGACGCTTACTTCAATAGCAACCACGCCACCAACCCCGCGACGCTCACCAGCACCGATGCGGCGCCCGCTGCCGCGAGCAGTTTCGCCCGCTTCTTGGCGCGCGAAGGATGGCGCGCGAAGGCGAAGCAGTTCGAGCAGTGAGTGGACGGAATCGGTTGGCGCGGTCCGGCCGGTGTTCTGCTTCTCCGAAGAATCCACGGGAATGCACGGATGGTTCTTCGTCTTGCTCCGTTACCGCGCGGCGACTATACCAAGTGTTGTTCGCGCGACGCCGAATTGCGAGACCGCATAATGAGTTTCTCGTCGTTTCACATGTACTTCGATGACTTGGAAATGGGCCAGGAGTGGACGTCTGGTGGGCGCACGGTCACGGATGCGGACATTGTCAACTTCGCCGGGTTCAGCGGCGACTTCAACCCGATCCACATCGACCACGAGTACGCCAAGGGCACACCGTTTCGCCGGCCCATCGCGCACGGGTTCGCGGTGTTCTGCATTGCGAGCGGACTGGGCATTATTTCGCCGCCGGTCCGCACCATGGCGATGCTTCGCGTCGTCGGGTGGAACTTCAGCCTCCCGGTGTTCATCGGCGATACCATTCACAACGTGAGCCGCATAAAGGCGAAGACGCTGCGCGGACGCGGACGCCGCGGCGAGGTGCTCTGGTATCGATCTGTTGTCAACCAAGATGGCAAGGTGGTTCAGGACGGCGAGGTGATCACGCTCGTCGAGTGCCGCACGCCGGCCCGCGAAGCCGCCGCCCGCGTCTCCGAACCTGCCCCCACATCGAACAACACCGGACCCGCCTGACTTCATACAAGACGATTCACCGCGGAAACTGCTAAACGGCCGCAGAGGAGAAGCCAGGCCCTCGGAACCTGCTTCTCCTCTGCGGTCTCTGTGTTCTCTGCGGTGAATCCTTCCTCCGATACCGCTTTCCCGGGACTGTTCGTATCCGCTTCGCGCCGCGCATCGAGGGCACACTGGGGATGGCGCAGTAAGATCACCACGTGTAGGGTCGACACGGTCTCCGCTTCGCACGGGTGGGCCGTCCCACCCTACAAAGCTAGGACTCGCTTATGCCACGCGAATTCGACCTGATTGGCCTCGGTAACTCGCTGGTCGATATTCTCCTCGAACTCAGCGACGCGGAGTTTAGCCCGCTTGCGTTCGAGAAGGGAACGATGCGCCTTACCGAACACGACGAACAGCAGAAGTTGCTCGCCGCGTTTCACACACGCGAACCGCGGCTGGTTAGCGGCGGGAGCGTGGCGAACTCCGTCATCGCGTGTTCGCAACTCGGCGGCAAGGGCGCGTTCATCGGCTGCGTCGGCGACGACCGCTACGGGCTGCACTACACCGAAGAGTTCGCGGAACTGGACATCGACTTCGCGAATCCGCCGCTCGTTGGCGAAACCACTGGCACTTGCGTGAGCATCATCACGCCGGACGCCGAGCGTACCATGCGTACTTGCCTCGCGGTGTCGAGCCACCTCGCGGACCGGCACGTCCCCGTGGCGAAGATCGCGGCCAGTGAATGGTTGTTTGTCGAAGGCTACATCTTCGCGAACCCCGCGACCGGCCAACTCGCGATCCGCGAATCGCTCAATGCGGCAAAGGCTGCCGGGACGAAGGTCGCACTCACATGTTCCGACGCGTTCATACCGCAGGCGTTCGGCGACGCATTCAGCGACGCGCTCAAGCAGAGCGATCTACTCTTCTGCAACGCAACCGAGGCGATGGCCGTCGCGGGCGGAGCCACCGCGGAAGAGGCGTTCGCGAAATTGAAGGGCGTGGTGCCGAACGCGGTGGTGACCGACGGTCCGAACGGAGCGTTCGTGCGCTACGGCGGAGCGGAGTGCCACGTGCCCGCGTTCGCGTGCAAGCCGATCGACGTGACCGGCGCTGGCGACATGTTCGCGGGCTCGTTCCTGTACGGCATCACGCACGGCGTCCCGGCGGCGCGGGCGGCGCGGGCCGCGAACTTTCTTGCGGTGAAGGTCATAACGCAGATTGGCGCCCGGCTCCATCACGGTGCGAAACATTTTTGGCAAGAGGCGCTCACGTAGCCGAGCGTAACCAGTGGGAAGAACACGAACGTTCATTGGCATCGACACCGGCGATGCGATTCGCGCAAGCGCCGTCGCGCTCCAGAAGGAGCTGGCGAAACTCGGCGCCGAGGTGAAATGGGTGACGCCCGAGAGCATGCACGTAACGCTGTTGTTTCTCGGCGAAGTAGACGATCGCGAGTTGCACACGGTCTGCAAGGTCGTAAAAGCGGTGGCGGCGGGCGAATCGCCGTTCTCGCTTCGCGTGTCCGGCGTGGGAGCCTTTCCGACTGCGCGGCGTCCGAAGGTGTTGTGGGGCGGCGTCACAGACGGCGCAGAACCGCTCCAGCGGCTTTACACGGCGCTTGAAGAAGAGATGTTGGAACTCGGTTGTTACCGCACAGAGGAACGCGGGTACACGCCGCACCTCACGCTCGGTCGAGTGAACACCGCGGAGGCCGGTTTCGCGATTGCGGCCGAACTCCCCAAGAGAATGACGTGGCAAGGCGGTCGGGTAGCGATCGAGGAGGTGTTGGTGTACAGCAGCGAAATGGACCGCGACGGCCCCGTGTACACGGTGATCGGCCGCGCACCGCTAACCGGAAAACCGACCTGACTTGTCCTGCATCGTCGCCCGTGGAAGAATGAACCGCACGCGCCCGTAGCTCAACTGGATAGAGCATCCGCCTTCTAAGCGGAAGCGTGTGGGTTCGAGTCCCACCGGGCGTATTGACCGAAAACCCTTCAGCCGAAGCGTTTCACGCTTACCCCGGTATGCTCCGGGCGCGGCTTCCGAACGATGGTTTTGTGGAATCGTTCCACGAAACCCTTCGAGGAACCGCACCATGCCCCGGCCCCGCAACGTTGTCCCCACCTACACGCAACACAAACAGTCCGGCCGCGGTCGGCTCATCTGGACCGACACCGCCGGTGTTCGCCACGAAAAGTTGCTCCCCGGCGAGTACGGCAGCGAAGAGTCGCTCGCGGCGAAGGCGCGTCTGGAACTGGAACTCGCGACCAGTCCGACACGCAACCTTGTCACTTCCAACGACATCACCGTGGCCGAGCTGCTGGCCGCGTACCTCACGCACGCCGCGCGCTACTACGTCGATGCCGAAGGCAAGCCGACGAAGGAGCTCGGAAACATGAAGTCCGCGATCAAGCCCATGCGCGAACTCTACGCGGACACGCTCGCGGTGGAGTTCGGTCCGCGTGCTCTCGCTGCCGTTCGGCAACGCATGGTCGGCCTGGATTGGTGCCGCTCGCTCGTGAACCATCAAATCGACCGCATCCGCCGCGCGATGAAGTGGGCTGCAAGCGAGGAACTCATTCCGGTGACGACCTACGAAGCCCTCCGCACGCTGGCGGGATTGCGTCGCGGGCGCACCGAAGCGAAAGAAAGTGAACCGGTCAAGCCCGTGCCGGACGAGGTGGTGAAGGCTACACTGCCGCACCTGCCGCACCACGTCCGCGTCATGGTGGAGCTGATGATGCACACCGGCATGAGGCCGTCAGAAGTGTGCGCGATGACCTTCGGTCAGATCGACCGCGGCAGCGATGCGTGGACGTACCGGCCCGCGAAGCACAAGACCGCCCACCACGGCAAGGGGCGCGCGATCCCGCTCGGACCGAACGCTCGCGCCGTTCTGACCGCGTTCTTGGCGGGTCGCGTGCCGGAACCGAACGAGCCGCTCTTCTCTCCGCGCCGCGCACGCGAAGAACGGTTCACACGGCTCCGCGAGAACCGCAAGAGCAAGGTGCAACCGTCGCAAACGTCGCGGAAGAGGTCGCAACCGAAACGGCTCCCCGCGATGACGTACACACCGAACGTGATCGCGCACGCCGTCGCTACAGCAGCGAAGAAAGCGAAAGTCTCGCACTGGCACCCATACCAACTCCGCCACAGTTACGCGACGAAAGTGCGCAAACAGCACGGGCTGGAAGCGGCCGGTGCTGCGCTCGGGCACACGCGGATGAGCGCCACCGAAATCTACGCCGAACGCGATGAACAACTGGCCGCGACCGTCGCCGCGAAGATCGGGTAAGCGTCATGCAAGCGAAGCCGGTCTATGCACCCCACGCAATGCGCTGGTATACTTATTTCCATTGTGTCGCCGCCCAACTGCAAACGAGCGGTTCGCGGGCGGCCGAAACTGGTAGGAGGTGTCACCAGTTTCGGCCGACGGCCCAGTTCCGTGGGTGCATCGCATGTCCACAGATGTGTTGCGTCGAAACATTACTCGCGAACTGGACCACCTTCGTGCTCTCCAGAGTCGCGGACTTGCGCCGGTGACCTGCGTATTCTCGCGACTCGAGGGGGAGTTGCCCGGTCGTGGCTTCCGCCCGCGATTCTCCCCGCTTCCGTTCCAAGAGGGATGGCCCCAGGAAACGGTGATGACCGATGCCGTGTTTCACCCCTCTCTCCAGGTCACCGATCCTTACGTTTATGCCTCGCACTGGACCGGACATGGGGGGAATCATGTCACCGTGTTTACTTCTGCCCCTCGGCCGTTCGCCTCCTTTGAAGCGGTGAACTGCCCGCCGCTGAACGCCACTTCTCTCGTTGACCAACGCAACCCGGTCTCCGAAGCGATCCAGGTAGCGCGTCAAGTTGGCGAACGGTTAGCGCCGCTCGTCCGAGGACTCCCCGCACAACTCGCTGAACGTCTCGGTTTCGTGGGGGCGCTTCGGCCGAGCGATTGGGTCGAGATACTCTTTCATCTGGGGTGGCACTTCCCCGACCACGGGATCGACGCCGGTCGGTTCCGCATTCTGGCAGCCTCGGAAGAAGCGCCTTGGGACTTCCGATGTCCGGAACCGGAACTCCAACTCGGCGGGGTTCGCGTTTCCCCAGATGTGTTCCCGGGGGTGGTCGTCAGCCGGCTCGGGGAGGGGTCGGACTTTCTGACGGCTTCGGTGAATGCTTTGCTTTTAATCCTGGAAGCTCTCGACGGGATTGAGCGAGTCGCAGAGCCAAAACCGGGCGCCGAATTTGGCCGTCTACGCGACACTTTCTTGCGGTTAGCGGTGGCGCACTCTCACTTCCCACGGGAGTTGAGCGCGCGGGTACTCCGGCTGGCGGATAGTTTCCGCACACCGCCGGCGACCGAATGGGCGGGCATCGAGCGCGGCGGGGACGGGTGGGGCATCCCGCACTTCTACGTCCTCTCGCACTTGTGCGCGAACCGCGTGGTTTGTGTTCTCCGTGGACCGGGTTGGGAGACGTTCCAGGAACTCGCCAACCGAGCCGGGGCGCTCTTACCGTGTTGGCCAGCGCAACCTTATCCAGCGGTTCTGAACGATGTGGGGGCGTTTGCTCGCTACTGCGACACCGCACGGTTCCCGTGGGCGGGTGTCGCCTGTGAGGTGTGGAACGGTGGGATGGTGACCGACCACCGCGGGAACGTGGAACGCTGGCTCGGCTTGGTCTTCGGGTTGCTAATGGCCCACCGCCTTGAACACCTTACCTTGGTCACCCGGCCGGAAGATGTAACACACAGTGTTGGTGGCGAACCAGTCAACGCGATGCTGACACTGCGCGGAATGAATCTGTTCGCCGCAAGTGCCCTTGCGATTGAATTGGCTGGTCTGGTTCCCATCCAAATGATCGCCTCGAACAACTTTTCCCCTGTTCCGCTTGCCGCGTCTGGAGAGGCTTCACCTATGTCAGCACCGGAACCTCAGACTCTGGTCGAAGATACGAAACGCGAGTTGGTTCACCCCACGCCAACGGTGGCGAGGCTGCCGGCGGCAGAAGCGCAGCGGTTGAGTGACTTGGCGCGTGAAGAGTACGCAAAGAGCAGTCGCGACTTCACATTAATCGCAGTCCCGTGTACCCAACTCGACAACGGGTGGGGATTCCGACAACACCCGTGCGAACCCGATTCGCCGGACGCTGGCCAGTTGCGGGACGGCCACTTCTATTGGCCGCTGCGATGTATTTCGCACCTCGGCTCGGCGACAATCGAGGAGTTGGGGAGTTTCTTGTTCGTCGCAGAGGGGCGGAACGGCGACGTTGTCCGTCGTTTCGGCGATTTCGCTGGTCAAGCCGGCGCCGCGTTACGAAGCGCGGCTCCCCCCTGGCTCGTGATGAATCGAGCACTCGATGCACAGACCCTTTGGGTTGCCGCAGCGTTCTTCCTCTCCCCCACCGCTCGACGGATGACGAGACAACACCCAACGGGTCCGTGCTTTCTTGATAATCCTTGGGCCGCAGCAATCACTGTTTTGGGAGACATTCCCGCATCGACTCCTGATTCAAGTGGGGCGCCACCAAACGAGAATAATCCTGCGCCTCGCGTCCGTTGTGAGGAACCCGACCGATCGGTGTATCTGGATGGCAAACGGATCGTTGGCGAGGTGGAACTGGCCCTGTTCCGATTCTTCCGAGTGATCGCGGAAGCCTACCCCGATCCAATTCGGTTCAAGGAGATCCAACGTCGCGCGCCCGGCCTTCACGGTAAACATCGCACTCGCGATTTGAAAGACCGACTTCCCTCTGCCCTTGCCAACCTTGTGCAGTCGGGAAAGCACGGTTACCTCCTGAAGTTGCCCGCGCCAAAATAGTACATGACTGTTCACGATGTGTGAACAGACCGTGTACGCACCCGCCGGCTACGGTTCATCGAGTCGCAAACTTTGCGAGGAGGTGAACCGTGGCCGATGTCGTTTCCAAAGCTGAAACTGTTCAACCAGTGTTGGCCGAGATCAAGGCGGGCGAGGGCTTGTCCCTGTCCGCCGCTGGCCGGTTGTTCCCCGGTCACCGCGGCGGCAAGTCCGTCGATCCGAGCACCGTGTTCCGCTGGGTGACCAAAGGCACGCGGACACACGGCGGATCTGCTGTGAAACTGGAAGCCGCTCGCGTTGGCGGGCGCTGGCTCACTTCCCAAGGCGCCGTCGCGCGGTTTGTCGCCGCGCTCACCGAGGCCGCCAACCCCACGTCCACCACTGCCGCCGCGCCCGCGACGCGCACCCCCGTTGCTCGCAGTCGTGCGGTTGAGAAAGCCGTTGCGACCCTGAAGGCGATGGGTGCTTAACCAATTCTTTTCACCAAACGCAATCGGCCCGGGGCACCGCATCACTGACGCCCCAGACCGATCGGAGGAACCAATGGAATTCAGCGTAACGAGCGGCACGGGCGATTGCAAGCCCGGCCGCCTGCTCCCGCAGCACCTTGCGGACTTGCAGAACTCCGGGTTGCGCCCCGACATCATCGCCGCTTGCGGCGTTTATTCGGAGAGTGACCCCGCCCGCGTGAAGGCACTGCTCGGCGGCTACTTGAGTGCGAAGGCCGCTCTCGCAATGGGGCCGTGCCTCGCGTTCCCGTTCTTCGCTGCCGACGGTGCGCCAGCGACCTGGCTCCGGCGCGACGAAAAGACCGGAAGCGAAACCACGCTGCCCTTCGTGCGGTTCAAACCGGACCGACCGCGCACGTCGAAAGGACGGGTCATCAAGTACGAGTCCCCGCTCGGCAGCGGGAACCGCGCCTACTTCCCGCCCGGCGTCGGCGCCGTCCTGACCGATCCCACGAAGGAATTGTTGCTCGTCGAGGGCGAGAAGAAGGCGCTGGCCGGAACGCAGGACGGGTTCCCGACGATCGGGCTGTCCGGCGTTTGGAACTGGACACTGAAGCGCCCCAAGAACCCGACGACCGGACGCGGGACCGGGCCGCGGAAGTTGATCGACGACCTGGAGAGCGTGAACTGGAAGAACCGCAAGGTCACGATCGTCTTCGACTCCGATCTGAAGGAGAAACCATCGGTAGAGTGGGCGCGTTGGCACCTGGCACAGGTTCTCGGCGAGCGCGGGGCCGACGTGCGGGTTGTCGATCTGCCTACTGGTGACGACCGCGCGAAGTGCGGCCTGGACGACTTCTTGATTGCGCACGGTCCGGCCGCCTTCCGGTTGCTGCTGGACGCTGCCGAACCGCCGCACCGACCTGCGGGCGAAGCCGGTTGCGACCGCCGCACGGTCGTGCTGGGCGAAGACGAACACCGGGTCAACGACGAGGTGGCCGCGCAGCTCGCCCGCGACCGCACGGTCTACCAGCGCGGCGGCGAGTTGGTCCGCGTGTCCATCGAGGCGCCGCCTGAAGACGGACCGTGCATTTCAGTCGCCCCGCGTATCGAGTCGATTCCGTCGCCGGCGCTTCGCGACATCATTTCCCGGCGCGTCGACTTCATCCTGATGACCGCCGAGGGCGAGAAGCCAGCACACCCGCCGGGGTGGTGCGTGAACGCGGTTGGCGCCCGTGGCAGTTGGCCCGGCGTTCGTCCGCTCACGGGTGTGGTGTCGTTCCCCGTTGTCCGGCGCGACGGCACGATCTTGACCGATGCGGGGTATGACACCCGCACGGGGCTGTTTCTCCACTGGCTCCGACCGCCGTTGCCGATCCCAGAGCGCCCGACACTCGCCAACGCGAAGGCGGCCGCGGCCGAACTGTTGGACGCGGTGTCGGACTTCCCATTCGCGGCCGAGATGTACAAGGCCGCGTGGCTCGCGGCGCTCCTCACCCCGCTGGCGCGTCCCGCGTTCGACGGCCCAGCGCCACTGTTCTTGGTGGACGCCAACGTTCGTGCGGCCGGCAAAGGGTTAAGCCTGGAGGTCATCTCTCGCATCGTCACCGGCGACCCGTTCCCGGTCATCAGTTACCCCTCCAACCCCAAGGACGGCGAAGAGGAGTTACGGAAGAAGATCACGACGTTCCTGCTCTACGGCGACCGGATCGCGCTGTTCGACAACCTGACTGGCGCATTTGGAGACGGCACTCTCGACCGAGCGCTAACCGGAACCGAGTGGCAAGATCGCGTGTTGGGAAGCAACCGTCAGTTCCGCGGGCCGCTGACGGTCACGTTCTACGCGACCGGCAACAACGTCGCGATTCGCGCTGACACCGCCCGCCGCATCTGCCACGTCCGCCTGGAATCGGCACACGAACGACCCGAGGAGCGGGCCGACGTGAAACGCCCGCACCTTATCAAGTGGGTCACCGAGAACCGCGAGCGGTTGCTCGCCGGCGCTCTGACGATCTTGCGCGGGTACTTCGCGGCCGGGCGCCCGGACTTCAAGTTGAAGCCGTGGGGTTCGTTCGAGTCGTGGTCGGCGCTGGTGCGGAACGCAGTAG
Source organism: Planctomycetia bacterium (assembly GCA_005772955.1). Classification (GTDB taxonomy): domain Bacteria; phylum Planctomycetota; class Planctomycetia; order Gemmatales; family Gemmataceae; genus Gemmata. Next base: position 55,787 of record SXID01000247.1, read on the forward strand.
TGTGGTGCGGACTGCCGGATCCTGGCGAGACTCGCGTCGCCGTTCAGGAACAGTCCGACGAAACCGCTCGCGGGCTGCGTCAACTCGTCGCCGCGCTGGAACTGCTCGACCCTGATCGCACTGGCAAGACCGCGTCGGAGATCGTCAGCGCGGCCGAGGAAGGCTCGTCGCACACGCCCGAAGTTCGCGAGATGGTCCGCGACGCGCTGGAGATGCTCATCGGCAAGCCCGACGGTCGCAAGTTGGGCAACCGACTCCGCCACCTGCGCAAGCGAGTTGTCGATGGGAAGTATCTCGATCTGTCGGGCGAGGACACGAAGCGCGTCAACCGGTGGGCGGTGTTCGGCGCGGAGCAATTTCGCACGCGACCGGCGGGACATGCTCCACATACTCCACATCCGCAAGAACCGTCCGTGCCGCGACGTGAGGATGTGGAGGATGTGGAGGATGTGGTTCACCCTGATGCCGAAACGGAAGTTGCTGGGGCGCAGGCCAACGACGAGGAGTTGTTCTGATGACCACCTTGATGACCGCACCCGAACTTCTGGCCGATCTGACCGGGCGCGGGTTCACTGTCCGCACTACGAATGGGGCGATTGCCGTCACTCCGGCGTCGGCCCTGAGTACGGCGGACCGGGAGGCGATCCGAGAGCGTCGCGCTGAACTCCTCGGCATCTTGTCTGCGGGCGAAGTCTGGGACGCCGCGACCGCGAGCTGTTTGATGTTCGACGCCGACTCGCTCGTTGAGAGCCTCGGCGTAGACGGTCGGCACCCAGCGATCGCGAATGCGGCAGCAACAGCGGTCATCGCGCAACTGGCGCACGATATGACCGCTTTCCGGAACGCGATCTCGGAGTTTGTCGTGCTGGTTCGCAGGTTGGCGGCCGTGCGTTCTGCGCACAAAGCCGCTGGCGAGCGGTCGGAATGAGGGCTTCACCGCGCACAAACGTGCGGAAAAGTCCGGTGCATGTTTCTCGTCGGAAGTCCTTGTTTTTCTTTACCGTTACGCCAACTTGGTCGGTTCGCGATGCTGCATTTTCCCAAATGATTTCGGAGAATCGGAGGAGTGGCGATGGCTGGTTCAGGCAGCGGCTACCGGTGGTCGAAGAAGGCGCGCGTGGAAGGGTGTACCACCCTCGACACGTCAGACCTCAATCGAATGAAGTTGCTCATCCCCGGAACGAACAACCGGAGCGGTTCCCTGGAGTGGCGCCGCGGAGGACAGACCGAACCGTCTTCCACCGTGGGCTACCTGATTACCGTCGGTGAGACGAGCGGATCGCTTCGGTTGGATTACCAGATGACGCAGACGAAGGAGAAGTTTGATTACGCGATCCCGCTGGTCGCAACGTGTTGTCACCTCGGCGGGCGGCGCTGGTGGTTCATCTGCCCGCTGGTGCGCGGCGGTGTGGCGTGCAACCGGCGCGTGCGGAAAGTGTATCTGCGCGGCAAATACTTCGGGTGCAGGCGCTGCCACAACCTTGCGTACATGAGCAGCCAAGAGAGCGATTCGCGCGTGTACGCCGCACTGCGCCGCGGCGCGCACCTGCACGAGTTCGGGAACGTCACTGGGATGTCGATCTCGCAACTCGGGTTCGCGCTCAAGGTGCTGACCGCCGGGCAGAAGCGCCTCGACCGGATCGGCAAGCGGATCAACCGAGACACTCGGCGACGCGGACCGAAATGACACCCCACTTGCGAAAACCTCACGGGACCAACACATGACCACGCTCGCGAAGATCGAAGCAAACCAGCGCAACGGCCAACTCTCCACCGGGCCGCGCACGCTCGAAGGCAAGACCGCCGTCGCCCGCAACGCGACCAAACACGGCATCTTCGCGGCGCTGCCCGTGCTTCCGTGTGAGAACGCCGACGAATGGGAGGCACACCGCGCTGGTGTAGTTGCGTCTCTCTCGCCGGTCGGATTGCTGGAGGTGAATCTCGCGGAACGAGCAGCGTTGCTTCTGTGGCGGCTCCAGCGACTGGCCCGATACGAAGCCGAGATGATCGCGTGCGCGATGGAGGACGCGGAGGTGCCCCCGCTTCCACCGCCCAAGAACCCGGTTCCCCAACTGTTCCCGGCGCCACAACAGAAGACTCGCGAAGAACAACTCTGGGACATCCGCGAAGACCTGCGAGCCGCACGCCAAGAGTTGGCCGAAGTCATTCCGGCACAGGACTTCTTCGCCACCGAACCGAAAGCAAACACCGACGCGGTGGTCGCATTCGAGGTCGCCGAGAGTATTTTGGAAGCCGCGTGCGGGCGTGCCGAGGTCGCGGAGAACCTGCGAGCCGATCCGCCCGCGTTCGGCAGCAAGCCGTTTCTGAAGAAGCTCGGGTTTTCCGGTGCGGACGCGCGAACCGTGGCGTGGACGTCCGACCTGATCCAGCGCGGACTGACGGTCTACGCGCGTTTCACCGGAGAGGTAATCGAGCGGTTCACCGAAGGGGTGCGGGTCGATGTGGAACAGCGGGCCGAAGAGTTGACGCGAAAGGTCTGGCGCCTGGAACGCGAGGCTGCCGCAGTGGTGCGTTTGCTCGACGGTCGAACCGCTCGCAAGCAAGCCGCGCAGATGCTTCCCGGCGACGGGTGCGATGAGCGGATCGCGAAGTATGAACGCCACCTGCACTCGCTGCTCACCTCGACGCTTCACGAACTGGAACGACTCCAAGCACGGCGCGAGGGCGAAGCTGTTCCGCCGCCCGTTGTGGCCGACGTGAACGTGACAGTACTCACTGAGACGGATTGATGTTGCGGTGGCTTTGTTTTGGCGGACAGGAGCAGGCTGCACGCGGGAGCAAATGTCGGCCCTCGCCCATCCCGACTGCCGGCAACCGAACCGTCTGAAGAGCTGGTTCGTACTGAATTTATGACGGGCGGCCGTCTGTCGGCTGGCGAGGTTGGTCCGTTCAACCGATCTCCTCAAGCCGTTTCGAGTCCGTATAGTATGGTTGGTTAGAACGGGTTCGGGTATGTGCTTCCCGCACCAAGTTCGGTGCGGACCGAGGCGCTCGACCGCTTTGTTGGTGTGAGGAGACGATGGCCGACGCTCCCGATTACGCCAACCCGCCGATCGCCGAGTTGGTTCTGGGCGCGCAGTTCTCGCCGCTCACAAAACTCACGTCGGGGCATTTCGGGTTGTTCTGGAAGAGCTTGGGGGACGAGTGGACCGATCCCTCCGATGGCCCCTTGTTAGATGACAACTTCGAGCGGTTCGACGGGCCACGATGGGAGCAGTTGCCGAAACTTCAACTCCACTTCGGGCCGGTGCGGTTGCCGGGTCGGTTCGTAATCGGGCACCGGGACAAGCAACGTCTCCTTCAGGTTCAAGCCACCCGGTTCCATTTCAACTGGCGGAAGCGCGACGGGTTCTACCCGAGCTATCGCCGCCTGATCGCCGAGTTCGAGGAGACGTTCGCCCGCTTCGAGGCGTTCGCTCGCGACGCCGGACTCGGGTCCGTAGCCGTCAACCAATGGGAGATGACGTACATCGACGCCTTCCCACAGGGCGAATACTGGCAGACCCCAACCGACTGGCCCGCAGTCCTGCCTGGCTTGTTCGGCCCCCTTCCGTTGGCCGACGGACTGGTTCTGGAAACGCGCGCTGCCGAGTGGAACTGTGAGATCGCCCCGAAACGCGGGCGGCTGTACGTCGCGGCGCAACTCGGACAGACGCCCGACTCACAGAAGACGGCTCTCGTGCTCCATACGACGGCGCGCGGTCCCGTCGGGAAGGGCGGGGCCGACACCCTGCGGGCGGGACTCGACCTCGGCCACGATGCGGCCATCGAGACCTTCCTGCGGGTGACTTCCGACGAAATCAAAGCCCGATGGGGGAAGAAAACATGAGTACGATCACCCGATCCGCGACCGGAGCCGCCGCCTTCACGCGCGGCAACTCCGCGCCCCCCTGGGTACCCGGCGACTGCGCGTTCCACTCCGAACCGGCCGACGGGCCGGCGCGCACTTGGAACGATGTGATCGACGAACTACTCGCCCTGCGCGGGTTGGAGAACGACTGGGACGGCCAAGGCGCACAAGCCCCGGAACCGGCGCTGGTCGATACGGCGCTCGCCGCCGCCCTCGACTTCCGCTCGTCTGCGATGCCCCCAGCGGATCGGGCCGTCGCGGGGGTCAATGGAACGGTGTTCTTCGAGTGGTTCTCGCCGACGAAGTATCTGGAGATCGAGGTGACGGCACCCGGTCAGGTCGAAGGGCGCTGGGTGTACAAGGAATCGAATACGGTCGAAGAGTTCACCCTGTCCCGGTAGTCCTCTTACCGGGTCCGTTCGGCGGTGCGCGCATGAAGCCAGAGACGGACCCGATCGCCGACGACGAGTACCTGCTGCGCCTCGTCTGGCACGACCGGTTTACATCGAAGGTGCCGGTCATCTCCCCGCGGACGTTCGAGCCGCGAACCAAAGGCGACCACCCCGACGCCGACGGTCTGAGTCTCTTCCGCGAAGCATGCCTGCCCTCTCCGACCGACGCGCTCGCAGTGATCGCGGAAGACAAGCGAGCGCGGTACGGCATCGTGCGTATCCCCGTTGCGCGTCTCGCGGCACTCAACCTGACAGTAGCGCCCAGCCCAATCGACGCGGTTCCGGGACACGTCGTCATCCCCGAAATGAACAGCACGGCCTACCTTGATAAAGCGAACAAGGCGTTCTTCACGGCGACGCAACTACAACTCGCGCAGATCGCCAGCGACAACATCGCCCATCAACCTGCCGCCGAGTGACGTCCGCGCGCACCTACTCGTCGCTTTCCTCTTCTTCGGCCCCGAGCCGGTACTTGATGTCGTAGTTCACGATGAAGTCCAACTCCTCCGCCGTGAACCCGTAGTGCTTCGCCAGAAGCGCATCGATCTCGTCAACGATGGGCTTCCCGGTTTTGGGTTTGAACTTCTGATACTTGACCGCCCCGCCGACCTCGTAGTTACCACTCCCGATATCGGCGGTCTCTTCCAACCGCTTCATCAGCCGCGAAGATAGCGAGGCACAGTCTTTCACCCCACTGGCAAGCGAGTCTGTGAGCGGCAAATATCGCAGGTCAGAGGGATTGAAGTCTCGGCAGTTCGTGAGCGATTGGTAAATCCAGTAGTGGAGAGAACTGTTGAGACAGCAGAACACGGTGTCTCGCAACAGTTCACTTGCAAAGGATGCGCTGCTCTCACGGGATGACTGACCTGCCACACCGTCTCGCCAGAATTTCGGTGGCTGAAGAGTGAAGGTAAACCAGTGGCCCACGCCGGTTATCTTGTAGAAGATCTTGTGCTGGGTCTCGGCTGGCGCGAGCGTGTCCCCTATTCGCTTCGGAACCTGCGAGAGTTTGCGGAAGATACCCACCTCGACTTCCGAACGAAACTTTGGGACGACTGAACCTCCAGAGCAGTTTACCGGGGAGTACCAAACTCCTTGGAACAGCAAATCACGCTCAACTGAGTACCATTTGTGGTAGCGCGTCGTGAGGATGGTTGGCGAACCACCAGCCTGACGCTCGGCCAACAGGATTGCGAGCCGGGCGTGATTCATACCGTCGAACAGTTTGCTCGGCCGATCGTCGTAGGTTGAATATCATAGTTGGCGGGCACCGCTGGAAAGCACTTCACGAACAGATGACATCCGCTGCGTTGACACTATCGGAGCTTGAACGATGAACCCGAACCTTCCCACTGAGCGAAGGAGGGAAAAGCTACGTTCACTGCAGGGACCGTACAGATTGCCGCTTGGCAGCGTCCGGTAATTGAGGAGCGTGTACTGCTCTCTGACTTTGCTGTACTCCACATACGGCGGGTTGCCGATGACGACGTCGAAGCCGCCGTTGGTCATGATGCCGTAGAACTCGGCGAACCAGTGGAACGGCTTGTGGCTGTCGTGCCACTTCGCGTACTTCTTCTTGTCACTTGCATCGATGCCGTACACGCCCGCGAGGTAGCGGTCGAGCTTGTCGGTCGTTTCCCGCAGGCGCAGCCGCAATAACGGCTTCGACGCATTCTCCGCGTGCTGCTTGCTCGCGGCAGGCGCGTCATGGAGCGTCGTTTGGTACTCGCGGAAGGCGTCGAAATACTTCGCCAACTGCGCAACATCCTCCTCGACTTCCTCAATCTCATTGTCGTAATCCAGACCGCCCGCCTTCGCCTTGCGGATTTCGTGCGTCGTCGCGAAGCCGACGAGCGTGTTCCCGGGCCGGATGTTGAAGTCGATGTCCGGGAGCGGCTCGATGTCCTTCGCGCTCTCCACCTGCGACACCAGTTTGAGGAACAGGCGGAGTTTGCAGATCTCCACCGCCTCGTCCATGAGGTCCACGCCGTACAGGTTGTTCACCACCACCGAGCGGAAGATGAAGTACCGGCGGTTCGGGTGGCGCTTGGCTTCCGTCAGCACCGCGCGGAAGTCGGCGTGGCGCTCCTTCGCGTCGGGCTTGCCGGTCGCGTCGGCCTCGGTCACGAAGTCCTGCATGCGCTCCAGGCACGCGTCGTAGAGTGGTTCGAGGATGTTGAGCGCGGCGAACAGGAACGCCCCGGACCCGCACGTCGGGTCGAGGACCGTCACCGTCGTGAGCGTCTGGTAGAGCGCGAGGAGTAGGTCCGCGCCCTCGCACTCCTCGATCACGTCCGTGACGAACCGCACGATGTCCAGGTTGAGCGTGACCAGATCGTTGACCGCGGTCACGCGGCCGTCGCGGAGCTTCGCGCGCAGTTCTTCGCACCGCAGACGGCGAGCAACGTGTTCGCGCCAGGTCTCCGTGGGAAGCGCGAAGCCATCGGCGGCCGAGCGGTTCCAGCCGCCGCGCTTGCTCACGTCGGCGATCCCGGCCGCGATGTCGGGCGGCAGCGGCACATCGGTGCCGTGACGCACCGCCGCATAGATGTAGCGGTCGGGGTCGTCCTTCAGCATCTTCCAGACGGTGCCGCCCGGTTGAAACGCGACCGCGCACAATTCCTGCACGCGAGAGAGCACGAACGGCAGCAGCGCGTTGCGGGTGATGTACCCGGTGATGTCTTCCTTCGTGTAGTACGCTCCCATCTGCTTTTGGTTGATGTACTTCTCGAAGATGAACCCGAGCACGTCCGGGTTGATCTCGTTGTCCTTCTTCAGCGGGCGGTCGTCGAGGTGCCAGTCGTAGAGGTCGAAGAACTCGAACAGCTTGGTGAACGCCGCGTCGGGAATCTGAATGTCGGTGTTCGCGGCCTCCAGTTCGTGAACGTCGAACAGCCCGCCGTTGAGGTACGGCACGTCGCCGAGCAGCTTGTCGAACTTCTTGTCGCGCGCGTCCTTCTTCTTGCCCAGCCCCTCGTGGAACAGGCGCATCAGGAAGTGCTTGTAGAACGCACCGAACTTGTCCTTCCCCTGGTCCTTCTGAACTTCCGCGAGCTTGTTCCGCAGGTAATCGGGGTCGCCGTTGAGGAACCGCTTCTTCTGGATGAAGTAAACGAACATGAGCCGGTTGAGCATGAGCGAGGCGTACCACGCCCGCGACTCGTCCGGCAGCCCCTTGATGAACTTGAGGAACGCCGCGTGTTCCTTCTGGAACCGCTCGAAGAACTTCTTGGTGACCTTCTCGACATCGAGCGCCAACTTGCGGCGCTCGAGCGCGTCGGGCAGCGTGAAGGCTTCTTCCTCGTCGAGTTCGACCAGCAGGTGTTGCAGTTTCTGGGCGAGCCGCTCGCCGGTGTCGCCCGCGGCGAAGCTCTCCTGCCGACTGCGCGGCGGGCCGTTGCTCTCGCGCTTGACCCACAACCACGTCTGCCGGGTCTTGGTCGCGTCGGTGAAGATCAGGATGTTCTCTTGCGCGAGCTTCGCGACGTGGCGTTCGAGTTTCAACCGCGCCGCATAGTCGGGGAACCCGGCCGAAGCCGGCGCGACGCACTCGAAGACTTGCAGCCCGCGCTTCTCCGCGACCGACACGAAGTTGTAGGTCGCGCCGGCGAGTTCGATGGGAAAGCCCGCGCCCGGCTTGTCCCAACCGAGCTGGCTGATGAACAATTTGCGGAAGTCGAAGGCGCGCAGGTGTTGCTTGACGGCGTCGGCGTTGAACGGCATTGGGCTATGCTCCCGGCGCGGGGGCGACCAACCCCAGCGAACAGATGATCTGCGCCTCCTGCTTCTGCGACTCCTCTTCCACCACGCACAACTTGTCCTCTTCGCGCAGCGCGATGACCAGCGACGCGAGCGCGTCGTCCTCGACGCCGATGCGGAGCTGGCGGTTCAGGGTGTCGTTCGCGGTGGCCTTCAGTGGATAGCGGTAGATGTCGTCGATGGCCTTCTTGAGCGCGTCGGACTCGGCGACCAGCCCCTGCATCACCGTGCCCTTCGAGCGGCGGACGTAGTCCGTGAGCCGCTCGTAGGTCTTGAACCGCGCGCCGGACGGACGGCCGAGTTGCCCGCCGACCCGCTTGTCCTCCTCGACCACCATTACTACCGCCTGCTGAACGAGGGCGTGGTGGTTCTCCGCGCGCGGCACTGCGGGCGTACCCGGCAAACACGCCGCGGCTTTAAGAATGGCGAACTGCGACTCGGTCACGCTCTTGCCGGTGCTGTTCATCCAGACGAGCGCGTCGTTCCCTTCCGGCGTTCGCGTGTAGACCAGCACGCCGGGCGGCGCGTCCGGTAGCACCGCGTGGGCCTTCGCGCTGTACGCGACCGGTTGCAGGTCGGGAATCGTCCTCTGAAGGCTCGGGTCGGTCGTGATCGCGTTCTTCCAAATCTGGTACGCGTAAGAGGCGAGATCCACCTCGCCATCGGCGTCACCGTCGAGGACGCCCGATTTCTCGTGGTACAGGTCGATGACGGTCTTGTTGTCGCCGCCGTCGCCCTCGAAGAACGCCTCGTCGGTGCCGACCACCTCGGCGTTCTCGCGGAGGCGCTGCACCACGCGGGAGCGGAGCCGGATGATGCGTTCCACCCCGTCGGCAGGGAGGAACGAATAACAATCGATGCGCTCCGCGGTCTGCCCGATGCGGTCCACGCGCCCGGCCCGCTGAACGAGTCGGATGATGGCCCAGGGCAGGTCGTAATTGACCACGACCGAACAGTCCTGAAGGTTCTGCCCCTCGCTCAACACGTCGGTCGCGATCAGCACGTTCAACTCGTCTTCGGCGGGAACCTCGGCGCGGCGCTCGTTGCTGACCGGGCTGAAGCGGTAGGCGAGCGCGGTCGGGTCCGCGGACCCGCCGGTCGCGCCGGCCACGCGCGGCACTCCCCGCGCGCGGAGTTGCTCTTCGAGGTACTCCACTGTGTCCGCGAACTGGCTGAACACGAGTACCTTCTGCTTCGCGTGCGTCTTCGTGAGGAGCGCCACGAGCGCGCCGAGCTTCCGGTCCCGCGCCGCGTCCCACGCGCCGCACGTCGCGAGAACGCCCAGCAGGAGCTTGTTGTCCTTCTTCAGGTGCTTGGCGAGTGCGGCTTGAAACAGCGCCGGCCGGACCCACCGGAAACGGCTCCGGTAGCGTCCGGCGTAGAGCGCGTAGACCTCCGCCGCGCGGGCCTGGAAGTCGGGGTCCGTCAGGAGTACCGCGGGCGCGGCCGGGGCCGCGTCGTTCGTGTCGTCCTCGTCGGCTTCGTTCTCGACGCCCAGGAACGAGTCTTCCGCATCCTGGCGGGTGTCGAGCAGTTCCGCCTCCTGAGTCCCGACGGGCACCGGCAGCTTGTTCGCGAGCGCGTGGAGGTAGACGAAGTTGCGGAGCAGGTGCCGCTCGACGGACTGCACGAACGCGTGCCCGCTGCTCTCCAACCGCTTGAACAGGTTGGTGCGGCAGAAGCCCATGAGCCGCTTCCCGGCCCGCGACAAGTCCTTGAAGCTCCGCGCTTCGGCCGCGTTCGGCGGCTCCACGGGCGACGCCTCGGCATAGTTGCCCAGCCCGTATCGCGGCAACGTGAGCTTGTTGATCGCCTCGACAACGTCGTCGGAATAGAGCCGGGCGTACTGGTCGGCTGGGTCCGCGTCGTCAATCGTGAACGCGGCCGTTTTCGGCACGCGCGTCGGGAAGTACGACCGCCGCCCGTCCTCGAAAGTGAGGAACCGCCGCCCGTTGTTCGAGTCCGTTTCAGCGTAATTGTCCTGGATGAAACTCCGCGTGCGGCGGACCAGGAACAGGCGCATCAGTTCGCGCCAGTCGTCGGTGTACTCGCTCTTCTCGAACGCCGCGAGCGTGCGCGGGCCGCACTGGTGCCGCTTGATGAACTCCGTCTCGGTGATGGCCGCGAGCAGCCGCTCCGGGCGGACGCCGAGGTCGCGGTCCTCGGGCATGAACAGCCGCAACTGGTTGGCGAGATCGAGGTAGGTTTTGTTGTACGGCGTGGCCGACAGCAGGATGCACCGGCTCTCGTTCGCGCGCAGGTACTCCCGAATCACGCTGTAGCGGCGGCCCTCGCGGTTCCGCAGGTTGTGGCTCTCGTCGATCAGGACGAGGCGGTAACGGCGGAGGGTTGGCAGATCCCGCGTCGCCACGCTCATCGACATCACGCGGGCGCGCAACCGGTAGCGGTCGCGGTAGCCCTCCCACATCTTCACGAGATTTTTGGGACAGAGGATCAGCGTTTCTGTTCCGAAGTCATCCTCGAACATGCGGGCGATGGCCGTCGCCATCAAGGTCTTGCCCAGGCCGACCACGTCGCCGAGCAGCACGCCGCCGCGCTTGTTGAGGTGGCGCGCGGCGATCTTGACCGCGGCCTTCTGGAACTCGAACAACCGGTTGCCGAACTCCGCGGGGATCTTGTACTCGGCCAGCCCCGCCCGCGCTTCGTGCGACAAGTGGTAGGCGATCTTCACATAAATGTGGTGCGGCGGGATCGGGACTTCGCGCGCCCAACTCTCTTCGATGATTTGCGCGAGGTCGGCGGAAATGTCGATGCACCACTGGTCGTCCCAGCGGTCCTCGAACCACTTCGTCAGTTTCGCGCAGGCGTCGTGTTCGAGAACATCGACGTTCAACTCGCCCTGGTTCTTCAAGCCCGCCATCGTCAGGTTGCTGCTGCCGAGATAGCCCACCACCGGGTTGATGAAATCGTTGCGAAAGAGGAGGTAGAGCTTGGCGTGGAGCGTGTGCGCGAGGAAGAGTTTGACGACGACCTTCTTCGCGCGAAGTTGAGCCGCGAGTTGACGAAGCCCTACCTCGTCGTCGTTGGTCGGCGCGCCGATGGTGAGCTGCGTGCGGAACGCTTCGGCCAGTTTCCGCTTGGTCCGAATCGCGGTCTGGTTGTCGATCTCCTCATCGCCTGTCCCAGTACCGAACGCGGCTCGAAGTTCGTCCTCGGGGAGGCGGTGCATCCCGACCAGCACGCGGCAACATTTTCCGTCGCCACCCTCCCAGCGCTCGACGAGCGGCGCAAGCAGCCGCCACCCGCGAAGGTTGAAGTAGCCGACGCAGAAATCGGCGCGATACGCGACCGTGATCGTCTCGCGGAGTGCAGGAAGCAGTTCGCGGTCGATGTTGTCGAAGATGCGGGGCACGGGGTTTACCTGCTGGCGCCAGACTGACTCGGTACAGTCGTAACGCGACCGACGTAGATTGTCAGACGTGCTCTCGTACCTGGTTTTAGTTCGCCGTATGGTACGCCCTCAGGTGCCGCCACGCAATCTTTGCGACGAGAGGAACAGAATAGTCGTGAGGCGCGGCGTGTCGCCCTCCCGCGCCGATGCCTGCACCGTGCCGCCCGACCGATGCCCGCGTCGTCCAGTCGGCCGTTTTCCGCTTTGCCGGTTGCGGGCCGTCCCCGCGGGGCGGACAATCAGCCCTTTCTTTCCGCCGAGGATCGCCTGTGTACCCGGCCCGCTGCCCGAACCCGTCGTGCCGCCACGCGTTCACGTCGGGCCACTCTGGGTCCGTCAACTGCCCGGCATGCGGGTCCGTCGCGCTGGTCGTCCTCGACGCCGCCGCGACCGTGGACCCGACGCCCGTCGTTCCGCTCCGGCGCGACGATCTCCCCGTGACCGTCGATGTACCGCTCCCGTCACCCGGTGTCGCCTCGACCATCGACGGCCCAACCACCTCCGACACCGCGTCGTTCCCGGCCCTGCCCGCGACCATCGGCCGGTTCCGGGTGCGGGGAAAGCTCGGGACCGGGGCGTTCGGCGACGTGTACCGCGCCCACGACCCCCAACTGGACCGCGAGGTCGCCCTCAAGGTGGCCAAGCCGGGCACCCTGGACTCGCCCGAGCGGGTGGGCCGGTTCCTGCGCGAGGCCCGGGCCGCGGCCAACCTGCGGCACCCGCACATCGTCCCGGTGTTCGACAGCGGGCGCGACGGCGACCGGCACTACATCGCCAGCGGGTTCATCGACGGGCGCACCCTCGAAGCCGAGATCGAGGACGCCGACGGCAAGCCACTCGACCTGAGCCGCGCCGCGACCGTAGTGCGGAAGCTCGCGGAGGCGCTCGGGTACGCACACAAGCAGGGGGTGGTTCACCGCGACGTGAAGCCGGCCAACGTGCTCGTGGACAGGGCCGGCGAACCGTCGCTGACCGACTTCGGGCTCTGGCGGTGCGGGCCGGCGATGAAGCCGTGAAGACGCAGGACGGGAAGGTCATGGGCACCCCCGCGTACATGAGCCCCGAGCAGGCCGCGGGCAAGAGTTCCGAGGCGACCGCGGCCAGCGACCAGTACGCGCTGGGGATCATGTTGTACGAGATGGCGACGGGCCGGCGGCCGTTCGAGGGGCCGGTCGAACTGGTCATCGTCCAGCAGATCCAGGTCGAGCCGCGGCGGCCGCGGGCGGTGAACCGGGCGGTCCCCAAGGACCTGGAGACGGTGATCCTCAAGTGCCTGGAGAAGGATGTGTTATGGTTCAGTCGGAACTGGAAGACCGCGGTAGTGGCGTACATTAATCCCCAAGGGAGGTCTGTATGTCCAAGTCACGTGTGTTCACGGCCGCGGAGAAGGTTGTCATCCTCAAGAAGCACCTCTGCGAGAAGGTGC
>SXID01000031.1 GCA_005772955.1 Planctomycetia bacterium
AGGAAGTAGATCAGCACCAGCGCGCCGACGGTTGGCATCGCCAACACTTCGCGTGTCTTCGCCAGACTGAAGAACGCTTTTTCGGCCTTGTTGTTCGGGTCGCGCGTCTCCTTGAAGATGGCCAGCGCGATCAGCAGCGCGATCAGCGACAGCCCGGAGGCGAGAGCGCCGACGCCCCAGGCTTCCTGTGCGAAGATCGCCAAACCGAAGTACGCGATGAGCGGCCCGAGCGTGAACCCGGCCCCGAACGCGATCCCGATCAGCGCCATTCCCTTCGCGCGCTTCTCGGGCGTGGTGCAGTCCGCGATCACGGCCGCGGCGGTGCCGACGCTCGCGCCCGCGACGCCGGCTCCAATTCGCGAGAGCAGCATCAGCGCAAGCGCGAGTTCCGCGTGCGTCGTGGGGTTAAGCGTGACGGCGAACGCATAGAGCGCGTAGAAGACCACCGACCCCAACAGACTGATGAGCAGAACCGGGCGCCGGCCGATGCGGTCGGAGACGCGTCCCCACATCGGCGAGAACACGAACTGCATCAGCGAGAACACGGAGAAGAGTACACCGATCACGACCCCACGCGTGACCTCGTCGAGCGCGAGCGCCTGGAGGTACGGCTCCGCTTGTCGCGGGAGCACCGGTAGGACGATGCCGAACCCGAGAAGGTCGATGAACACGACCAGCCACACGATCAGGAGCGCGGACTTTTTAGGCGAGCGGGGGGCGTCAGCCCCCTGTTGGTTTGACGTCGTCGGAGTGTCATTCATGCGGAGAAGATACGGACGCCGCGCCGCCCGCACAGCCCGCGCCGGCGGTACGCGCGGCGCGGCGCGATCTAACCGCGCGCCTGGTTTAAGCGGGTTGGCGTTGACTGCGGTCCCGGTTCTGACGACATTGCTAGATGAACCGCTGTCTAGGTACCACACGCATGACCCTCGCCAAAACGAACACGCGCGCCACGGACGCCGGCACGCGCACTGCGTTCCTGGTGGTGACGAGCGTCAGTTCACCGGATGGGCGGTTACTCGCGTCGGTGAAGTTTCCCGGCGAGAACCTCTCTCCAGAAGACGCGATCAAGCGCGCTCGCGCCGAAAGCGGGTCCGTGCCGGTGGGCTTTCAAGTGCCGGAAAGCGTGTGCGTTCTGAGGGTGGCCCCGGACTTCGCGCTGCTCAACTTCAAGTGTCTTGACGAACCTCACTTCCGGCCGCGTGAGATCGTCAATCAGTTTTGGTTCGGCGCGGCACACTACAAGGCGCGGTTGGTCACCTTCAACGGGCGCGGGTTCGACCTGCCGCTGTTGGAACTGGCCGCGTTCAGGTACGGTATTCAGGCTCGCGACTACTATCTCGCGCGTGACCGTTATCGCGGACCCATCGACCTGACGGACTGGTTCACGAACTTCGGCGCGTGCCCGCTGGCCGGCGGGCTGGATGTGCTGGCGAAGCTACTCGGCAAACCAGGGAAGGCGACTGATCGGTCGCCAGTTGGCGGTACAATTCAGGAGATTAACGACCGCTGTCTGTGTGACGCGCTTGACACGTACTTCGTGTTTCTGCGCACGCGAGTGATGACCGGTGATTTGAGCGCCGAACAGGAAGCGGAGCGTGTCGCGAACGCGAAGGCGCTGCTCCGCGACAAGGCGACGGAAGTGCCGGTGCTTCGGCGCTATCTCGACAACTGGACCGACTTCGCGTCGGGGTGAGATTACGCTTCGCCGCGTTTGCGCAGCAGCCAGGCGTCTTGCGGCGGGTTGCCTTTCGCGCCTTTGGGCGCCAGTTCCAGCACTTCAAAGCCGTCCGCGAACGCGCCCCGCACGAACGCGGGCGGGTGGAACGCGGCGCAGTGGTTCGTGCCCGCGAGGTCGCCGCCGCGTACCACCAACCGCCCGGCGCGGTAGTCCGCGCGCTCGGCCCGATTCAATCGTCCAAATAGCGCGTCGCCGTGAAGCGAGATCACAAGCACACCGCCCGGCTTCAGTATGCGGTGAAGCTCACGCATCCCGTGCGCCTGCAAGTGTGGTGGCAGGTGGGTGAACACCGACAGCGCGTAGACGAGGTCGAAGGAACGTGCGTCGTAGTCGAGTGGCGATTCCAGCGCGTTGACCGCGAACGCGCCGAACGGCAGGTTCTCCGCGCACCACTCCATCGCGACGGGGTTCGAGTCGCACCCGTGGAGTTCGGCCGGTAAGTGCCGCAAGTGCCTAATTACGCGTCCGCACCCGCACCCGAAGTCGAGGATCCTGTCGCACGTGTCAATCGCGATGCCGTTTTTCGCCAGCAGCGAGGTGAGTGATTCCGCGGCGCGCTGCCCCGCGGTGACGAACCACTCCGCGTCGTCGGTCCCCGCGACCATCAGGCGCAGCACATCGGGCGGGAGCGGTATCTCTTCGGTCGCCGCACGCTTCGCACGCACCTCTCGCGAAGCCGCTTTCAACCGGTGGTTCTCGTTGGCGAGGCGCCAGCACTCTTCGGTGAGTAATCGGCTCTCGCGTTCGCGCGAGTCGAGCGACCTCACGAGCCGCGACAGACCGGGGACGAGCCGTAACAATTGGCGGGTTCGCATGGTCATGCCTTCCAGAAGCGAACGAGTTCGTGTCGCAGGAACGCCCACAGTCCGCGGGCCACGAGCACGCTCTTTCGCGCCTTCACGCGCTGCCCGGATGCGTAGCGCCACGTGGCTTCGAGCAACTTCTGCCCGATCTGGAGTGGCGCATCGACGGTTACGAGCACCTTGTACGCGAAGAGTGCCAGTGGACTCGTTCCGGTCTTGCGGAAGTAGTGAACGTAGCCGATGGCGACGTTCGGGACCGCGAAGTGAACGTTGGCCCGCCCGGCGGCGCGGCCGTAGTGAATCACCTCCACGTGCGCGACGAACATCACTGGGCCACGCCGGTTCACCTGCGTCGAGAGGTCGATGTCCTCGACGCCGAAACCGTAGTTTTCGTCCCACCGGCCGCACGCCTCGAATACCTCTCGCGACAGGAACACGGCCGCGCCCATCAGCACTTCGACCGAGCGCACCTGCGTCGGGTCGAACGTGTCGCGGCGGTAATCGTAGTAGGCCTTGCGGAACAGTCCCGTCCAGCGGAGCAGGCCGACGCGGTGCAGTAGCGCCGCGAGCGTGGGACGCCGCCGGTACGATATCTGGAATAGCCCGTCGGCGCCGCGCAACCGCGGGCCGAACATGCCCACGTTTGGATTCGCTTCGGCAAGGTCGAGGAATTGCTTGAGCGTGTTTGCGGGAACGAGCGTGTCGTTGTTCAGGAAGAACAGGAACCGGCCCCTCGCGGCGGCTGCCGCCTGGTTACTGGCAGTCGCGAACCCACGGTTGTCCGTGTTGCGAATGAGTACCACTTGAGGGAATTCGGTCGCGACCATCTCCGCGGCGCCGTCGGTCGAGCCGTTGTCCGCGATCACTACTTCAAACTTCACGCCTTGCGATTGGTCGAAGAGTGATTGCAGGCAGTGGCGGAGCAGGTCGGCGCAGTTCCAGTTGGCGATGCACACGGACACGTCCGGTGAAACTGGAAGTGGGGCGCGAGTTTCGGGTGGTGCGGTCTGCACCTGGGACATGATCGCTTCCTGCGGTCGTTTCGTGATGACTCCGTTAGGCGCGAGGTTCTACCACTTCCGCGCGAAGTGTGTCAACCGCGGACCGAGGAGGTAGCGTTCGTCCCGTGAGGGGCGATGAGGCGTTGCCCAGTCCAGGCACCTCTGGCCCCTGCGGGTCCAACGCTAAACCTCCTCTGTTCTTTGTTTTCTGTTTTCTGTTCTCTGTTAGCGTACTTTCAGCTCTTTCCCGCCGGTCACGTTCAGCGACATCGCGGACCAGCCCCGCGACCCTTCATCGCCGAGCCGTTCCTTGATCGTGGCGTTCAGTGCCTTGATGGCATGAGATTCTTCGAAGGGGATGTGATCGGCCCAATCAAGATACGCCCCGGAAGTCGTTTGCCATCGTATCATGGCTCGAAGAACCTACCCCTAAGAAGGGAGGGGGCAAGACATTCGCTCTTGTGAGCCGCTCGCGGCTTCGCGAGAGATTGCCGGCGAAGCCGCGAGCGGCTTCAAACTCCTCTCCCCATGGGGTTGGGGGTCTTGTGGAGGCAACCATGCACGAACGAGCGGTAACTTACTTCCAGGGACTACAGGACCGCATTTGCGCCGCGATCGAGCGCGCCGACGGCGGTGCGAAGTTCCGCGAGGACACCTGGGTCCGACCCGCTGGCGGTGGCGGGCGTACGCGCGTGATCGAGGCGGGCGCGGTGTTCGAGAAAGGCGGCGTGAACTTCTCGGAAGTGTTCGGTGAGTTCGCGCCGGAGTTCGCGAAGCAGATGCCCGGCGACGGGCTGGCGTTCGCCGCGGCCGGCGTGTCGCTGGTGCTGCACCCGCGAAGCCCGCTGATCCCGACCGTACATGCGAACTTCCGCTTTCTCACGCACGGCGCGAAGAAGTGGTTCGGCGGAGGCGGCGACCTCACGCCATACTACCCGTTCAAGGAAGACGTGGTCCAGTTCCACAAAACCTGGAAGCGTGCCTGTGACGCGCACCCGACGGTCGCGAGCCACGCGAAGATGAAGAAGGATTGCGACGACTACTTCCACCTGAAGCACCGCAACGAGGCACGCGGCGTGGGCGGGATCTTCTTCGACTACATGGACGCGACCGACGCGGCGTTCGCGTTCGTGCGCGCCGCCGGAGACGCGTTCACTGACTCCTACGTGCCTATCGTCGAGCGTCGGAAGGGCTTGAGCTACACGCCCGAGCAGCGATTCTTCCAGGAGTATCGCCGGGGGCGGTACGTGGAGTTCAATCTGGTGTACGACCGCGGCACGGTGTTCGGTTTGAAGACCGACGGGCGCACGGAGAGCATCCTGATGAGTCTGCCGCCGGTGGTGCGGTATGTGTACGACTACCGCCCCGCGCTGGGGAGCGCGGAGGCGGAGCTAACCGACTACTGGCTGAAGCCCAATGACTGGGCCGAAATGGCAATTACTTCGACGTGAGGTCGAACTTGAACTCGTTCGGTCCGCCGGCGCTCACCTCGGCCGAAAGGGTCGTGTTCGGACCCCAGTACTTGGGCAGCGTGGTGTTCTGTTTTTGGCGTGTCCCACCGTACTTCTCGACCGGCGGACCTTCGACGTAGATGAAGACCTCGACCTGGTTGTTGCCGACCGGCGTCTCTCCCGCGAAGGTGCCGTTCTTGATTTCGAGAATTGTGGCCGCGGTGCCGGGCATTCCAAAGTGGATCTCGCCGGTGGGAACCGGTTTGCCGTCGATGTTGACGGACCCCTTGACACGGGCGACCGGTGGCGCCGCCGGCTTTGCCGGACCGCAGCCAGAGTACCCGACAAGTGCGAGAACAATACACGTCGCGAGGCACGAGCGAGACATCGCGTTATTCCGTCCGAAGTGAAGGGGTAGGGAGCGACAACGCCGCGCGTCCGCATCGCCCGGTCCGTTCGTCGAACCGGTCGGTGCGTTTGGCGAGAGCCACCGGTTACGGGTTCGTGAACACCAGCCCGTCGTTGCGAGAGGCCGCGGCCGACAGCGTTGCAATTGGGGTGCTGTTTGCCCAGAAACGGACCGAGCCGTCGCCGAAGAGGAGGTTGCAGCCGCCCGCGTGCATCGAGCTGAGCGGGATGTTGTTCCCGACGTTGTCGCCGCACCCCGCGCTGCCCGTGGTAAAACCGATCTGGTTGAGGTTGTAGCGGATCGTTGCGCAGTTGTAGATGTAGTCGGTGCCACCGGTCGCGGCGAGGTTCCGGCGGCAACCCTGAATCCACCCGTCCGGTCCCCCGCTGGTGACCGCGATCGGGCTTGGCCCACCGAATGCGCCGCCGAGAACGGGTTGATTGTTGGCGTTCCGCAGGTGGTTGCTCTGTTCGCCCACCATGATGGTGTTGCTGGTGCCGTCGGTGACATCCGTGAGTTTGATCTGACTGAGTTGAAAGAGGATGCCCTTGTTGCTCACGATGTTGGTGCCGTAGGTCACCACCCCGGCGTCGGTGGCGGAACCGCCAATGGCGACGTAACTGGTGTACATGAGGCCGACCCCGCCCGCGCCGGGGAGGACCGTTGTGTACGGGTTCATGAGCGGCAAACTGGTGGACGGGCACCGGTAGTTGGAAATCATCAGGCCCCTGATCGTTGCGTTGTTGTTGGCGTTCTGCCATCCGCTCTGGCCGCTGAACTGCCACCGGTCGAGGACAGCCGTCTGTTCCATGTGCGCGAGAATGAAAACCATCCACGAACTACCCCAGTCCGCGTTGGCGGCGCTCTGAGGCGTTTTCCACGGGAGTATGTCGGCCGCCGCGGCGGGCGGGAAGTAGCCGTTCGTGTCGTGGTAGTTGTGAAGCGCGAGGCCGATTTGCTTGAGGTTGTTCGTACACTTCATTCGCGCGGCAGCCTCACGCACTTTCTGCACCGCGGGGAGTAACAGCCCGATCAGGATTGCGATAATCGCGATGACCACGAGGAGTTCGATCAGCGTGAAGCCCGACCTTCGCGGCGCGTTCATCAGAGTTTTTCCTCAACGGGAGAGCGGATGAGGGAAGTGCTCGTGAATTAGATCCCCCCGGTTCTCTCCAGTCAAGGAAAAACGATCTAACGCACATCTGCGTCCAGGGTCGTTGCGTGTTTCATGCTTGGCGGACTGGGCTGAGATGCACCCGGCCTGCTGATGCAGTCGGTTCGACGAGATCGCACGGGTTTTCGGTCGAACCGACTGCGTCAGCAGGCCGGGTGTTTCAACAACACGACCACGCGATGTGAAACACGGAACCACCCTGCCCCTGCGTGTCACAATCGTGGGCGCCGCAACGGTCTTCGCCTCAGCAACAACCCGGGGCCGCGCAGTTCGTTGCGGGCGCGCAGCCACTCACGCCGCACTTGTCCGGCGCGAGGCAGTCGGTGTGCTTCTTGCCCAGGTGGAACAGCACACCCATCGGCGTGACTTCCGCAGCGGCGACCGCAAATTGCGAGACCGCGTCGCGTTCGTATTCCACTTCCATTGGCAGTTCGTCCGAACCGAGGAGCGGGGCCGCGAGTTTGAGAACGCCCGCGAGTTTCCCCGCCGTGAGCCGGTGCGCCACATCAGTCGCGACCCACACCTGAAGCAGACACGTGACTGCGGAGCGGGTCGTTCCGCCGCAGTCGATGAAGTCTTTCTGCACGCGACCCACTTCGGTGACGTGGAAGTGCGCGGGCACGAAGTCGCCATCGGGAAGCATCAGGTGCAGCGCCGCGTTTGGGTTGGACAGCAGCACAGCGCGGAACTCGGCCACGTTCATTCGCGTACCCTCGGCAGTGGTTCGGCCACACTCACGATACCGGCCGGGCGGGAGGCGCCAAGCGCGAATGAGAATTGAACGGTGGTCGGAATTTCGGTTGCGGGTCACGGGTCGTTGGGTGTATGTGTTGGATAGGTGAGGAGTGTTGTTGCCGAGTGATTCATTCCACCGCACACGCTCACTCTCGCCGCGCTTCGGTTCCACGTTCTATTTTCCGCCCGCATTCGTTAATTCGGAGCACGACCATGCCTCGCGATTCTCTCTCCGGTCGGCGTGGTTTCACCCTGATCGAATTGTTGGTGGTGATCGCGATAATCGCGATCCTCATCGGGCTGTTGCTGCCCGCAGTGCAGAAGGTGCGCGAAGCCGCCGCCCGCATGAAGTGTCAGAACAACATGAAGCAGGTGGCGCTCGCCCTACAAAACTACCACGACGTCAACCAGAAGTTCCCACTCGGCCAATACAACAACTTTTACGCGAACGACGCCCCCTACATCCGGGGTTGCTGGATTCACCTCACGCTTCCGTACCTCGAACAAAACCCACTGTTTGCGAGTTTCGAGGCTGCCCAACCGGGCAACGGTAACTGGGCGCTGCTTTCTCCGAACAAGGACACGTTGATTCCGGCGCTGGTCTGCCCGACCGACCCCAACGGGGGGAAGACGGCAACCCGAGATGGGAACAACATCCCCGCGGCCGGCAACGCGTTCCAGACGCAGGGGCTGCACACCAACGTTGTCGTTTGTGCCGGGTCGCTGGGCGTCATTAACCCGGGCCAGGTCACCAACGGCATCTTCGCAGTCAAGTCGAAGACCCAAATCGCGCACATCACCGACGGGACGTCCAACACGCTCCTGGTGAGCGAAATTGCTCTTGTACCCGACACAACCGTCAATGACTTACGGGGCCGGTACAACAACTCCTGGTACGGGAACAGTTGGTTCGTGACCCTCAACACACCAAACTCAACGGTTGCCGACCGGGTCGGGTATCAGGGGATCTCGACCACGAAGTCACCATCAACGGATGTGGGGACAGGAACGGCGGCGGCGAATGCCGTCGGGTTGAACGCCCGGAGCTACCACACCGGCGGCGTGAACGTGGCGATGGCCGATGGCTCGGTCCGCTCCATCAGCAACGGCGTTAACGCCCAGAATTGGGCCTTCATGGGCACCCACCAAGGTGGCGAAGTCGTCTCCGGCAACTGAGCAGAATTGTCGCACTCCAACAGCCGGGCTGCCGCATCTTAGGTCGCGGCAGCCCGGGTTTGTTTGATCCCTCTCAATCCCCTTACTCATCTGAGGAGCCTATGAACAGGCAGTATTTCTCCCCTCTTCTCGCCGTGTTGCTTGCGGCAGTAGTCGCTGCCGGTTGTGGCAAATCCAGTCCGAAACTGCACGACGTCAACGGGACCGTCAAGTTCGATGGCCAAGATGTCGCCGAAGGTGACATCACGTTTATTCCAGAAGACAAGTCCGTCGGTGCCGAAGGCGGTAAGATCAAAGCCGGGCGCTACACACTGAAGGTGAAAGAGGGGAAGAACAAGGTGCAGATTCTCGCGAATCGCCTCATTCCCGGCAAGAAGGGGCCGATGGGGGAGGATGCCGTCGAGCCGTACATCCCCGAAAAGTATAACGACAAGACCGAACTCACGGCCGACGTTGCCGCGGGCAAGACTACCCACAACTTCGACCTGAAGAAGTAGTCGTTCGCGTTACGCTCGCGGTGCGGTGTACGACCAGCCGCATTGCGGGCATTTATTTTCCCCGGCCGGGATCGACCCGCGGCACGCCACACACGCGGCTGGTTCGCTCACGTCATCTGCTTCCGGTGGGTCGGCGGCTTCCGACACTTCCACGCCCTCTTCTGGCGTGCCGAAACTCCACCCGTACACCACGCGGCTGATTGCGGCTGCGACTCCGCTTCCGAACATCAGCACTTCGCCCAGCGTCAGCGGTGCGGCAATCAACCGCGGGAGCATCAGCACGACCCCAGCCACGCGCACGGTCCAGTCGCGCGCAAACAGCAGGAACAGCCCCGCGACCGCGACGAACAGCAGCACGTTCGTGAGTTCGGGTCCGATAGGTGTGCCCATTTCTTTCTCGAACGATCAGAGCGAACAGCCCTATGGCTTCTTGACCGCTTCGAGTTTGGCGTTCTGGCGACCGACCTGCGACCCGACGGTGCCATTCGGGTTCAGTGGCAGGTCGAACTTGTCCGTCAAGTCTTTGCCCCATCCGATCAGGACCGCCCGTCGGTTCACGTCGATCGACCACTGGCCCTTCGCCACCCCTTTCGTCGAGTTCACCGAGCCGTCGTTGTTGAACGTCCATTCGCCCGTGTACTTCTCGCTGGCTACCGTTACCTTCCAGGTGCCGAGAAGCGCCTTCTTGACCGGCGTTCGCGGGTCGATCTCCTCGCGGAACTCCTGCAGTTGCTTGGTGATGGCCGCGGCTTCCTCGTCTTTCTTCGCTTTCGTGTAGTCCTTGACGGCCGCAATCAGGGCCGCGTCGTAGACGGTTTGTGCGCCGGTTAGCGTCTTCTGCACGTCGGGCGGCGGCACCACCGGCAGCGTGCCCGTGTCCTGGTAGATCTCGCGCGCCAACTTGATCTGATCAACCAACTCCTTGTTTCCCGCCTTCCGCGCCGTTTCTTCTTTCTTGTCCAGCCAGTCGGTCACGCCCTTCTTGTACTTCTCCAACTTCGTGTCGTAGTCCTTCTTGGCCGTGCCGAGTTTTGTCTTGATGGGGTCATCGTCTGCGGCGGCCGTTGTGGCGCACAGCGCAAGACCAACGAGAAAAGCGATAACCGAACGGGGCATGACGGATCCTCGTTGGGAGTGAATGCAGACAATCTACTCGGCGTGGCGTTACGGATCAAATAACGTTGAGGTAACCGCATGGACAATGGGCTACGCCATCCTCATACTTCGCACGGAGTCTCGACATGTCTTCTGATCGCAAGGTCGCGCTCGTCACCGGTTCGGCTACTGGTGTGGGGCGCGCGTGCGCGGTTAGGTTCGCCAAACTCGGTTACGCGGTCGTCGTGAACTACTCGAAGTCGGAAGCGGACGCGATCGAAACCGTGAAGCTCGTCGAAGCCGAAGGCGCACCGGTGTTGTTGTGCAAGGCTACGGTCGCGGACGCGGGGCAAGTGAACGAGATGATCGCCGCTGCGGAAGCCGCGTTCGACCGGCTCGACGTACTCGTGAACAACGCGGGCACCACACACTTCGTCCCGCACGCGGACCTCGACGCGCTCACCGATCAGGTGTGGCACGACATCTTCCAGGTGAACGTGATGGGCACGTTCTACGCCACACGCGCCGCAATGCCGCTCTTGAAGGCGAGTAAGGGCAGCGTGGTGAACGTGACGAGCGTCGCGGGGTTGACGGGTTCGGGTAGTTCGATTCCGTACTGCGCGAGCAAGGCCGCGCTAAACTGCATGACGCAATCGCTCGCGCGTGCGTTTGGACCGGATGTGCGCGTGAACGCGGTCGCGCCTGGGCCGATTCTGACGCGATGGCTCGAAGGCCGCGAGACGCACGTCGCGAAGTTTCTGGAGCAAGCACCGCTCGGTCGCGCCGCGGACCCCGACGACATCGCGGACGCGGTGCTCTACCTCGCGACGGGCACCACGCTCACCACGGGGCAGGTGTTGGTTGTGGACGGGGGGAGGACAATGTAGTCATTGGTCATTTGCTAAAGTCGAAAGCGGTTCCAGACCCCACCTGAAACCAATGGCCAATGACTATTTCTCCGGCACTACGAACGGCATCGGACGGAACGGCGGGCCGAGGATCTGGTCACCCACACCGCGATTGGTGTCGGTGAGGATCGTGCCCGCACGGTACTTTACGCCTTCACCAGGCTCGCTGCCCGGTGGCGTGATTCGCCACTTCGGTCCGGCTTGCGACCACTCCACGCCCGCACAGAACAGACGCGACATTTCTTTCGGGTCGAAGTCGGTACTCATGAGCGGCGATTGCACGTCCGTCGGGATCACCGACACGTGGTAGTTCATCCCGGTCATCGTCGTAAGCAGGAAGAGTTTGTGGAGGTCGCTTCGCGTCTGGTCGTAAACGATGGTGGAGATCGCGTTGCTCGCGATGGCGAACGTGCGCGATTTTACCGGCGTCGGGTCCGGGTACATCTTCCCCGCGACCAAGATGTACACATCCGAGCCGTGCAGCCAGCCCGCCGGTAACTTTTCTCGTTCCGCAGCGGGCACCCACGGCGGTGCGAAGAACATCGACGCCGTGGTGCCACCGTCGATGTGGCGCTCAACGTGGCGCTTGCCGTCCACCGTGATTGGGATTCGCACCGGTGGGAAGAACCCTGGGATGGTCGCGGACGCGAGCAGCACCTTGCGGAACAACTCGCGGTCCGTTGGCGTGTCGCGTGTCGCGATCGCGCCCATGTCCCACACGATCGCGCGGCGCGCGTCGAGGTCTGTGGTACCGACGTAGAACCGCCGCCCCTTGCGGTGCTCGACTGCGAACCGGGCGATGCGTTCGTCCGTTGCAACCTCCCGGATGAGTTTCGCCAGCGGCGCGCTGTCCGCGAGTGACTCCGACAGAAGCGACGGCAGGATGCGGTTCTGCTTGTAGATGTTCTCGTTCTGGAGCGTGGTGTAGCACCGCTGGAGTTCGGCGTCTTCGGACGGCCCCAAAAAGGCGAACCCGCCGAGCAGCGCGCCGGTGCTGATGCCGGTCACCACGTCGAACTCGGGGCGCGTGCCGGTCGCGGTCCAGCCGACGAGAACGCCGGCCGGGTATGCTCCGTAGGAACCGCCGCCGGTGACGATGAGGATGTGTTTCTTCGGGACCGGGACGGGCGGCTTGACCGCGGCGCGAGCCTTGTTCGCGAATTCGAGCAGGTGCTCGGGACGGATGGTACTGCGCCCGGATTCCTGCGCTTCAATGTCGAGCCACCCGACGGACGATTTCAGTTCTTCCGTGGTGCGGTCGCCACGCCCGGCCAACCGTTTGAGTGGCGTTACCCGGTCGCCGACAGCACCCGGACTGGCGCAGCCGATGACGGCGGCTGCCAGAAGCAGCGCGAGACCGAGTGCGGATCGCATTAACGTGTGGAGCATTCGTTCCCCCCGAATCCGAGGGGAATAACGTGGGCAGGCGAAACCCGCAAGAGTGGAAAAGGCCGGTTTTCTCCTTGGTCCGAGCCGCTTGCGGCGCAGACCGAGGAGGTGGTGGTCTTACTTGCGGTGCCGGATCCGGGCACGCATCCGTCGCTTTTTTCGACCCACTTTCCGCCGACCGGTGCCGCGACGCCGACCCATGATGTGCTCCTCTAGTGCGAAATTGTAAGCGAGGTTTGTGTTTCGTTAGGAAAGCGTGATTCTAAGCCCCGAAGGGGCGTGCGACAAGTACCGATCGCGGCACCAACCCTGTCGGCCGGTGACTCGGGAGTTCGACGCCACGGAACCCGGTCACCCGTTATTCGAAGTTCACTATCCCGACACGCTCTTCGGACGACAGCAACCGTCTCGCCTGCTTGGCAGAGCGATTTCCGGTCCCTTTCCTGTCCCGTCACGAGTGGTTCCGCCAGCGCCTGCTGCGCCGGTTTTGCCGGTTGCGCAGGCGGTCTGTATTGACCCACTTTTCTACGCTTCTTAGATTGGCAGTCTGGTGGAGTCCCTGCGTTACGCCGTTTGCGGCTTCGCGGGATGCGCAACACAACACCCGCGAAGCCGCGAGCGGCGACGCGGTGAGGAGCTCTGGCAATGGCGACTGCTCAAACAGGGATGGAACCAACCTTCTTCGAGAAGCTCGGTGACCGGTTCAATGCGTTCGTGGAAGGGTGTGTGCGCATCATCTCGCGCATGCTGGGCGGTTCGACCGACGACCGGCGGATCAAGAGCATCGGCTACATCCGCCCTCACAAAGCGGTGGCGCACACCGTCCTCACCGGCTCGGCGCTTGCGAAGGTGAACGAACTCGAACCCAAGATGCAGGCGCTGACCGACGACCAACTGAAGGCGCTAAGTATCGAGTACCGCGAGCGGCTGAAGCTCGGCGCGAAACTCGACACGCTGTTGCCGGAAGCGTTCGCCGCGTGCCGCGAAGCCGCACGCCGCACCAAGAACATGCGCCACTACGACGTGCAGATTCTCGGTGGCGCCGTGCTGCACGGCTACCAAACGGGACTCGGCAGCATCGCCGAGATGAAGACGGGTGAGGGC
>SXID01000248.1 GCA_005772955.1 Planctomycetia bacterium
CGGCGAGCCGACGGACTTCTCGATGACGACGTTCCGGCCGCGCGGCCCGAGCGTCACCTTCACGGCGCGGGCCAGTTTCGAGATGCCGCGCTTCATGGCGTCGCGGGCTTCCTGGTCGAATGCGATCTGCTTGGCGCTCATGCTTAACCTCTCAAGGGAGTGTTTGGTGTTTCGTGTTTCGGTGTTTTGTCAGCCGCGAGCCGAAGGCGGTCGCGGTGTTAGCGTTAGCCGAGGACGCACAGCACATCGCCTTCGTGCATCAGAAGGATTTCGCCTTCTTTGTCTTGGTGTTCGTCACCGGCCCATGAGGTGAAGAGCACCTTGTCGCCGGCCTTGAGTTGCATCGCGACGCGGGTGCCATCCGGCTTGAGTTTGCCAGGTCCGACGGCGACCACCACGCCGCGCTGCGGCTTGTTCTTGGCGCTATCGGGGAGCAGGATTCCGCCGGCCGACTTCTCCTCGGCGGCTTCGCGCCGCACCACGATGCGGTCAGCGATTGGTTTCAGGCCCATTGCGGCTCCTGTGACTTTGAAAGCGCAAAAACCCCACGTTGTGTGTACCGACATGCAACAACCGTGCCCGGCGGAATCGCGTGTGCGAAATACAGACAGTGACGCGAGTTGCGTCTGATGTGTTGCGAAGTGAAACGTGCATTCCTGCCAGGATTGCGGCGGGTCCTGAGATAAGGGCTGACAAAGCGGCAGGGGCGGAAAACGGCATCCGTTACTTCTCACACGCTTCGCGATGCCCGACCGCAGATGCGGGCGGTTGCCTCCAAAGCCGATTCCCGTTGCCAGCGATCACAGAGCGACTTTACCCACGCCGGTTGGCTTTTGGCTGCGTCGTTGAGCCAGTTGCCGACGGAATCCTGAACGTACTCCGCGGGATCTGCCTTCAGCGATTCCAGCAGCGGAAGTGCCAACGCCGGGTTCTGCTTGAGCGCGTCGATGTGCGAACACCAGACACCACGCGGGCGGGTGGCTTCGCTCGCGAACCGGCGGACGTTCGGCGACACATCTTTCGCCCACGGCACGAGCGCCTTCACCGCGTGGCTGACGTTCTTCGCGAGGTGCGGGCGGAGCGCCATCCACGCCCACTCGCGCACGCCGAAATGCCGGTCGTCAGCGAGTGGCTGGATCAGGCTGAGTTTCGCGTTCAGTTTAAGCTTGGGAGCGCGACCGATGACGTAACACGCCCACCCACGGACCGTGTCCGATGCGTGCCCCGCGAGCGCCGGCAGACCGTCGAGCGTGAGGTGACGCAGGAGCAACTCGCCGACCGCGTCCATTCGCCGCGTGATGCCTTCGGCGGCCATTTCACGAACGACGTCGACCGAGTCCGCGGGCATGTCGGGAACGGTCGCGACGAGCAGCGCCGCGAAGTCGATGGCCAGTCCTTCCGCGAGAGTCGCGGACGCCTCAGTGCCCGCGTTCAGTCGGCTGAGCAGTTCGGCCGGAATATCGGCGCGGCGCGAAACGCCCTTCCGTGCTTCGTCCATCCATGAACCCCCGCGTTACAGGCATTCCACGACCATCGCGACGGCGTTCCCACCGCCGAGGCACAGCGACGCGCACCCGTAACGCTTGTTGTACCGCTTCAGTGCGTGAATCAGCGTGACCAGCACACGCGCGCCGCTCGCACCGATCGGATGACCCATCGCGACCGCACCACCGTGAACATTCACCTTCGCTTCGTCGAGGTTCAAGCCCTTCCCGCATGCGAGCATCTGCGACGCGAACGCCTCGTTCAGTTCCCACAGGTCGAGGTCGGAGGCCGCGAGCTTCGCCTTTTCGCACGCGGCTTGCACCGCGGTGACGGGGGCGATGAAAATGTCCTTCGGGGCAACTCCGCTCATGGTATAGCTGATGATGCGCGCGAGTGGCTTCGCTCCGCTCTGCTCCACGAACCGCGATGACGCGACCACCATCGCGGCGCCACCGTCGGAGAGTTGCGACGCGTTGCCCGCGGTCACGGTGCCGTCGGGCCTGAACGCGGGCTTCAGCTTCGCCAGCCCTTCGGCGGTCGTATCGGCGCGAATGCCTTCGTCGCGTTCCACGGGTGGAGCGGGCTTCTTGCCACTTTGAGGGAACGTGACCGGCACTACTTCGTCCGCGAACGCGCCGCTGGCCCACGCCGCCGCGGCGCGCTGGTGGCTCTGGGCTGCGAACCGGTCCTGGTCGGCGCGTGTGACTTCGCACTTGGTCGCGATGTGTTCCGCGGCGTCGCCCATCGGCCAGTTCTCGAACGGACACCACAGGCCGTCGTTAATCAGCGCGTCGAGGGTTTTCTGGTCGCCGTACTTGTAGCCCTGCCGGATGTTTTGAAGAAGAAATGGCGCGCGGCTCATGCTCTCCATACCGCCCGCCACAACGAGGTTCGCGTCGCCGGCATAGATACTCTGGGCCGCGAGCATCACGGCCTTCAGGCCGGACCCACAAACCATGTTCGTGGTGTGCGCCGGAACCGTACCCGGTAGCCCCGCGAACATTGCCGCCTGCCGCGCCGGGGCCTGCCCCACGCCGGCCTGCACCACGTTGCCCATGACTACGTCATCGACCTGTTCCGGCTTCACGGTCCCGCGATTCAGCGCCTCCGCGATGACGATCGCACCGAGCTTCGGCGCGGGAAGTTCGGACAAGCCGCCGAGGAACTTGCCGATCGGTGTGCGCACCGCGGACAGGATGAACGCGTCCATGAAACGCCCCCTTGGCAAGGAGAGGATTTGTTCTTGGAATGATACACGCGAGGTGAAGGTCACAGCCAGCCGTGGCCTTCGTCGCGCAGGATGCGGGCCATGCCTTCGATCCACTTGGGGTGGTCGTTCAAGCAGGTGCCGCTCTTGAGATGTTCGCCGCCCGCGTGCTCGAACACTTCGCGGCTCTCGTTGCCGATTTCGTCGATCGTTTCCAGGCAGTCCACCGTGAACCCTGGAAGCGCTACATACACACGCTTTGTGCCGTTCTTCGCGAGGTCCGTTAGCACGTCGTCGGTGTACGGTTTCAGCCATTCGCTGCGCCCGAAACGCGACTGATACGTCTGCGTCCACTGACCCGGTTGCCAGCCCATCCGCTTCACCAACTCGATCTTCGTGCGTTCAACGTCCGACGGGTATGGGTCGCCCTTCGCGACATACGATTGCGGGATGCCGTGAAAACTGATGACGAAATGCTCCGGCTGCCACGACAGCTTCGCGAGGTCGTCGCGGAGAACCGCTTCGAGCGCGTCGATGTACGCGGGGTGATCGTAGTACGGCGGCACCACGCGCACCGCAGGCACGCGGCGCAGTTTCGTGAGCGCGTTGAACAGCGAATCAGTTGCGCTGGCGAAGGAGGTCGCGGAGTATTGCGGGAACATCGGCAGCGCGATGAGTTTCGTCACGCCGCTCGCGACCATTTCCTCGATGGTTTGGCGCAGCGGCGGGTTGCCAACGATCATGCCGAACCGCACCGGGTTGTTCGGGAACTCAGCCTTCAGCAATTCGGTCTGGCGAACCGTGTAGTGGAAGAGCGGCGAACCGGTCTTCGCGTCCCAGATGCGTCCGTACTTCTCGGCCGACGCCGCTGGTCGACTGCGAAGGATTAGGAAGTTCAGGATGAACTTCCACTTCCACCCCTGGTCCTCGATCACGCGAGGATCGGAGAGGAACTGGCGCAGGTAGGGTTTGAGCGCGGTCGCTGTGGGCGCGTCCGGCGTGCCGAGTTGGATCAGTAAAAGGCCCGTCATGGGTCATTCGTCCTCGGTCATTGATTCCCAGACTTCAGTGTATCCGCGGCCCGTGTGGGCTTATCACGAATGACGAAGGACCAATGACCGAGGACCAATGGCTATTTCTTCTTACAATCCGGCCCTTCCTTGGCGGGGCTCTTCTCGGTGATGTGGGCGTCGCCCCCGGCGGCTTTCAGCGCGGCGGCACGCTCGACATTGAGCTGGATGTAACTACTCCATTGCGTCGGGGTGTTCGGCTCGGAGTAGATCGCCTCGACTGGGCACTCGGGGACGCACGCTTCGCAGTCGATGCAGTCTTCCGGGTCGATGTAGAGCATCATCTCGTCCTGGTAGAAGCACTCTACCGGGCAGACGACGCAGCAGTCGGTGTACTTGCAGTCGTTGCAGTTGGCGGTAACGATGTGGGACATAACTGGCTAAACCTCCGTCTCGGAATGGGTCGTGCGTTGGGAGAGTATTACCGCACGGCACCGTAACGTCAAGTTATTCGATAACATCGGGCGGTCGCCATGGCCCGCGTGCGTTTTTCCCACATGAGACAGAATCTCACCGCGACGACACGCGAGCAGTTCACAACATGCTGTACGGGTCGATGTCCACCTGGAACTCGACACCACTCGGCGGCTTTGCTAGCGCCAGCACGTTGCGCAGAACTTCGTGCAGCACGGCGCTGCTGTCGGACTGAACCTGGAAGTGGAACCGGTAGAAGTTGTTTAGCCTGAATACCGGGCACTCCGCGGGGCCGAGCAAGCGCACCGGCGATTGCCCTTGCGCGTTCGCAGACCGCTTCATCGCTTCCTTGAACGCGGTCGCGAGCACGTCCGCGAACGCCGACGCCGCGTCTTCCTTCTCGCTCCGAACGATCAATCGCGCCATCCGCTCGAACGGCGGGTACTTGTGTAATTTACGGTGAACTAGTTCGAGCTTCGCGAACTCCGCGTAGTTGTGATGCGACGCGAGCGTGATGCACGGGTGGTCCGGCGTGAACGTCTGCACCAACACGTGCCCGCCGCGCTCGCCGCGACCGGCCCGCCCCGCGACCTGCGCGAGCAACTGGAACGTCCGCTCCGCGCTGCGGAAATCCGGGAGGTGCAGACCCACGTCCGCGTTCACCACGCCTACCAGCGTCACGTTCGGGAAGTCCAAGCCCTTCGCGATCATCTGCGTGCCGACGAGGATCTGAATCAGGCCGTCGCGGAAAGCGTCGAGAACGCGCTGGTGACTTCCGGGCTTCGACATCGTGTCGGAGTCCATCCGCTGACACACGTTTCCCGGGAACTTCTCCTCGATCTCGACTTGCAGTTTCTCCGTTCCGAGTCCCTGGTAGCGCATTGAAGGTTGCGCGCACGCGGGGCACTTCTGGAACGGGGCCGTCTCGAACCCGCAGTAGTGGCACATCAGCGAGTTCTTGGTGCGGTGGAACGTCATCGCGAGGTCGCAGTGGGCGCATTGCGCGACATGCCCACACGCTTCGCAGTGCACGTGCGTGCTGAACCCGCGCCGGTTCAACAGCAGGATGATCTGACCCTTGTCCTTGAGCGTTTGCCGCATTGCGCCTTCGAGCGTTGGCCCGATCGCGTAGTGCTTGCCGGGCAGCTTCGGTTCGTGGCGAAGGTCGATTAATTTTACCGTAGGCAGCGGCCGGCTCTCGACGCGGTTCGGCATGCGTAGGATGGTGTAGTTGCCGCGTTCCGCATTTGCCCAGCTTTCGAGGCTCGGAGTCGCGGACCCCATGAGGATGGGAATTCCTTCGAGCCGGGCTCGCATCACGGCCACGTCGCGCGCGTGGTAGCGCGGGGTCGATTCCTGCTTGAAACTGTTCTCGTGTTCCTCGTCGATGACGATGAGGCCAAGTTTCCGCGTCGGTGCGAACACAGCGCTGCGCGCACCGACTACCACCTGAATGTGCCCGGTGGCGACGCGTCGCCAGTACCCGCCGCGTTCGGCGTCGGTGAGGTGGCTGTGCAGCACCGCGAGGTTCCCGCACCGGCCCTTGAACCGCGAGATCGTCTGCGGTGTGAGCGAGATTTCTGGCACCAGGACGATGACTTCTTTGCCCTGCTTCACCACTTCTTCGATGGCACGCAGGTACACCTCGGTCTTACCTGAGCCGGTGACGCCGTGCAGCAGGAACGGGTGATAACCGCCGGTTTCGAGCGCGCCTTTGAGTTGCCCCCACACGCGGAGTTGGTCCGCGTTCAGCGCGATCTCTTTGAGCGGTTCGCCCGGCGTGTCGTCTTCGGATTCGTGCCCGGGCGCCGCGGCGGGCGTTTCGATGCGCTCGGCGAACTTCCGCACCAACCCCTTCTTGATGAGGCCCGCAACCACGCCCGTTGTGCATTTGGCGAGCCGCGCGAGTTGAAGCACTTCGAGCGGACGGTTCTCTTTCTTGAGCTTGTCGAGCGCGGCCTTCTGTTGCGGCGTGACAGTTGGCAGCGGGTTCGGCAACTTCTCTTTGGGGATCGGTTCGACGAACGACGCGACTCGCGTGCCGGCGTTGTCGCGCACGCCTGCGGGCACGACCGCGTGCAGCACCTGACCCCACCCGCAGAGGTAGTAGTCCGCCATCCACCGCGTCAACTTCATGACGTGGTCATCGACGATGGCGTCGTCGTCGAGAACGCGGGTAACGGTCTTGAGTTCGTAGCCGGAAGTGGGTGCGACATCCGTCACGCGGACACAGAACCCCGCTGTGCCTTTACCGCCCTTGCCGAACGGCACTTCGACACGTTTCCCAACGCCGATCTTGGTGACGAGGTGATCCGGCACCGCATAGGTGTACGCATGGTCGAGCGGCCGATCGAAGACGATGTCCGCGAAGAGTGTCGCGGGGGTTGGCTTGGGCGCGTCGCGATCGCGATCGTCTTCGACTTCAAACAACGTGTGAGGGGCCGACATGGCCAGTGGCTCCGCGGTGTCGGGCATGAGAGTGTTCATGCGCCCAGTTTAGCAGCGCGCACCGCCCCCACAAGGACGGTTGCCCAGCCGCTACTATCGGCAAATTGGGTAGGCGAAGATGAGCCGTCACACCCAGTTCCAGTCGTGGCGCGTGAACGGCTTCAGGTCTTCGTTGTCCAAGACACGGTCCGCGATCTCGGTGCGAACCACCACGGTGAGCGAACCGAGTTCGAGCGGGTCGTACTTCGCGTGCCGGAGCGTGGCTTGGTTGCAGTGGGAAATGTCGGTGTAGTAGCCCACGTTGCCGACCTGGAGCAGCCCCGCGAGGTCGCACCCGGTACGCGTGGGCCGCCACGACGCGAACCGGAACGCGGGCAGGATGCGCCCGTGCAGGTCACCGAACACGAGGAAAACGAATGTAGGGGGGTGAGTCGTCCATGCGTGCGAAGACACTTTGGAGATGCGCGAGGTTCCAGTCTTTACGAGGACAGAGGTCAGTTAGCCGCAAGCCGAAGGCGAGCGCGCCACCTCAACGTTGAGGTGGCGCGCTCGCC
>SXID01000249.1 GCA_005772955.1 Planctomycetia bacterium
AAGGCTCAACGCCAGGAGGGTTCCTTCGGAACAATGAAGCTCTCACCCATCGCCAAAAAGTTACAGAAACTCATCGACGGGGAAGACGCGAACTCGGCCGAACGCGGCTGAGTTACAAGTCCACAGCGCAAGCCCCTCGGCACTCTCATTTCGATAGCCCATTGCGCCCGCGACCCGGTAACATAGCAACCACGCGTGCACCGCCTTTGAGGATTGGGAATGGCCATTGATTTCCTCTGCGCCACATGCAACGGCACGCTTCGTGTGGGCGACGAGTCCGCGGGGCGCGTAATCCGGTGCGGCGCGTGCCAAACCATGCTCCGCGTACCAGGCGTGGCGCTCCCACCCCCGCCTCCACCGCTGGCCGCAGTGCCAGTTGCGCCGCCCCGCACGAAGCAGAATTCGCCGAGCACGCCCGACGCGGAAGCAGACATCGACGTTGTCCTCGCGAACGAACCGCTGGACGCGGAGCTGCTGCCGTTAGCCACGGAAGAATCGCCCGCGGACCAACTCCCCGATACGGAAGCGACTGCGGCGGCGGCGTTGCACGCGATCGCGGACGAACCCCGCGCCGCGGAACCGACCGAGAACGCGCCCCCCGGCGATCCCACTCCGACTGCTTCTCCCGACGCCCCCCGAGATGCGGAACCGACCACGGCATCGGGCGGGCGGAGCTGGGATCCAGACTGGAACAACCCGTACGACCGCCCGCGTCGCGACCGCGATGACGACGATCGACCGCGTCGACGCGACCGTGACGACCGACCACGCCGACGCCCGCCACCCCCGCCGCGGGGACGCGGCGTCCTCTTCTGGCTGCTGATTCTCGGCGGTGTCTTCGTCCTTCTCACGGTCGGCTGCTGTGGTGGGCTGTACCTGGTGATCCCCGGTCCCAAGTGGCAGAAGCACGAGTCCGCGCGCGGCGGGTTCAAGGTGGATCTGCCGGCGGCACCGCGCAACGACATGGACAAGATCGCTGGCGAAAAGCCGGACCCGAACGCGCCCATGGAGGGCACAATTCTGTTCGGGCGCTTCGAGGAGTACGCCATCGTCTACCGCGACATCCCCGCGCACGAGTTGCGGTTCACCACCGACAAGCACTTGCTCGACGAGGCGGTGAAGGGGATGAAGGAAAGCGGCGAGGTTCAGTCGGTGCTGCGCCAGAAAGACATCACCGTGGGCGGGTATCCGGCCCGCGAGGTCGAGTTCAGCGCCAAGGGCGGCGGGTGGTTCGCATCGCGCATCATCATCGCGGACTCGCGTGTGTACGTCATCATCGCGGGCGGCAGGTTTGCCAAGCCCGGCAACGAGAACGCGCGGCGGTTCTTGGACTCGTTCGAGATCACCGACCCGAAGTTGAAGGCCGCGGGACAGACGAAGGCCGACGCCGAGAAAGCGGCAGCGGAGTTGGCTCGCATCCAGAAAGAGCGCGAGGAGGGCGAGCGGGTCGAACAGGCGAAGCGCGACGTAGCGGCTCGCATCGTCGAAGCGGCGCGGCGGGCGGAAGAAGAGCGGCTCGCCGCGATCCGGCGCGCGGAAGAGGAACGCCGGCGCCGCGAGGCCGAAGTGGAGGCCGAAAAGTTCCGCGTCGCTCGACCCGGCAAGGCGCCGCCCGACCCCAACGACCTGCCCGGGTTGGTGCTGCACCTGCCGTTCGACAAACTCGCCGACGGGCGCACGCCGGTCCTGCCGACGGGGACCGCAATCACCCCCGACACCCCGTTGAGCGGTCCCGGGGTTCGCGGGAACGCGCTCTACCTCGGCGCGTACCCGCAGGGCGCGACCGTTCCCATCGCCGCGCTTCCGCCCGAGTTGGTTGCGGGCAAGTCGGTCACCGTTGCCGGGTGGGTGAAGGTGCGCGGCGCGACGTGCGATCTGATTTCCGTTCCGCCCGCCACCCACGACACGCGGTTCCCGCCCACGCCCGTGTTCACCGCCGGGGTAACCGACGACCGCGCGCGCGCGACCGACCAGTTCCTCCCCAATGTGTACAGCACGTACCTGCCCCACGACCGGCGCGACACGGCGCTGAGCGCTCCGTGGACCCCGGACGAAAAGTGGCACCATGTCGCGTGCGTGCGCCGGGTTGTCGGCGGTCGGTCGGTCGCGGCGCTTTACCTCGACGGCGCGCCGGTCGCGACGTTCCCGTTCGGCGACGGTGTGTTCCGCTCGAACGCCGGGTCCACGGTGACCTTCGGTCGGGCCGTTCCCCTCAAAGCGTTCAACGGGAAGCCGGGGCCGTTCAACTGGCCGCGGGGCCGCGACAACGGCTACGACGTGCCCGACCAGGACTTGCCGGTGGCCGCGATTGACGACGTGTGCGCCTACGGCCGCGCGCTGACCGACGCCGAGGTGCGCTACCTCGCGGGCGCCGGCCCGAAGCCCGGTGAGAACGCGAAGCCGGTGCGCCTCGTGTCGGAAGCGACCATCGACGCGAACAGCGGCGTGGCGTTCGACCCGGAGCGCGGAACGGTGTGGACCACCACCGCCGTCGGCGGGTACTGGCTCTGGGGCGCGCCGGCGAAGGACGGCGCGAAGCAGTCGTACCTGAAGGCGTATTCGTATCCCGACTTCAAACCGGGCGCGAGTTACTTGCTCCCGACGTCCCAAAATAAGCCCGGCATCGGTGGACCGCCGACCCTCGACGCCGAGCGCAACCGCCTGTATCTGCCGCTGAGTTTCGAGTCGCGCTCGTGGGATTCGCTCCAAAAGCACTGGTCCGCGAAGGCGTTCGTGTACCCGTTCGACCTGAACAACCTGCCCGAGGTGAAAGGCCCGATCGCTCCGCAACTGGAACTCGGGTTGGCCCGAACGCCACAGATCGACGAGCTGCTCGACCTGATCGTTTCGGCCGACGGCGAGCGCGTCTTCTACCTCGACGCCGGCCCGCTTCAGGCGTCGAACTACCCGGACCGGGGCGGCAAGGTGGTGTCCGGAATGGGCGCCGACCTGAAGGGCGAGCGACAAAAGGTGACGGTTCCGCGGACCCACACCTGGAAAGGCCCGCTCTGGGTTTCGGCCGACGGCAAGACGCTCCGCACGATCACATCCGGCCGCGACAAGAAGACCGACGCGCCCCTCGAAGCCGGCGTGTTGGAGATCGATACGACGACGTGGAAGACGAAGGTGTTGCCGCTAACGGGCGTCTACTGGAAGGGGCCGCAGTCGGCGGCGTGGCACCCGGACGGGCGGCTGTTCGTGTCCGACGGGACGTTCGGCATTCTCGAGTTCGACCTCGCGGCCGGTACGCGGCGCGTTCGTCCGGCACCGCTCCCGAACACCGAACTGCCGTTCCACCCGACTTCGTTCCTACGCGTCTCGGCCGACGGGCGGTACTTGATCGCGTCCGAAACGGAACAGAAGGCGGCGCGGTTCGGCGCGGGCGCCGACCGCACCAAGAACCGCGTGGTGATCCTCGACGCGGGTCGCGACCCGGCGCAACTGGGTGAACTCGCGGTGATCGAGGAGACGGAAGACTTGCGCGTGGGCGGTCCGTGTTCGGTCAGCCCGGACGGGCGCTTCGTGGTGTTCCGGTCCGGGGTGGTACTCCGCATCGACGACGGGCGCCCGGCGCTGAAACCCGTCCCGCGGCTCCCGGTCGCGCCGGCCCCGCGCCCGGTCGAGTGAGTCGTGCTACAGGCCCGCGATGAGGCTGGCGAGGAACCCGACGGCGTCGTTGCGGGCCTTCGCCGCTTCCGCCAGCGCGGTGAAGTCGCCGGCGCGGCGCGCCAGTTCGTTCACGCCGGGACAGATCAGGTTGCGGTCGTCTTCCGCGAGCAGGAACTTCTTCGCCGCAACGAGCGCGTCCGCGGGCCGGTTCGCGCGGAGCAACAGGTTCACGTACACCTGCGCCGCGTAGGTCGCGCCCTCGGCGGATTCGCGCTCGGCTTTCATCGCGAACCGTGCCAGACCCTCTTCGACCTTTTCCGACGCGAGCACGTTCAGGAACGCGAGGTAATCGACGTAGTTCTCATCGAACGGCGCGTCGTTGGTGCCCTGAAGGTTGGGCGCGAGCTTGCGACCATAGGCGCAGAGTTCGCGGGCGCAGTTCTGCTCCGGTCCGGCCGGGAGTTGCGTGCTCATCTGCACCACGCTCGATAGGTGCGACGTGTCGATGTGGTAGGCGTCATCCGCGAACAGGTCCGGGTGCATTTCCACGAGTTCGGGGATCGTCGCCGTTTTGGTAAGGATCACGCCGCGGGCCGCGAGGTCGCTTGTGAGGCGCTCGGTTAGTTGCGCGTGCAGCGCGGTCGCGAGCTTGCCAACGCAGTAGTCGCGCAGGTCCGGGTTGGACGCGAGGTCCGAACCGCTGACCATCGTGATGGCCGAACAGATGCCGTGCCGGTCGATGACGAGGTCGAAGCCCTTCTTCGGCAGCAACCCGCCTTGCCACGCGATCTCGATGATCGGGTACACGTCGTCATCGGGACCGGGGATGAACTTTTCTAGTGCTTCGCGCACCGGTTCCGGCTCGCCGAGCATCCGGTAGAACGCCCACGCTTTCGCGTACTCCTTGCGATCAAGGAGCAACGCCCCCACGTGACGACCCGCGTCACGGATCGCGTCCTCGTAGGGTTCGTGCGTCTCCGGCGGGAGTTCGTTCGCGGATCCCGTGGGAAAGGGAGACACGCCGAGTTCGATCCGCTTCTTCATCAGGAACGCGTAGAAGAGTCCCTGGAAGTCATCGGCCTTGCGCAGTTCCGCGATGAGTTCGTCCACGGCAGCGGCAGGCCCGCGCTGTGCGAGCGTGGCCTTCAGGCGGTCGAGCGCGGCGCCGTCGAGCGCGGGTGCCGTGGCTTCGTCGGGATCGTACATAGGAGGTGCTCCGCTAGGTGGGTTCACTTCAGTTTAGGGAGAACGATGCAACCCGTCGCGGAGGGTCGCGGCTACCCTCGCAGCCAGGGTTGAAACCCCTGACTGCGAGGGCACCCCAACCGTGCGCCTGGGCGACACCACCGCCCACGGTGGTGTCATCATCCTGGGATGCCCGGGTGCTTGGTTTGAGTCTGGTTACGCAGAGGATCCCTCAGCAAAGCCGGGGCGAGGGGGACAACCGCCTCACTCCCGAACGCGTGCAGTATAAATCCCCTCGTTGCGTTATCCTGAATCTCATGTCGACAACTCCACCAACGCCGCCATCTGGTAAGGGCCGCCCGCGCGGGTCGGGTGGGTTCGCGTGGCGAGCGTTTTTCCATCGCTCCGAGACCCCGGTCTTCGTGTTGGGCAAGAGCCGGCGGTTGCGGTACGCAAACCCCGCGTGGGAGAAACTCACCAACTTGAAGCTCGCGGAAACGCTGGGCATGGTGTGTTCGCAGCGTCGGCACAGCACGCCGCTCGCGTTGGCGCTCGCACCCACGCCGGAGGCGCTCGCGGGGCGCCCCGACCGCGCACGAAGACCCGCGCCGCCAGGGCGTAACGGCCCACCGTGGTGGGACGTGACGTTCGCCCCACTCGCGGGCGATGCCGCTGGCCCGCGAGACGTTCTGCTGACGGGGCCAGCGAAAGCCGAACTGTTCGGCATCGTCGGGTTCATCACAGTGGTGGGTGAACCAGTGCCCGCGGCATCGCGGAAGATTCCGCCAAGCATGGCCGCCCTTCGCGATCGCCAAGCGACGCACTTCGGACCCGAATTGCTCGCGGGCGAATCGCTCGCTTCGAGGCGACTCGTCGCGCAGGTACGGTTCGCCGCGAGTGTGGCCGCGCCGGTGTGGATCGTGGGTGAGCCTGGAAGTGGTAAGGAGACGGTGGCGCGCGTCATTCACCACACCAGCGCACTCCGCGACCGCGCGTTCGTCGGGATCGACTGCGCCGGGTTGCAACCATACCTGATCGAAAGCCTATTGTTCGGGCACGGCGGACTGGGCGTGTCGGACCGCATCGGCACTGTGTACCTGAAGGAACCCGGCGCAGTGCCACGCGACTTACAACAGCGCCTTGCGGATCACTTCACCGAACAGACCGGAACGCGGCTCGTTTGCGGTTCCGATCACATGGCGGGGGACGCGGTCGCAGCCGGTGTATTGGTGCCCGCGTTTCAGGCGGCGCTTTCGGTATTCGAGTTGCGAGTCCCGCCGTTGCGCGAGCGATTGGACGACATCCCGCGAATCGCGACTCGGTTGCTGAGCCGCTCGATTGATCCCGCCGCGCTCGCGGTGCTGCGCGCCCACACGTGGCCATCGAACTTTCGCGAGTTGTCGGAAGTGCTGTACGAGTCCGCGGCGGCTTCCGCGACTGGCCCCGTGCTGCGCGAACACCTACCGCACGAACTCCGCGTGAAGGCCGGACTTGTGCGCACGCCGTCGCCGAAGGCATTGAGCCTGGACGCGATCCTCGAAGCGGTCGAGAAACACCTCATTCAACTCGCCCTCAAGAAAGCGAACAACAACCAAACGGAAGCCGCGGAACTGCTCGGTGTGTTTCGCTCCAAACTGTGGCGCCGGCTCGACGCGCTCGGCATCCCGGTGCCGCCGCAACCACCGAAGCCGCGCAAAGATTCATAGTTCCGAGTTCCCGAGTTCCAAGTTTAAGACGGACCGTTCTTCGCTTTCTTTCTCAACTTGGGACTTGGAACCTCACAAGGAGTAGTCGTGCGCGCGCCGCAACTGGTGATCGTCGAAATCGACGGCTGGATCGCCCGGCTCCTGAGCGAACTCTCGGCCGAGAACAAGTGGCTCGTGCGGGCGTCGCGGTCCAGTGACAACGCGATGTCACTCGTTCGCGACCGCCGGCCGTCGGTGCTCGTGGTTCAGGTGGAACTCGCGGACGATAAACCCGCCGCGCTAACTCTTATTTCAGACGCTTTCCGACTTTGCCCCGATGTGCCGGTGGTGGCCGTCAGCGACGTGAAGCTCAACGACGCGGACCGCGTCGCGTGGACCGCGGCGCTGTTCGACCTGGGGGCACGGTACGCGGTGTTCCCGCCGCTCACGCGCCCAGTACTTGAGGATGTCGTCAGCGGCTTGATGGCCTCTGCGACGCGGCGTGCAGGGATCACCGCACCGGTTGCGAAGAGTGCGCCGGACAAGCCGAAGCCCAAACCGCGGTCGAAACGCGCGGCGCCGGCGGAAGACGTGATCGACCTCGCGGACGACGAGTTATACGAATGAACCCGCTGAATGAATTACCGGTGCTGGACGCGGCGCGCTGCACTGGGTGCGGCGACTGCGTGGTCGCGTGCCCGGTCGCGTGCCTCGCGATGGGCGGTACACGTCCGTGGTTGCCGCGGCCCCGCGACTGCGTCTCGTGTTCCGTGTGCGAACTCGTCTGCCCGGCCGACGCGATTCAACTGAAACCGGTCGCATCGTGACGCTGCTCTTCGTTTCTTCTTTTCTCAGTCGGTTCCCGGTGACGCGGCCGGTCGGTATACTAATCTCTCGATATCGAGAGAATTTCGCTCTTTTTCACACAGGCGACTAGAGAGATGGCCGAACCGACCACGACCGCAACCCCCACCAACGCACCCATGAGCGGGGCCGACATCCTCGTTCATGCACTCATTCGCCAGGGCGTCGATACCGTCTTCGCGTACCCCGGCGGCGCGAGCATGCCCATTCACCAGGCGCTCACCCGCGTCCAGGGCAAACTCCGCACCGTCCTCCCGCGACACGAGCAGGGCGGTGGGTTCATGGCCCACGGGCTCAGCCGCACCACTGGCAAGGCCAGCGTGTGTGTCTCCACCAGCGGTCCCGGCGCGACCAACTTCGTCACGTGTATCGCTGACGCGAAGATGGACTCCATCCCGGCTATCTTCATCACCGGACAGGTCAGTACGAACGTCCTCGGTAACGACGCGTTTCAAGAAACGCCGATGGTCGAAATCTGCCGCGGCATCACCAAGCACCACTACCTGCTCACTCGCACCGAAGACATCACCAGGGTGGTGAAGGAAGCGTTCTACATCGCGACCAGCGGGCGCCCCGGCCCGGTGCTCATCGACGTGTGCAAGGACGTGCAGACCAAGGCCATCGTGCCGGACTGGGATCCGGTCATGGACCTGCCCGGGTACCGGCCGATGCGTAAAGCATCGCGTCCCGAACTCGAAGCTGTGATCGCGGCGATTCGGTCGAGCAAGCGCCCGTTCATCTACGCCGGCGGCGGAGTCACGCACGCGAACGCCGCGGCCGAACTGAAGGAGTTCGCGGAGCTACTCGGCGCGCCGGTGGGCCTAACCGTTCACGGTCTCGGCAATTTCCCGTCTGAACACTACCTGTGCCTGCAAATGCTTGGCATGCACGGCACCGTGTACTCGAACTACGCGGTCAACGAAGCCGATCTTCTCATCGCGCTCGGAGTGCGGTTCGACGACCGCGTGACCGGGAAACTCACCGAGTTCGCCAAGCACGGCAAGATCGTCCACATCGACATCGACCAGAGTGAGATTCACAAGAACAAGTTCGCACACGTGCCGGTTCACAGCGACGTGAAGTGCGCGCTGACCGACCTCAACGCGATGCTCAAGACCGAAAAGAACGCGGACCTGACCGCGGGCGGACGCTACCCGAATTGGTGGAAGCAAATCGACGCGTGGCGCGATGCCGAACCGCTCAAGTTCACGGAGCCGGAGAGCCTCATCATCCCGCAGTTCGCCATTCACCGGCTGTGGGAGATTCTGCGCGACCGCAACCAGCTCGGTGACACGATCATCACGACCGGCGTCGGCCAGCACCAGATGTGG
>SXID01000250.1 GCA_005772955.1 Planctomycetia bacterium
CTGACCGGCGTAGGGTGGGCGCTCGCGGAGTGGACCGCACAAGGAGACGCCGCGATTGCGATAGCGGTGGAGGGAAGTGCGACACTGCGCGTGGAGCGGGCAGAAGTGTAGCCACAGATGAACGCAGAAGACACGGATCAGACCAGAAGAATGAGGTTCATTCTTCTGGTCTGATCCGTGTCTTCAGTGGTCGCTAGTTCCGATCTCCGCCTTACGGCGGCGGGGGCGGCGTGAGCGGGGCACCGACGGCGACGTTGCTCAAGTAAGGGGCGGTTGCCTGGTTCACCTTGTCGTCGGTCACGTCGAGCCTGAACTTGTAGCCCATTCGACTAAAGAAGTCTCGGAAGTTGACGTTGTTCACGCCCTTCTGCTTTCCCTCACCGATGGCCTTCGACATCGCTTCGAGGAGTTTCGTCTTCTCGTCGCGGTTCGGGTCCGTCACGGTGTTCAGCGGGAAGTACCCCTCGACGATGTACCGGGTCCGCTCGGTCACCTGCCCGACCCACGCGCGTTTCTTCATGTCGAAGTACGCATCCACCGGGATGCCCATCTTGAGAAGGTCCTTGACCACGGTCTCGATGTCGTCGGTGCCGTCGCCGTTCACGTCGAAGATGCCGACGAGGGCGATGTGGTCGGCCACGCCCTTACGCCAAACCGAGTTGTAGAGCAGGTCGCCCTGAGCCACACCGTCGCGGATCGGGTCGAGTTCTGACCCGGCCTGGACGCGGGCGAGCGAGAGCCGCTCATTCACTACCTCGAACACCTCGATCGATCCCTTCGGCACGAACGTTTCGACCGACTTGTACGCACCCTTGCCGTCGGGCACGCGGAGCATCCGCACGCGGGACTGCCGGCCCTTTTCCGGGAAGTCGGTCGGTAGGATCGTGAACGTGAGACCGGGCCGCACGCCGACCGCGGAACCGAGGTTGATCTCGACGACGCCGTCGGTGCCCGGCACCTTCCGCAGAATCTTGCCCTGCGGTTCGTCGAAGGTAAACGTCTCGCGGTCGCCCTTGCTCGCCTCGACGACAAGTCGCTTGTTGTCGTCCTGGAGTTGCGCGACCTTTTCCTTTTCCTTGCGGAGTTCACGCTCGTAGCGGTCGCGCTCCTCCTTCACGTCGGTGATTGTCTTGTTCGCCAGCGCCTCGGCCGCCTCGTATTTCTTGGTGCGTGCATCGAAGCCGTTGACCACTGCGGCGATCTTGTCCTGGATATCCTTCGGCAACGCATCGGTCACGGTTTTGAACTTGAGCGTCGCGTCCTTGAG
Source organism: Planctomycetia bacterium (assembly GCA_005772955.1). Classification (GTDB taxonomy): domain Bacteria; phylum Planctomycetota; class Planctomycetia; order Gemmatales; family Gemmataceae; genus Gemmata. Next base: position 1,268 of record SXID01000250.1, read on the forward strand.
TTCCGTGGCGGTCTTGGCAAGTGCCAAGATTTGCTTCTTGTAGGCATCCCGCTCGTCCTCGGCGGCCTTGTACGCCACCTCCTTGTTCTTGATCTTGGCGATCTGATCGACGAGCCCCTCAGTCGTTGGCTTGTTCGCTTTCCCAGCGGCATCGAGCTGCCAAAACTTGAGTTCGTCTGGCAGTGTCGTGGCGTCGGCCAAACCGATCTTCTTGGCCATCGCTTCGTTAATCAATTTCACCTCGCCCGCGATCTTATCCCCGGCCTTCGACTCGGTCTCGATCACGTTCACGTCATCGTTTTGAGGAATCCCGAGGTAGATGCGGTAAACGCGGGCCAACCGCTCAGATTCTTCCTTCGACGTTCGCAGACCCGCCAGATCTTTCTCTGCTGTCTTCTTCGCGTTGACATGCGTCTCCATTTCGGAGAACGACAGGTACCACATCACGCCGAACGCGATCGTGGTGAGTACGAAAAACACCAGCGCGAAGATCAGCGGGACACTCGTCTCTTTCGACTTAGCCATGTGTTCCTCGTCGCGGTGAACGCGTTCGGGTGCGGGGCTAGAGGATGTGATGGCGCGCAGTGGGCCGCACCTTTCACTCTTCTTTGAGCTTAAACGGCCCGGAGGTGGAGTCAACACGAAAGAAACCGTAACGCCGCGACAGGTTAAGGGATGTACCGACCGTGCCAGTTGCGCCGCGCACCTCCCGCTCGAATGGTAACGTCCCAGGTTCAGTCTGCGTTGGAGGGAGGTATCCGATTGTGTCCAGATAACTGCCGACATCGTATCCGCTTCGCAAGAGTTAGATCCTGCACCTTTTCCTCGCGGAGATGGGTCATGCCGATCGGGATCGATAGCCGCCGGAAGAAGCCGTGGACCGTTGTGAAACTGTGGCCGGGTGCTCTTCTCGTCGATGTCACGTCGAAGGGGTCGGAGCCGTGGGTGCGGTTCAGCCCGTTCTTCCCGCATGGCGGAATCCCGATCCCGAATACGCCCAATCAGACCTCCGCGTCTGTCGAAGGACTGTGGCAAGGGTTGAAGGTGTTCGAGAAAGAAGACACCGCTCCGGCGAAATGGTCGATCACCACCATGCGGAACATCAAGCGGTCGGGGAAGAGTCGCGGAGCGGTTCGCGGTCACCGGTTCGGCGCGACGAGCGACACGCTGCTGGGCTATCGTGATGCTCGCTACCGAATCTACCTGCCCGCGTACCGCTGGGTGTTGGAGAACAAGTTGACGCGAGAACTGGAACAACTTCGCGCAGCCGTGAAAGAGCGTCCTGTTGTGCTGCTCGACTACGAGACGAACGCGAACGTCGATGACCTGACAAGCCCGCTGTCGCACGCGGCGCTGGTGAAGCAGTACCTCGAGGACACCTGGCCCGCTCTCGCGGACGAATCCTGACGTCGGCTCAGGTCACTGTGGCTTCGCGGTCACGAGAGCAGGAACGGATAGCGGTACACGGTCCCACAGAATCCGTATCAGTTCGGGCGACAGGTACGGAAAGTCGTCAGGAATGTTGAGGCACACAACACGCTTGCCGCGGAGCGCGTAGGAGAACGCTTTTGTGAGCTTCGCCCGGTGCGCCGGCTCCATCACGAGAATCACATCGGCCCACGCGAGTAACTCCGGTGTGACCGGGTTCTCGGCATCGGGCGCGACGCCTGCGGACTCAACCTCGAAACCGGGCACCGCGCCGAACACCGCTTCCGCGGTCGGACTGCGCAAGCAATTACGGGCGCAGACGAACAACAGCCGCACGCGAGCCTCCTGAGAGCGCGCTCTCGACAGCGTTGTTGTACGCGGTGCTGGGTTCGGAGGAGTGGCCCCTCTGGGTCCAATACTATACTGAAAAGCCCACTACCGCTGAGGGTGAATGGTGATGCTCTTCCTCCTGCTAGGCACGGCACTCGCGCAACCGGCGGCCGATGCGCCAACCTTCTCCAACGCGAAGAAGGACGACAATGGGTTTCTCGTTCACGAAGTCAAGTCGCCGTATCAAGCGGGGACCACACGGATTCGCGTGCTGCTCCCGGAGAGGTTGGAGAAGGGCAAGACCTACCCGTGCGTGTACGTGCTACCGGTCGAGGCTGGCAGTGAGAACCGCTACGGCGACGGACTGAAGGAGATCAAGAAACTCGACCTGCACAACACACTGAAAGCGGTGTTCGTTGCGCCCACGTTCTCGCTTCTCCCTTGGTATGCCGACCACCCCACCAAGAAGGATGTGTGCCAGGAGACGTACTTCGTGAAAGTGGTCGTGCCGTTCGTGGAGAAGACGTACCCGGTGAAGACCACACCAGAAGCGAGGTTGTTGCTGGGGTTCAGCAAGTCCGGTTGGGGAGCGTACGGCCTGCTGTTGCGTCACTCAGACGTGTTCGGAAAGGCCGCGGCGTGGGACGCACCTCTGATGATGGACAAGCCCGGCAAGTACGGCAGCGGTGACATCTTCGGGACCGAGGGCAACTTCGCCGTATATCGCGTTACCAGATTGCTCGAAGACAACGCCGCGAAGTTCCAGAAGGAGACGCGTCTGATCCTGACCGGCTACGGGGGCTTTCGCGGCGAACACCAGAAGGCGCATGAGTTGATGGAGAAACTGAAGATCGCCCACGAGTACCGTGATGGCCCGCAGCGCAAGCACGACTGGCACAGCGGCTGGGTGAAGGAAGCCGCCGAGTTACTGCTGGCGCGGAGCGAGAAGCCGTGACGCATCGCGCTCGCTGTTCCAAACATCTGGCGGGTCTCGGGGGTACGAACTGGGAGAAGACGGTACAATCGTGAGCAGCACTCCGTACCCGCACACAGGTTCGCGCATGACTCGTCCTCTGGTCGCACTGTTTGGGGTTCTCTTCGTTGCTTCATGGCCCGCGTTCGCGCAGAACGACATCCCGTCTTCCGAAGTGCCCGCGGCGGTGTGGAAGTTCAGTGCGCTCGACGAAACCGGCGTGACTAAAGCGTCCGCGAAGTTCCTCGAAACCGGCCCGCGTCCGCCCAACTACCCAAGTTTCGCCGCGACCAACACTGCGATGGCGTTCACCGCGGCGCACACGAATATCACCGTTCGCGAAGCGGACTTGCCAAAAGCGCATCTGCGGTTCGGGCTGAACGATTCGATCACGATCGAAGCATGGGTGAAGGTCGCGGAGTTGAAGGACGGCAGTTACACATATCTGGTGGGGAAGGGCCGCAACCGCAAGCCGGGGTTCCCGGAGAAGAACCAGAATTACGCCCTACGGCTAAAGGGCGTTAAGGGTGAGGCGTGCGTGTCCTTCCTATTCGCGAGTGCTCCCGAGAAGGACAAGCCCGCAGAGTGGCACCGGTGGACCACGACGAAGGGCTTCACCGGGGGCGGGTGGCACCACGTCGCGCTCGTGTACACCTTCGGCAAGCCGGACAGCGTTCGAGGGTACATCGATGGCGTCTCGCAGAAAGGCGTCTGGGACGAAGGCGGTGCAACGACCCGCGCACCAGTGACCGACGCGGACGACCTTACCATCGGCACCGGTAACGGTGGCGGTGCGGGCAACTCGTTCCGCGGCGCGCTCGATGATGTCACGATCTGGCACGCGGCGCTTTCCGACAACGTGCTTAAGAACCGTTATCAGTTCCTTCCGCCCCCGCTCGCGGTGAATCGCGCCGACTTGCCGAAAGGCGAGGTTTTGGTGCAGATTTGTGAGGAAGGATTGCCGAGTCGGAACGCGTGGCCGGAGGTTCCATCGCAGCCGACCGAGAGCTACCGTGAAGACGCATTCGGCTTCTTCGAGGTGCCGCACAAGTACGTCGATACCGGTGTACGCGCTGACCGACCCAACCCGTTCCTTCTACGCGCCGCGGCGGTCGTGAACCTGCCCGCGGGGAAGCACCGAATCCTGCTTCGCGGGCGCGGCGCAGCCAGGCTGTACTTCGACGACAAGGTGCTGCTCTCGACACCGTTCCCGCCGACCGACAGCAGCGGACACGGCACCATCGCGAAGACCGAAAGTTACCTGAACCTCGGACCGGACTTCAGGTTCGCGCCGCCAGGGAACCGCGAATCGTGGATCACGTTCGAGTCGAAGGGCGGCGAACACATCGTCGTGATGGAAACGATCGTCGGTAACTACTTGGGTAACAACAAGCGCCGGCCCGAGTTGGGCGAAACCGTGGTCGCGGTGTCGCTCGCGGGTAGCGAGTCGTGGCAACTGCTCACGCCCGGTACGCGTGTGGTGCCGTACACGGACGCGGGTTGGACCGCTTACGAAGCCGAACACGCCGCTCGTCTCGACAAGGTGAACGCGATTGCACGCGAAGTGTGCCGCAAGCAACACGAGGAGTACTGGAAGACGCGACGCGACTCCGCAACGAAGTGGCTCGATTCCACGCCCGCGCAGAGAGTGCCCGAGCGGCTCCTCCGATACCCCGCGAACAACGCGATCGATCACTTCCTCGTCGCAAAGTTGGTGGATGTCAAGGAGCAAGCCGCGGCGCCGGCGGGCGCGATTGACTTCTACAAGCAGGTGCAGCCGATCCTCGAAGCGAAGTGCTCCGGGTGCCACAGCGGCGACAAGCCGAAGGGCAAACTGCGGTTGGACGACCGCGCCGGCGCTCTCGCCGGCGGCAAGGACGATGGCCCCGCGATTACACCCGGCAAGCCCGCAACAAGCCCCCTGCTGATGCGCGTGAAGGCTGATGGCGAAGGCGTGATGCCGCCGAAAGGCGACAAACTCACCGCCACAGAAATCGCAATTCTCGAAACGTGGATCAAGGAAGGCGCACGCTGGCCCGACCTGAACGCCGAATACACAACGCTCACGCCACTCAGCGACGACCTCACGTTCCTGCGGCGTGTCACGCTCGACACCGTCGGCGTCGTGCCCACGTCAGAAGAGATCCGCCAGTTCCTCGCGGACACCGCGCCGAACAAGCGCGCGAAGGTCATCGACCGGTTGCTCGCTGATCCGCGATGGGCGGACCACTGGATGGGGTACTGGCTCGACGTGCTGGCCGAGAACCCGAACATCATCAACCCGACCCTGAACAACACGGGGCCGTTTCGGTGGTGGCTCTACGAATCGTTCCGCGACAACAAGCCGATGGACCTGTTCGTGACGGAACTGCTTCGCATGAAGGGCAGCTCTCGGTTCGGCGGTCCGGCGGGGTTCGGGGTCGCATCGCAGAACGACGTGCCGATGGCGATGAAGGGCACCGTGGTCGCGGCGGCGTTCCTCGGCGTTGAGATGAAGTGCGCCCGGTGTCACGACGCGCCGGCGCACGCATCCCTCCAGCGCGATCTGTTCGAGCTGGCCGCGATGCTTGGCGCGAAGCCGGTGAAACTGCCCGCCAGTAGTAGCGTACCGCTGGACAAGGTTCACGAAGGGGGCCGCAAGCCGCTCATCGCGGTGACGCTGAAGCCGGGCACCGAGGTCGAAGCGAAGTGGCCGTTCGCGCGATTCGCACCTGAGGCGTTGGGCAAGCAACTCGCGGAGTATCCAGAGGACGCACGCGACCGGCTCGCGGCGCTCCTTACCGCACCGCAGAACGAACGCTTCTCGCAAGTGATGACGAATCGCGTGTGGAAGCGGCTGATGGGTCGCGGCATCGTGGAACCGGCGGAAGACTGGGAGAAGGGCAAGCCGTCTCACCCGGAGTTGCTGCGCTGGCTATCGAGAGAGTTCGTTCGCGGCGGCTACGACGTGAAGCATCTGTCGCGGCTCGTTTTCAACTCACACGCGTATCAGCGCGCCGCCGACCCCGCGCTGAAGGACACACCGGTGTTGTTCACGGCCCCGGCTCGGCGACGGCTTACCGCGGAGCAGATCGTCGATTCGATGTTCAGCGCGACCGGGGCACCGTTCCGCGTCGAAGAAGCGAGCCTCGATGTGGACGGCGTGCGCGAAATGAACAGCTCGCTCACGCTCGGCAAACCGCGGCGCTCGTGGATGCTGACCTCAACCTCGAACGAACGCGACAGGCCGAGCCTGTCGCTGCCGCGCATTCAGATGGTGTGTGACGTGCTCGAAGCGTTCGGCTGGCGCAGCTCGCGTCAAGACGCGATCACGACGCGCGCGAACCTGACGAACGTGCTTCAGCCCGCTATCCTCCAGAACGGCCCGGTCGGGTTGTGGCTCACGCGCCTCAGCGACGACCACGCCGTCACCCAACTCGCGCTCTCCGCGAAGTCCGTCGATGAGCTTCTTGACGAAGTCTTCTTGAAGGTACTGACGCGCAAGCCATCGGAGAAGGAACGCAAGACATACGGCGAGTACCTCCGCGCCGGGTTCGACGCGCGCGTGAAGACGCCGCCGCCGAAGCCCACTGTCAAGCGACTGCCGGAACCGTACGTGTCGTGGTCGAACCACCTGCATCCAGAGGCGACGACGATCAAGATGCGCCAGGAAGAAGCCGCACGCAAAGGCGACCCGCCCACGGAGCGCCTCGACCCCGAATGGCGGTCGCGCCTGGAAGACGTGCTGTGGGCCGTGATAAACTCGTCCGAGTTCGTGTTCACGCCGTGAGGCTACGAACGTGCAGAAGACTACTCCGAAGCGGACACTGGTTCTCGCCACCGCAGTCGGCGGGGTGTGCCTGCTCGCGTTCGGTTTGGTCGGTGTGCGGGAATGGTGGCTGTCGTTGTCCCCGCCTTCGCGCGAACCGGACATCTACGGCCGAGTCATCGCCGAGGGCGCGGCGGGATACTTGGTCGAGTCGCCGCACGGCGGCCGGTGTTGGTTTCGCCCGCCCGTCGGGACGAGCATCCGAACCCGCAACGACGAGCCGGCCGCACTTGCGGTAGGTCAAACGGTGAGTGGATGGCACACTAACATTGTGAAACTCACTGACCCACCGCAAGTGGATGCCGTGTGGATCATCATCGAACCCGACGAGCCGAAGGCACAACAACCATGAACCGACGCGACTTCCTCGCTACTTCCGCCGCGCTTGCTGCGACCACATCAGGGGGCTTGTGCCCCCCGCTCTCCGCGGCCCCGTTGAAGGGCAAGGCGGAGGCGTGCATCTTCATCTGGCTCGGCGGCGGAATGGGGCAAGTGGATACGTTCGACCCGAAGGCGAAGGGCGTCAACAAGGGCACGCCGAAGAAAGCCGGGTCGCTCTACGACTCCATTCCCACCGCCGTGCGCGGCGTGCGGTTGTGCGAACACCTCAAGAAGACCGCCGACGTGATGGACCGCGTCACCGCGGTTCGCACCGTGAACCACAAGGTCATCGACGAACACGCGTTCGCGACGAACCTCGTTCACACCGGGCGCGTGACGAGCGGGAACGTCGTGTACCCGTCGCTTGGCTCCATCGTCGCACACGAGCGCGGCGCCGCGGCGCAAGACGTTCCGCCGTACATCCTCATCGGCTACCCGAACGTGAGCCGCGGGCCGGGGTTCCTCGGCTCGAAGGCGGGCTTCGTGTACCTCACCGACACGAACAGCGGCCCGGCCGGGTTCACGCGAGCCGCCGACGTGGACGACAAGCGCGCTGCGGAACGCAGGAAGTTGCTCGACGCGCTCGGCAGCGGCACGACGCCCGGTTCGGCGGTCGCGGAGTACGAAGCGGCACAAGCCGAGGCGCTCCGGCTCGCGGGGCCGACGTTCCTCAAACACTTCGACCTGAAGACCGAACCCGCGAAGGTACGCGAAAGCTACGGCGGCGAGTTTGGTCAGCGGTGTCTGCTGTCGCGCCGATTGGTCGAAGCCGGTGTGCGGTTCGTCGAGGTGTCGCACAACCTGAACTTCCTCAACGGCACTGGATGGGACGTTCACAACGACGGCATCGACAAGCAACACCTGCTCATTCAGGAAATGGACACCGCTCTCTCGGGACTGATTCTCGACCTCGAATCGCGGAAGAAACTCGACACGACGCTCATCGTGATTGGTACAGAGTTCGGGCGCCCGCCGGAGTTCGATGGTGGCGGCGGCCGTGGGCACCAAGGAACCACCTTCTCACTAGTCCTCGCGGGCGGCGGGTTGAAGCATTGCGGCGCCTATGGCGTGACCGACGACGCCGGGAAGGCGATCTTGAAGGACGGTGTGTCGATCCCGGACTTCCACGCGACGATTCACACCGCGCTCGGCATCAACCCCACGAAAGAACTACACGACGGCCCGCGGCCCGTCCCGATCACCGATAGCGGCAAGCCGGTCCGCGCGCTATTTGGTTGACGTCGTTGTCATCGCGCTGCGCCTCGGGTTTGACTGCGCCTCTGCCACATCTTCGCTCATCCTGAGCGCGAAACATCCACCGTCACCGGGTACACTGTGTGTACCCCTGTTCCGGTAGGTTCTGCAATGATCGAAGACCCGATTCCGCCCATTAGCAACCAGACCCCCGATCCACGCGATCCGGCCGCGAAGGCTCGCGAGTTCCCCACCACGCCCGGCGTCTACCTCATGAAGGACGCCGCAGGTAACGTGATCTACGTCGGCAAGGCCAAGAATCTCCGCCGTCGTGCCTCGTCGTACTTCAGCAAAGAGGCTGCGAAAGACGCCCGCATCCGCGACTGGATGCCGCTGGTCAAGGACGTGGATTTCATCGAGACGACCGACGCGATTCAGGCGGTGTTCACCGAAGCTCGGATGATCAAGGATCTGCGCCCGCGGTTCAACAAAGAACTGAAGGACGACAAGACGTTCCCGTATCTGCAAATCCGCACGCGAGAGGAGTTCCCGCGCGTTGAGATCACTCGCAAACCGCGGCGCAAAGGCGTGAGGCTTTATGGTCCGTTCACGAGCACCAAACCGCTGCGCATCGCGATGGACGTGCTTCAGAGGTTATTGCAGTTCCGCACGTGCCAACTCGACATTGCGACCGGCGAGGACCGGTGGAAGTGGTTCCGCCCGTGCCTGCTCCACAGCATCCGCCGCTGCACCGCGCCATGCAATCTTCGCGTTTCGCGACAGGACTACCGCGAGCAGATCAAGAAACTCATCTTCATCCTGGAAGGCAAGACCGCGAACCTGATTCGCCGGATGGAAAGCGAGATGGTCGCCGCGAGTGAGGCGTTGAATTTCGAGAAGGCTCGGCGGCTCCGGGACGAGATCGCGGCGATCCAGAAGCTCGACATGCGTGGCGACGCCAACAAGGACGTGCAACCGGAAGTGTTCCCGATCGACCCGAAGAAGGGGCTGCTTGGATTGCGGAAGGTACTCGGCCTGGAGAAGACGCCGCGGACCATCGAAGGCATGGACATCGCGCACCTGAGTGGGCAGGACACCGTTGCTTCACTCGTATCTTTTCTCGATGGCATTCCCTTCAAGCCAGGCTACCGGCGGTTCAAGATCAAATCGGTGCAGGGCGTGGACGACTTCGCGAGCATGCGCGAGGTGGTGACGCGGCGCTTCCGACGACTGCGAGACGAGGACGAGGTGTTCCCCGACATCCTGCTCATCGACGGCGGGAAGGGGCAGTTGAATGCGGCGATTGAAGCGTTCCAGGCGATCGGGATCACGCCGCCGTGCCTGATATCACTGGCGAAACAGGAAGAGGAAATCTTCCGCCCCGGTGAATCGGAGTCGATCAAACTGAGCCGGCACTCCGCCGCGCTGCGGTTGCTGCAGTACGTTCGCGATGAGTCGCATCGCTTCGCGCAGCACTACCACCACATGCTTCGGCGCAAGCGGTTCACAGAGGATTGACACAGTACCAGCCCGCCGCGCAGCAAGGGCAGGTAAGCGAACCCCTTGCTTGCGCGGCGGGCTGGTCGGATTGTCCGCGTTCCCTATCTTGATAAGTCTTGAAACACCCGCGCAACCGTTAGTGGAGTTCGAGCGATGGCCGACAAAATGTCAACCCGCATCCGGTATGACCGGATTCGCGATAAGGGTGCGATCTCGCGCACAGTCAACGGGCACCTCAAGCGGAAGGAACGCGCCAGCCGCGACGCCCGCATGAAGAAGCTCATCAGCACCGGGAAGTACCCGTACACGCCGGCCGTTCAGAGCTGGTTGAGCGACCAACTCAACGTCCGGTTCTCGGAAGTGACCGAGGCCGCGGCGAAGGAAGTCGCGAGCAAGTAAGGTCATCCGCCGAGCCGCTCCGACGCGGCCCGCGCTTCATCCTCGCTCGATCCAATCAGCGCATCAAGCTCCGCCGGACTGAACCCCGGCGGCACCGGTTCGCCACAGTGGAAGGTTTCGGCCTTCTCGTGGCACGGCGCGCAGAGACAGATACCATTCTCGGCCACCTACCCGCCGTGCGGCATCTCGTTGCGATCTATGATGTGGCGGGCGTCGAGTTCGTCCTCCGCGCGATCCGGCGCGGACGCGAATCCGCACGCGCGACACGCGAAGCAATCACGTGCGAATACAGTGTCGCGGAATTGCTGGCGGATCTGCTTTTTCCGTTGGGGCATTGCGCACCGGGGGGAGAGCGATCGCTCTCAAGACTCGGCGTCGGCGTCCGGGTTCGGCTTCGCGCTCGGGGAGTGAACCGCGCAGTACGCGTGCAGTCGCGGGTAGAGTGGTATCGACAAGCCCAGAGCCACAAACGGGATCCGCAATTGCATCTTGTGCCAGCCGCGTGCTTCTCCGACTGCCGGCCGGTTGCAACGGCTACACCGCATTGCGGTTCCGTCCGGCAACATGATTGCGGACGCGCGTTGTATAGCGTTGTGTTGGGCGATCTGCGCGCGAGTTACGCCACGGCGGTCCAATTCGCCTTCCATCAGGTCGAGCGCGGCGGGTTCCATTCCTTCGCGGTAAACCGTGACACGATCGAGCAGTTCTTCCGTTGGTGCCGTCTGGGTGTAGTGGGCGATTTCTCGGAGGGGAAACTGCATTTCGGCACTCCGAACAGAACCACGAGTGGGTGTATGGGGTTCACCCGCAATAGATTGTTTGCAGGAAACCCTTAGCATTTAACCGGGCCGTGACCGCCGGGAGCGGCAGTTGCGGTTCGTTCCAGCAGGATACGCCATTCCTGAAACTGTTCTCGTGGCGGGTTTGGGAACTCTGCTACTGGTGCCCGCGTCTCACCGAATGGCGGGCGGGACACGCGAAAGCGAAAAACGGTAGACCAACACCGCCGCGCTGGACTAGACTACAGGAATTCAACGGACACAGTCTATCGCCCCGGCTTTGGTTGGGAGCGTCGTTCACGACAGTCGAACCCTCAAGGGGAACCCGGATGATTCGTTCTCTGCTTCTCGCCGGCCTCACAGCTGGTCTCCTCTGGGCCGCGGCCCACACGTCGTCGGCCGCCGACGAACCGAAGACAACCGGCGGTATCACGCCGCAGACGGCGAAAATCAACGAACTGATCGCGAAGAACTGGGAGGCCGCCGGCATCACGAAGCCAGCCGCGAAGTCCACCGATCATGAGTATATGCGGCGGGTGTTCCTCGACCTGATCGGCCGCATCCCAACTGTCGAAGAGATCGTCGACTTCGAGCAGGACAAGTCTGCGAACAAGCGCGTCAAACTCGTCCAGCGGTTGCTGAATGAGAAGAAGTACGCCCCGAAGGTTGGCGGCAAGACCGTGACCGCAGTGCCGGGTCTCGCGAAGTTCCCGATCGACTACTCGGCCGCGTACGCCCGCAATTTCGCGGAAATCTGGTCCGTGTGGCTGCTGACACGCAGCGGCGTGGACGCGATCTACCGCGAACAACTGATGATGTGGCTCGAAGACCAACTCGATACCAACGCTCCGTATCGCGAGTTCGTGACGGGCTTGATCACCGCGACCGGCAAAAGTAACGAGAATGGCGCGGTTCACTTCGTGTTCCGGCACCTTGGCGATCCGATCACGGCTGACATGAAGGGCCAGAAGGTCGATCTCGAAGAGTTTGGCAAGTACGACAACGTGCCGGTCACGTCGCGCGTCACCAAGTTCTTCCTCGGCATCCAAACGCAGTGTACCCAGTGCCACGACCACCCGCAGGCGAAGGAGTGGCTCCAGGCCGACTTCTGGGGCGTGAATGCGTTCTTCCGACAGACCGAGAAGGTCGGCACGCAGAACACCATGCAGAAGAAGGCCGCGACGGTGAACTACGTCGAACTGAGGGAGATGCCGAACTGGAACAAGAAAGGCATGGTGCTGTTCGAGCGCCGCGACGGGCAGCGTAAGGCTTCGTTCCCGGTGATGCTCAAGGACATCGCGCAGGCCGAAAAGGGCGAGAAGTCCGCGAAGAACCTGATCTCCACCCCGGCGACGAACAAGACCCGGCGCCAGATGCTCTCCGATTGGGTACTCCAGCACGACAACTTTGAGCGTGCGTACGTGAACCGCATGTGGGGCCACTTGTTCGGTCGCGGGCTTCAGAAGGATTCGACCGTTGACGACTTCAAGAGCGACAACGAAGTGGTTCACCCTGAACTGCTCGCGTACCTGGGCGAACAGTTCAAGCAATACAACCACGACACGAAGAAGCTCCTCGAATGGCTTTGCACCAGCGACGTGTACCAACTGAGCCACGTGGCGGGCACGACGAAGGTCGGCAAGAAGTCGCAGACCGACTCGGAGTTCGACCCGTACTTCGCCCGGATGCCGCTGAAGGCGATGTCTCCCGAAGTGCTGTTCGATTCGCTGTCACTCGCGACCCGTGCCGAATCCCGTCTCAGCGCGGATGGCTACAAGACCCTCAAGGCCCAGTGGACTGGCCGTCTCGTTCGCAACTTCGGTGACGATGAGGGCAACGAGCTGAGCTTCAACGGCACCGTGGTTCAGGCGCTGTTGCTGATGAACGGCAAGGATCTGAACGACCAGGTCGGCACCGCGAAAGACAAGGGCGTCGTCTCCGAGGTCGTGAAGAAGCACAAGGGGAACCCGTTTGGCATCTACGACGAACTGTTCATGATGACCGTGAGCCGGCACCCGTCGAAGGAAGAGTTGACCAGACTCGAACAGGTGCGTACCGGGCGGGCGACCATCAACCTCGGCACACCGTCCACCGGTTCCAGCGGCCCGCCCCCGAAGGGCAAGGGACCGAACCCGAAGGGGCCGGTCGCCCCGCCCGCGGGTGGCATCACGGTCGTCCCCGGCGCGATGCCAGACGACGTGACTTTCTACCAGGACGTGTTCTGGGCACTGCTCAACACGAACGAGTTCATGCTGAACCACTAACGATCGTTCAGTGTGAGTTTGGTACAGCATCGGCCCCGGCGGGGCCGTGCTTCTCGCAAGGGAAGCACGGCGCCGCCGGGGCCGACGCTATACAGAGCCTTGTTGTGCAGGCGTCTCGCGTGCTGACGCGCCGCCTACACCACGTGAAAACAGGCCTCGTCACGGGGCCGGTTCGACGGCCGTCGCCACCAGATACGGCTTCGAGAGTCCCGTGCGTGTGGTCGCGGTGCCGGACACATCGACACGCTTGCCGAGGTGGCGCTCCGGGTCGATCCCCTGTCCGGCAACCACGTACATCTTCACGATTCCTTGCGGCGCTTCGAGCACGTACAGCGCACGGGTTGGGCCGTCCGGCGTGAGCGTGGAGCGGCGAAGAATCCCCGTGCCCGAGACCTGCGCGCGGTCATCGTTCGCGCCTGCGGCCGGCGGGAGCGATTCTGGGGTGCCCGGGCGCACCCCGCGATCCTCCTTTGCTGGTGGTTTCAGCAGGTTCGGCGGTGGCGGAACCTGCTTTGTCGTTCCGCCCGCGTTCCGCTTCTTCTCGCGGAGCGTGTGAATGCGGGTGTAGCACAGGTTCGCGATGTCGTGATCGCCACCGGGGCGGTTCATCTCTTCCGCGAGTTGGAAGTACAACTTCTCCGCGTCCGCGAGCCGATTCTCGCGCTCCGCGACTTCGGCCTGTGCCCAGAGCGGGTGATTCACGGCAGGCTTGCCGGAAGTCACGCCACCGGTCGCGGGTGTGATCGACGGGCCAGGAACGCTCACCAGCGGCCCACCAGCGGGCGTCGTCGAAGGACTCCCGCTCGGCGGAACCGGGTTGACGGTCTCGTTCACGCGCACTGTGAAATTGTTGTTCGCGGGCTTCTCGAACTGCACCGCGGTCTTCGGGACGTAGCGCACGTCGCCGTGTGGCGGTGTGATCGGATACCACGTCTTCCCTGCGAACGTGACCTTCGGCCCGATCACGCAGAACTGCGCGCCTTGCGGCACCTTCACGCGGCGAATGTCGAGCGGCTGCGCCAGGCCCACCTTGCCGGCTGCGACCGTGATTTCGCCATCGGTCTCGACGAACACGTTCTTCGGCGTGGGTCGTTCGGGCGCCGGGTCTTCGATGAACTGCGTGGGCACCCAGCTTAGCGACCCCTGCGGCGCGGTGATTGCGAGCCAGCCGTTGCCTTCTTCTTTTTCGACGATGACGGTTGTGCCCCGCGGTAATGATCCTGTGTCCGGGAACGTGTCGCTGGGTCCAGCGCGGAGCTTGACTTCGCTATCGATGACGATGGCCTTGTACGCGATTGGTTCCGCCGCGCCTGTGTATGACGCGAACAGAGCCACGAACAGCCCGGCGAACGGGATTCGACGCATTGCGTAATTCTCCGAAAACAAGCGCGATATCTGTGAGTTCCTCCACGCATACCATGCCCTCAGATAGGGTCAAGGTCGGTCAGTCTCGCGCCTCTCCCCTATTCTGTCTCCGACGCCCTCATCTTCCCGATTACCCCAACGCGGTGCGCCATGACGAACCCGACGATCGCGGACTTGGCCCGGATGTTCGACCACTCGCTGCTTCAACCGAACCTGACGGACGCGGACCTCGTGACCGGGTGCCAACTGGCGCGCGAGTTGGGGGTCGCGTCGGTGTGCATCAAGCCTTACGGCGTGCGTCTCGCGGCGAAACTGCTCGCGGGGAGTATGGTGCAGGCGAGTACCGTGATCGGCTTCCCGCACGGCGCGCACTTGACGGCGGTGAAGGTATTCGAGGCGGAGCGCGCAATGGACGACGGCGCGACCGAACTCGACATGGTGGTGAACGTGGGCAAGGTGTTGAGCGGCGAGTGGAACTACGTGGCGGACGACATCGCGGCCGTGGTTCGTGCGGCACACGCGAGGGTCGCGAAGGTGAAGGTGATTTTCGAGAACGCGTACCTGAAGGAAGAGCACAAGCGCGCGTTGTGTCGCATCTGCGGCGAGGTTCGCGCCGACTGGGTGAAGACCAGCACCGGCTACGCGGAGACGGGCGCAACCGTGGAAGACCTGAAGCTAATGCGCGAGTGCAGCCCGCTGTGGGTTCAGGTCAAAGCAGCCGGCGGCGTGCGGACGTTCGAGAAGCTGATGGAAGTGCGCGCGATCGGCGTGACCCGCGTGGGCGCCACCGCGACGAAAGCGATTTTGGATGATGCAAAGGCGAAGCTGGGTATGTGAGAGTGGCCGGGTCAGGTTCGCGTCGCTTGCCGGTGTTGGTTCCGCGCGATCAGTCGCCGCGCCGCGACGAGCAGTTGTTCGCCTTCTGCTTCCCACACCCCTGCAGCAGAGTCGCACCTGCTGCCAGCGCGAGGTTGGCGACGAGTTGCCCCATGCGCCAGTCGGGAAACAAGACTCGCGGTTCCGCGAGGGTTTTGATCAGTTCGACGTCGGTCGTCATGGTACAGTATCCCCCACTTTCGGGTACGAGCTGACCGGGCTCACCCGTCTGGAAGGCGGTTACGAGAACTCCTCCGAGTATCGGGAGTTGAGGAGTACGACAAACGCGAAGATGCTACATGATCCGCAGACTGTCAAACTGCACACGTCAACCCACATGATACTTGCGAGCGCCCAGAGGGCGTTGATTCCAGCAAGTACCAAGCCGAGAACGTAACCCCAATATCGCCGGTGCCAGATGCCATAGCCGGCGATGAGATCAGGAACGCCGAGTAGGACGATCACGAGTGCGATAACACCCGCCACGCTGCTAATCGCCACTTGGCTGGAAGTGTCATCGGTCAATCGGGAGAGAAACGTTCCGCCAGCAAGGATAAGAAGGGCACAGGCAAGGTTCAGACCACCGACCACGAAGTACATGATGGCGACTGCGTTCACCATCCCAGATCGCTGACGCGTTCGTCCGCGTCGCCGTCGGCGCTTCGGCACATACTCGTCTTCATCATCGTCCTCTTCTTCCGCAGGCCGTTCAGGTTCCTGAGGCCAAGTGAATACCTCCGGGGGCGCGACCGGAGTCGGCGGGGGCGGAAGTGGCGGTGGGTTACGACGAGGAGCAACTGGCGGTGGTGAAGGTGGGATCGGCGGCGGGAGGATCGCCGGGATAGGAAACGACTTGTCACACCGGGGGCATTCCATCGTCTCGCCAGCGCGGTCGTCCCCCATCGTCAAGCGGGTGTTGCAACCGGGACAGAAGACGATGATCGCCATATGACCACTTTCTTCATTCGGACAACTGTCATAGGCAGAAGTTAACCCACTGGCGCAATCTCGTCAACCAACATCTAATTGGAGATTCAACCGCACGGCGTTCAGTGCCAACTTCGCGGTGCGGCTCATGATCTCGTAGCGCGTGCCGATCCAGCCCCAACGAACCACCTCGCAACCGCCCGCGTGCGCGAGACCCACATACGCGGTGCCGACCGGGTTCTCGTCGGTGCCGCCCCCCGGACCCGCGAAGCCGGTCGTCGAGACGCCGAGGTCGGTGCCGAACTTCGCACGAACGCCTTCGGCCATCGCACGCGCCACCGGTTCGCTGACCGCGCCGTACTGTTCCAGAAGGGCAGGGGGTACGCCGAGTTCGCGAGCCTTCACTTCGTCGGTGTACGTCACCACGCCGCCGCGGAAGAAGTCACTCGCGCCCGGCACCAGGCACACGCGATGCGCCACCAACCCACCCGTGAGACTTTCCGCGGTCGCTAGCGTTTTGCGCTTCTCGTGCATCAACCGCACTACCACGTCTTGAAGCTCTTCCTCTTCAGTGCCGAACACCATCTCCGCGAGCCGTTCGCGGATGATCGCTTCGATGGGGGCGATTTGTGTCAGTGCCTCCGCGAGCGTCGGTGCGTGCGCCAGGATGCGGAGCGAAATCACCGCGTCGCCCACGGTGATGCCCACTTCAGGAACGTGCCCCCGGCGCGTGAGGTCAAGCAGTTTCGCTTCGACCATCGACTCGCCCGTACCGAATGTGTTGATCTTCCGCTGAATGAACACGCCGCCGGCCACGCCCATCGCGAGCAGACGCGGTTGCACCTGTTCCGTGAACATGCGGAACATCTCAGACGGCACGCCTGGCATCGCGATGACGATTGCTTTGCCGACGTTCGCCCACACGCCGGGAGCGGTGCCGCACACGTTGAAGATTGGTTCCGCGCCCACCGGCAGCAACGCTTGCACGTGGTTGCGGTCCGGCATCACGCGACCGCGTTTCGCGAACATGTCCGCGATGTGCGCCAGTGATGCCGCGTGTTCGACCAATTCCACGCCCGCGACGGCCGCGATCACTTCGCGCGTGAGGTCGTCTTGCGTCGGCCCGAGTCCGCCCGTGCTGATGACGAGGTCGGCGCGCTCGGTCGCGATCTTGAAGCAGCTAACGTTGTCCGCGAAGTCGTCCGCGACGGTGGTGTGGAACGCGACCGGGATGCCGATCTCCGCGAGCCGGCGGCTGAGCCACTGACAGTTGGTGTCGAGGTTCTGGCCACTTGTGATTTCGCTTCCAATGGAGACGATCTCGACCTTCATGTGAATCTCCGCGAAGTGGCCTTGCCCGATTATTGGCGTCACGGTATGGCGGGCGGCACTATGAAAACAACCTATTACCTCGTCACCGCGGCGGCTGTCGCAGCGGCTGCACTGGTCGTACACGCGCAGCTCCCGAACCTGGACACGCCACCGCTGCCGCCGAAGACGGTTCACGCGTCGCCCGCCGTGCCCCGGCTCGCGCTGCCGCCGGTCAGCAGCCCGCCGGATGAGCCGCTCGTGATGCCCGGCTTGCCCGCAGTCCCGCCGGTGAAGTCTGGGGTGCCCACGCTTCCATCGGTCGCGCCCGTGTCGGGAGCCGAACCTTCGGTCCCGTCGGTTACGGGGGTGCCGCTGCCGTTGCCCTTGCTCCCGGCTCCCACAGCGCCGCTCGTGTACACCGGTCCTGGGCCGGTTGTGTCGGGACCGCCCACTGAGCCACTGATCCCGCCCGTGGCACTCCCGTTGCCCACGCCCAAACCGGTTCTTCTCCCGCCGTCTGCGCCGGTGCCTGCATCGATGCCGGTGCTTGAACCACCCGTGCAGCCGGTCCCGGCGCCCAGTGCGAATGACCCCCTCGAAGCCGGTGGCAAGTATGTCGTACTGAAGGACGACAAGGTTCTTGAAGGGTCTGTGACGTTACGCGGCGATGTCGTCGTCGTGCGGCACGGATCGCTCGACCGGCCGTTCACGAAGAGTCAGGTGCAGTTCGTAGCGGGGAGCAAGGACGAGGTGTACCGGTTCATGCTCGCGAAGGTGCCCGCGACGGACGCCGCCGCCCGGCTCAAGGTCGCCCGATGGTGCATGTTCAGCGGGATGCGGGAACAGGCGCTCTTCGAGGCGCGAGAAGTTCAGAAACTCGACCCGCGTAACGCGGATGCCACGGCACTCGCGAGGTCCCTGGAGTTGTCATTGCAACAGTTCCCGCCTGCGAACGCGCCGAAGATGAGCGCGCCCCAGACACCCACGTTCCCCGCCGAATTGCGGACCGTGCTGCCGCCCGTTACGCCTGTGCCAGTCGAACCGGAACTGGACGTGACGCCCGAAGCCGCGAACCTGTTTGCGGTGCGTGTGCAGCCGTTCCTCGCGAACCAGTGTGTCGAATGTCACGTGAAGTTTGACACTGGGAAGTTCAAACTGGCCCTCGTCGCACCGGGCGAATCTGGGCACCAGGCCACGCGGGCGAACCTCCGTGCGGTCGCGGCACAACTCCTCAAGGACGAGCCGGTGTCTAGCCCGTTCCTCGTGAAGGCACTCACCGCGCACGGCGGGCAGAAGGTGCCGGCGGTTGCGTCGCGTCAGGCAGTTGTGTACCAGACGCTCGAAGCGTGGACCGCGCTGGCTGTCGGCACGCCGATCATGGCCATGCCCGCGGTTCCGCCGCCGCCGATGCCGGTTCCCCTGGCGCCGGTCATCCCACCTGCACCAGTGTTCGTGCCCACGTTGCCGTCGGTGGTGCCGGTCGTTGACCCCGTGTTGCCGCCAGTTGTGGAGATGCTCCCGCGAACGCCCACGCTGCCGAGCGTCCCGCCACCGGCATTTCCACCAGCCGTAGATCCGGCTCTGCCGCCGGTGAATCCCGTCCCGCCGGTCAACACCGCGCCGCCAGTGCTGTTGCCGATCCCGGCGACATCGACTCCGCCCGCGTCTCCAGTTGTCCCCGTGATCCCGCCGGCCGATCCGCTGCTCCCGGTGATGCCGCCCGCTATTGTGCCGTTGCCTAAGCCGGTCGTGCCGCCGATCCCGCCCGCGAGTGCACAGACGCCATTCCCGCTGTCCCCGGTTCAGCCCGCGAGCGGCACGCAGTTCGGTACGACACTTCCGCCGAAGCCGCCTGTGAGCGGTCCGATCGGTGGCGACGAGTTCGACCCTGCCGGCTTCAATCAACCGCGCAAGTAGGTTGTGGTAGAGGGGGCGTTGCGACGAGGCCCGACGGCGCAACCTAGAAACTCAGAGTGCAGCGAAGTTGCGGAGTAGCCGCAACCCAACGCGTTGGCTCTTTTCCGGGTGGAATTGCGTGGCGTACACGTTGTCCTTCCACACCACCGCACAGAATGGCGTGGGGTAGTCGGCTTGCGCCGCGACTATTCCGGCAACGGTCGGT
Organism: Planctomycetia bacterium; assembly: GCA_005772955.1. GTDB lineage: Bacteria > Planctomycetota > Planctomycetia > Gemmatales > Gemmataceae > Gemmata. The sequence goes on from SXID01000250.1 coordinate 20,925, forward strand.
TGTGCGAAGTACGAGTGCACGAAGTACACCGCGGGGTCAACCGGTAGCCCCGCGAACAGTGGACACGCGGGCTGCGGGAAGCGGAGCGTGTTCCAGCCCATGTGCGGCACCTTCAATCGCGGCACCTCCGGGAACCGCACCACGTCTCCACCGAACACGCCCAACCCGGTGTGCGTACCGTCTTCGTGACTGCGGTCGAAAAGCAACTGCATCCCCAGACAGATACCGAGGAACGGCTTGCCGCTCTCGATGTACCGGCGCAAGGCGTCGTCAAGTCCGGTCTCGCGTAGGCGCTCAATCGCGTCGCGGAATGCCCCGACGCCAGGCAGTACGACCTTCGCGGCGGCGGCAACTCGCTTCGGGTCGTTCGTGATCGCTGCGGAATGGCCGACCTGCTCGAACGCCTTCTGGACGCTCCGCAGGTTCGCCATCCCGTAATCCACGATCACCGTTTCGGACATGACCAACGACCTTGAAGAGTTATTTTGCCGTGGTCGGTGCCGTCTCGGCTGGGCGGCGCATGAACAGCGCGAGCGCGAGGATCCCCAAACCCATAAACGCGACCAGTATCAACATCGTGGTCGTGTCGAAAAACGGGAACTGCAATCGCCGGCCGAGCCACGGCCACGCGAACCATGTGATCAAGACGCCGATCGCGAGTCCGGGACCGAACGGCAGTTCGCGCGGCTGCGCCGGGCCGGATACCGGCGTGCCGGTTGGAGTAGATGGCGTCGGCGCGCCTTTGCCAGCGAGCAACCGGCCCGTCAGGATCAGCACCAACGCCGCGACCGATCCGACAAACAGCGAGACAACCGGGATCTGCCAGCCAAGGAACGCCCCGGCCATCATGAGAAGGTCGGCGTCGCCCAGACCCAGCGCCTCACGGCCGAACCCGGTTTCAAAGAACCACTTCGTCGCGCGTACGACGATCGACCCCACGAGCGCGCCAATCACACTGTTGAGCAGACCGAGTTTGATGCTACCAGCCGGTGCAAAGTTAAGCGTCGGTCCCCAGAACGGCCACGGTTGTACGCCGGTCGGGATCTTGCCGACCGTTTCTTCGAGGAACCACGGAAGGCCGGCCGGAATCGCGTTTACGGCGTTCGCCGGCTGCGGCCACGGCCAAGGCATCAGCGCGCCACCAATCACGCCCACGACCATCACCGCATAGGTGATCTGCGCCGGGATGATGCGGTGTTCGGCGTCTATCGCGGCGGCGGCGATCAGCCCACAGAGCAGGATCGCATGGTAGCCGAACAGAGCCCAGCACCTCAGCGGAGGGTACGCTTCGTCGGGACCGAGGTAGTTGTACTTCATCCCCGGAATGCCGTGCCAGTTGAACACCACCTCCGCGAGGAACAACGTGAGGAACGCGACCCCTGTGCCGACTTCAACCCACAGGTATCGCGCGGAGAACGGGACGCCGCACGCACGGCACCTGCCGCGGAGCCGGAGATAGCCCAGGATCGGGACGTTGTCGGTGAATCGGATGTGTTGGTAGCAAGCGAAGCACCGCGACGAGGGCCAGATCAGGCTCTTCTCGTAGGGCAGGCGCGCAATGACGACGTTGAGGAACGAGCCGATCATCAGCCCGAGGCCGAATATCGTCACGCACCAGAAGATAATTGGGAAGTGGAACCACCATTCCATGACGTGAGGATAGCATCGACCACCCCCTCCGGCGACAGAGTATCACTCGCGACTGCGAAATCCGCGACTGCGTGGTACACCATCTCGCGCGCCGCAATCAGCGCGCGGACTTCTCCTTCGCCCCCTGTGGAAGTGAGGTTCGGTCGGCGCGCCTGGGTCGTTGGGTCTGTCTGAAGGCGCTCCCACACCGTTTCGGGCGATGCGGTCAGCCACACAACGAATCCGTTCGCTTTCAGGGCGGCACAGTTGGATTCGCGCATGACAGCACCGCCACCTGTCGCGACGACACACTTCGACCGTGCGCACAGTTCGACGAGAGCTGCCGCTTCGCGGTCGCGGAAACTGGCTTCGCCCTCGGTCGCGAAAATGTCCTTGATCGATCGCCCCGCGACGACTTCGATGAGATCGTCTACGTCCGCGAACGGCCAGCCGAGCCGCTGCGCGAGGAGCCGCCCGACGGTCGTCTTCCCTGTGCAGCGGTAGCCGACGAGAATGATGTTCCGGTGCGTCACTCCTCGGCACCCTCGTTCGCCGCGGGGTTCTCCTTCCGCCCTCCGTCGTCGTCGAATGCTTTCGTCAGTGGGGAGAGCGCCTTCCGCATGATGAGCCGCATCACGTCCGTGTCGGGGGTCAGGCCAGTGAACATTTCGATCTGCCGCGCGGCCTGGCGCACGAACATCTCCACACCCGTAATCGTGTCGCACCCACGAACGCGCGCCTCGCGGATCAGGAGCGTCGTTTCTGGTGTGTAGATCGTGTCGAAGACCGTCGTGCCTGGCTTCAGGATGCTGAAGTGACACGGCGCCTCGTCCACGTTCGGATGCATCCCCACAGGCGTGCAGTTGATGAGCACGTCGAACGAGACGTTATGCCGTGCGTGCCAGTCCACGGCCTTACATTTTACTTCTTCGGCGAGCTTCTGAGCACGCTCATGGGTCCGGGACGCGATGGTGATCTGAGCGCTTTCGCGGTGCAACGCGTAAGCCACTGATCGCGCTACCCCGCCGGCGCCGAGGATGAGAACCGACATCTGAGCCAACTGCGGGACGGGGCCGTCCTGTGCCTGCACTGCGAAGAACGCTTTGAGCGTATCGGTGGATGCTGCAAAATCGGTGTTGGCCGCGGAGAATTTTTTCTCGTCGATGCGTATGAGCGTGTTGGCCGCGGCCGTTGCTTGCACGTTCGGCTCGACCTCGCGCGCGATGCTCGCGGCAACTTCCTTGTGCGGGATTGTGACGCTGTATCCGCGGACAGGGATCTGGTCATACGCTTCGAGTGACTGCGGCAGTTGGCCCCGCGGCACCCTGAACGGTAGGTAAAGGGCGTTCACACCGAGTTTTCTGTACATCTGGTTGTGCAGCAGCGGGCTGAGACTGTGCCCAACCGGATCACCGAGGACGCCGAAGATTTGCGTGGTGGCGTTGATGTGCTGAACCGGATACGTGGTGCGGAAGTCGTCAAGGCTCGGTAGCCCCGGCGCAATGCCGCGTTCCTTGTTGAACGCTGCGTAGATCCAGGGTGCGCCGAACTTGAGTGAGAGGAATCGCGTCGGCATCCCGATGTCGCCCATGCAGAACGCGACTGTCGGCTTCGGCGCGGTGCGCTGGATGTGCAGCACGCGGGCCACGTCGTTGGCCGACTGAGCAGTGACAGCGATCTTGTAAACATCCGCGTCCTGCTTGAGCATGTTCGCGTAGATGTCTTCGAGATCCTTGGGCGTCTGGGCCGTGTTGTGGTAACTGACGATGCGCTTGACCTGGCCGAAACGCGGGACCGTGTGCGCGATGTCCGCTTCTAGATCAACCCAGTCGAACGTGCCGGACACGATCGCCTGGCGCAGGATCATCATTCGCTCTTGTTCGGTGCCGGTGTACCGGCCTCCATCAGCAGGCCGTCGCAACGTGGCGACCCAAGGACACTGCTTGAGGGGTGCGAGGCGCTTGAAGTCCACAGCCTTCGCGAGGAAGTCGAGACGCAGTTCGATGAACTTCGCGCCGCGTTTCACGGCCTCTTGAACCTCCGCCACCATCATCTTGTGGCGGGTCCGGCCGATCACGACGAGTACCCGATCCGACAACATAACGACCCCTTCGGGGGAACGCTCAAAGCTGAAGTCACATTACCCAAACAACAAGTTACAACCAATTCTTGCCCCGTGTGAGTGCGAACAGCCCAAAAAAAGCAAAACCCAGACCGCGTGGTCTGGGTTCTTCGGGGTCGTCTTGGTTGAGATTTCTCCATTGGGATTTGGAGTATCCCACCGTGTGTTAGACCTTGCTGGCTTCCTTGTAAATGACGTGTTTGCGCACGATCGGGTCGAACTTGCGGAGCGATATCCGCTCCTTCGTGTTGTTGCGATTCTTCTGGGTGAAGTAGCAGTGATCGCTCGCTTCGCTCTTCAGTTTGATCGTGCTACGCGCTTCTTTCGACTTCGCCATGTTTCGACCCTCAAGGGGTTGGGTGCGTGATCCGGCCACAGCCGGGTTAGATAGGAATGATAGCACTTCGCGGACGGATCGTGGAGGGGGGTTTTGGAACCAGGGTTGCGTTCTGCCTGCTGTACCTCCATCGCCCCCCTAACCTCTATCCCGCGGTGGTGGGCAAAGGACGGGACGCTCATCGCCGGGACGGCGCGGCTCGTATGCGTTGATCCGACCGACGCGGGGAGGGGTACACGCCTTTGTGTTGCAGCACGTTCTCATCGACGCGCCCGATGTGGTGCTGATCCCGGCGTCGATCGTGAACTCACTCCCAGTACGCTGCAAGCGCGACGCTACTCCACTCTTCTTCCGTTATTTTTGGCCCTCCGGTTTCTTCCTCCGCTTGCGGAGTTCTTCGAGGCGCGCCTTGATCTTCGCCTCGTGGCCGCGGTCGGTGGGCTGATAATACTCCGCGTCCGTCGGTATGTACTCCTGATCCACCCAGCCGCCCTCAAAGTCGTGGGCGTACTTGTAACCCACGCCGTGGCCCAACACCTCCTTCGCCCCGCGATAGCTCTTGTCGCGCAGGTGCAGCGGCACCGGGAGCGTCCGGCCCTCCTTCACGTCTTTCGCTGCGGCTTCGCCCGCCATGTAGCTCGCGTTCGACTTCTGCGCTGTCGCGAGGTACGTTACCGCGTGCGCGAGGTTGATGCGACACTCAGGCAAGCCGACCTTCTCCACCGCGTCCCACGCCGCGTTGGCGAGCACCAGGCCGAACGGGTCCGCGTTACCCACGTCCTCTGATGCAAAGATCACCAATCGCCGCGCGACGAATCGCGGGTCTTCGCCACCTTCCAACATGCGCGCCATCCAGTAGAGCGCCGCGTCCGGGTCGCTTCCGCGAAGGCTCTTGATGAAAGCGCTCGCGGTGTCGTAGTGCGTGTCGCCGGTCGGGTCGAACTCGATCACTTTCCGCTGGATGCTGTCTTGCGCGAGTTGTAGGTCGAAGAGGACGCGAGAAGAACCTACCTCCCCAACCCCCTTCCCTGCAGCGAGGGGGGTTGGGGAGGTGGGTCTTGCGTTCTCCGGCGCGAACGCCGACTTCACGCCGATCTCCACCGCTGTGAGAGCGCGGCGGGCGTCGCCGTCGCACGCTTCCACCAGGAACGCGAGCGCGTCGTCGGTGACCGTCACGTTCTGGTTGCCGAGGCCGCGGTCCTTGTCCGACAACGCTCGCGTGATTAGCGTGCGGCAGTCGTCGCGACTTAGCGGCTGGAATTGGAAGATCTGACTCCGCGACAGCAGCGGAGTGCTGATCGCAAAGAACGGGTTCTGCGTGGTCGCGCCGATCAGGATCACCACGCCGTCTTCCACGTCTGGCAAAAGCACGTCTTGTTGCGCCCGATTGAAGCGATGGATTTCGTCGATGAACAGGATCGTGCGTTCACCGAGTTCTTCGAGATGCCCGCGGGCTTCGGTGAGCAGTTCGCGCACCTCCTTGATACCGGCTGCGACCGCGTTCAGTGGCTTGAAACGGCTCTCTGTGTGGTTCGCGATGACGTGCGCAAGAGCGGTTTTGCCGCACCCCGGTGGGCCGTAGAATAGTAGCGAGTTCAGGCGGTCTGCTAACAGCATTCGGCGGAGCAACTTGCCCGGACCAAGGAAGTGGGATTGCCCGACGTACTCGTCGAGCGTCCGCGGACGCATTCGCGCGGCGAGCGGGCGCGCCTTCAGACGGTTCTCTTCGCGCAGGTCGTTGAACAGATCCATGAGCGGAGCCTCGGGGTGAGGGACTCCGCTCATGCTAACTTGAAGAGCGTGAACGCGACAGGTGAGGTGACACGCCGCGCGGATCAGCTCGATTCTTCGGTGGGTTCAACACGACGATCTCGACCGACATGACCCAGAGTGTGTCGCTCTCGCCGCCGGCAATGTTCTCGGTGACGAGCCACACTTCCACCTCGACCTCTCTGGAAGGGCGGGGGAAAACCACTATACGCTGTCTTCCACTGGTCGACACTCGGCGCGAACCTCGTGTCGGTGGATCACTCTACCCGCCCGACGCGGGGCGAGGGGGGGGTGGGCCGATGGAAGACGGCGACGGAGTTGTAGCGCGGTACATCCCGGACCCACGATTGGGCGGGTCGGGAACGATCTTGATTCGACCGCCCTCCGCGTCCACGTGTTCGACGTGCAACTTCAGTGACTTCATGATCGCAGACATGAAGTCGCAACAGTTTGCAAACCGGTTCTGCGGGACCACGGCCAGCGCTCGCATCAGCGGGGCACGTTCTGGTTCCGTGACGCCGCTCAGGTCGGCGAGAGGTCGTAACGACGATCGCGGAACGTCATTCACCGGTGGCGGGAACGGGCAACCTCCCGTGCGGACCACGTAATACGTCACCGCGAGGCTGAACTGGTCGGACCAGTCGGTGATGGTGCCGAGGAACACTTCCGGGGCCGCGTACTCGCGCGTGCCCTGCTTTGAACATGGGGTGCTGGGGCCGAACGTCGGGGACGCGAGGCCGGGGTCGGTGAGTTTAGCCGTGTCACCGAACAGCAGGATGTTGTTGGGCTTCACATCGCCGTGCTGGAACCCAACGTGCCTTCCGTCGCGAACGTGCCGCCGTGCGTTGAGGAAGTCCAGCGCTTGAGCGATCTGCCACAGGTACAGGCACACTGTGGCCGGTTCGAGTTCCTGACCGAGGTCGTCGCGGTAGAGTTGCATCAGGTCGAAGAGCGTTGCCTCAGCAAGTTCCATGTTGACGACGAGGTAACCGGGGACGGACCAGACGCCGTACGTCTTGACGATGTTGGGGTGTTCCAGGGATTGGAACGAATGCACCGAGCGCAATTCGCGGGCTGTGGTGTTGGTGTTCGAGGTGGGCATGAACTTGAGCGCGACTGGCGGTCCGATGGGCGATTCCGCTTCCCAGACCTCCGCAAAACCGCCGCGCCCGCGGACGCACCGGAGTCGGTAACCGGGAGAGGGTTCCGCGCCGACCGAGAACGCGAACGCTCCGGGTGTGGTCGAACGGAGATTGGGCGGGACTGTCAACACCGCATCCCCTATCAAGTGGAGCCAAACACGCGCGGTTCGTCCGCAGCGAGAGCAGACGTAAGCAGTTCAGCCGTACTGTAGCACACGAAAAAAGCGAGTCCGGCGGCACGAACCGGTTTCGCTGAGATCGGGCGAAATTTTTCCCGTGTGGCACGACTGGGTCACACTTCGGTGAGGACCGTGCTGTAACGCCAACTCACGGGTTTCCCGTCGTGATAAGGCATGACCCCGTGGAACTGCGGCGCGGCGGGATCGAACACGAGCGGTAGGAAGAACCGGTCGCCGTCCCAGAGCGGAAGTGTCGCGACGCGCTCGATCTCGATCCACTCCAGCGCGCCCTCTGCGTTCGCGGAAAACGGTGTGCCAGAGAACCAGTTCACGCGGAAGATGAACCCAAACCAGTCCTCGCCGTGCTTGCCGAAGCCAGGCCACGAGATCGTGCCAGCCAACCGGATCGCGTCGCACTCGATCCCGGCTTCCTCGCGTATCTCGCGTTTCAACCCCGCGACGATGTCTTCGCCCGGTTCGAGCTTCCCGCCGAGACCGTTGTACTTGCCGAGGTGCGCGTCATCCGGGCGCACATTCCGGTGAATCATCAATACGCGCCGGCCGTCCGGCGAGAAGACGTAACCGAGCGTAGCTAGAATTGGTGTGTAGGGCATTTTTTGAAGAGAAGGGAGAGAGGGAGAAGGGGTGAAAGGGAGACAATACAAAAGCACCTTGGATCTGTCCTCTCTCCCGTTCCCCCTCTCTCCCCTTCACCCCTTTTCTTCTTCCTCCGCAGGCAAGCCCGCGACTACGGCGCGAACCTGTTTCAGGTCTTCGTCCGTCACTCCCTCGCGGCGTGGGTAGCGGCGTTCAAGGGCGTCGAGGAGCGTTTCCCACATGTCACGCGATGGTTGGGGAACGGCCTGCCAGTTGTCATAACGCCGAAACCGGGTTTTGAAGGTCCACTTCCGCGCGAATCTTTCCGCACGGACGGATCGCTTCTTCCCGGTGGTCGGGTCTCCGTCGGTCCACTCGATTTCCATATTGGCGCACGCGCAGAGTTTGGGTGTACAATTCCAGGATACTCGACGATGCCCTATGTCGGGGAGTCCGGTTACTGTTCTGTGTCGCGGGGTCGGGAAAAATGCTGCTGTTCGAGGATCACAGGGACGAGACGACCGCGGTGGTTCACAAGGCGGTCGTGTACGCGATATCGTTCGCGCCGGACGGCTCGATGCTCGCAACCGGCGCCGGCGACGGCTCGGTGTTCGTGCGCGACGCGAACGGCCACGTGGCGTCACTGCTCGAACGCGGGCCAAAGGTAATGCCGGTCCATGCCCTCGGTTACCTACCAAGCGGATCGGGTCTTGTGGTCGGCGGAGCATTCGGGTGGATGAGTTACAGGCAAGACGGGAACGAGTGGCGGGAGTTCGGGCCAAAGTCGTCGCTACCAGTCACATCGCTCGCGGTTCTCGACGACCGCATTGTGGCGATAGGCACCGGCGACAAAACAAAAGCCAGCGGCGGCACCTTTGAACTCTGGGACGTGATCAACGATCGGATGTTGAAGCCCTCCTTCTCAGAACCCAACGGCGTCCGTGCGATCGCCGCATGTCCGAAGAAGAAACTTGTCGCGTGGGCGACCGGTCATCGCAAGGTTCGAGTCTGGGACATCACTTCGCCCAAGCCCATCGACTTCCCACAAAAACACGACTGCCCCGCAATTGCTCTCAGTTCTGACGGTTCCATGCTCGCGGTCGCGGGCGACTGGAACGCGACAATCTACGACCTCAAAACGAAACGCGAGCGCGCGGTGTTGAAGGGCCACAAGGGTCAGATCAAGTCGGTGGCTTTCGCTCCAGACGGATTAACGGTAGCGACGGGCGGCTTCGACTTCACGGTGCGGTTGTGGGACGTGGCAACGGGCAAGGAGCGTGCGAACTACAAGTGGGACATCGGCGTGGTGTTCTGCGTGACCTACGCCCCGGACGGCTTCCGGCTGGCCGCGGGCAGTGACCTCGGTCGCGTCGTGGTCTGGGACGCGGAGTAGGAGCGGGTGGTTACGCGGCACGAGTACCCAGTTCGTTGCGTCCAGAGTTACGAACATGAATCTGGTTCCAGACCCAGACGAACGCGGGCGTGAATGTTGGCAGCCGCCACAGGGATTCCACCTCGCCATTGTCCTCGTTGGGGTTATCAACCTCCTACTCCACTTCCTTGGCGTGACCGAAACGCCCCTCTGCCTCAGCCTGTTCGTTTTGCTCGTTACCTGCCTTGTGCTTGCACACCTGCTCCCTTGGTACCATTCCCTTCAGAAACAGCGAAACGTCTGCCCCGCTTGCCGCCTGGCGCACGCTCTCCAGCGCAAACGGCGTGTGCTGGACCGAAAGAAGTGCTTCGGATTAGTTGTGAGACAGTCGAACTCAAGTTACAAAGGCGGCACTGGGTCCACCGCTTGGGAAGAGCGTGTGCCGGTTATCCAAACGGTGTACCAACGCACAACGCGCTGTCGTTTTTGCGATGCGAAATGGTCAGCAAAAGAGGTAGAAGAAGTTGAAGACTTCGATCCAGACGAACCGCTGCATGCAAGCCCGCAACCAGCGGTTCGGCTCAACGAAAGGCGCACGAAGCGCGGGGGATGGGATTCGCACCCACGGCTTCGGGGGATTAGCCCGACGAGTTGTCTGCTACTCCACCCCCGCCGAGCTTCATTAGCCGCGGATTCGGAATGTGATCCGACCCTTCGTCAGGTCGTACGGGGAGATTTCCACCTTCACCCGGTCGCCGGGGATGATGCGGATGTAGTGCTTGCGCATCTTGCCGCCGATGTGTGCAATGACCTCGCCGCCGATGTCGAGTTGGACACGGAACGTGGTGTTCGCGAGGGACTGCATGACGCGACCCTCGACCTCGATCGCTTCTTCCTTGGCTTTTTGCATGTGCTGGACGTGCCTCTGTTGATTGTGGGCGAAAGGAAACACTCACGATCGGGTTAAGCCCAGCCGTGAGTACATATTGTTTAAGAATAACCTCAAACCGACGGGCTTGCGAGGGCAAACCCCTGCGGAAAAGTGAAATCCGCTTTCCGCCGCGAACACGGTCGCTCCCCTGCTACCGCTTCACATTGTTCAGATGCTCCAGCGCCAACAACAGGGCCTGCGTGCCCTTGCGGCCATAACCCTGCGCACGAACGGCTTCGTACAACTGCTTCGCCAGGCCCAACCCCGGCAGCGCGATGTTCATCTTCTCGGCTTCGGCCAGTGCGATGCCCATGTCCTTGATGAAGTGTTCGACGTAGAAGCCCGGCTCGAAGTTGCGGGCCATCATGCGTGGCCCCAGAACTTCCAGCGCCTTGCTACCGGCGGCGCCGACGCTCACGCTCTTGAACACGGTTTCGAGATCGAGACCGGCCTTGTAGCCGTACAGCAGCCCTTCGCACAACGCGATCATGTTCGACGAGATGAGGATCTGGTTCACCATCTTCGTGTGCTGACCGGCACCCGGCGCGCCCTGGTGAATGATCGTCTTGCCCATGCACTCGAACACAGGTTGCACGGCTGCGACCACGTCCTTGTCGCCGCCAATCATGATGGACAGCGCCGCGTTCTTCGCGCCCACGTCGCCGCCGCTCACCGGTGCGTCCAGGGAAGCGACGCCTTTCGCTTTCGCGGCCTCGTAAATCTCCTTCGCCAGCGAAGGCTCGCTGGTCGTCATGTCCACCAGCACGACGCCCGCCTTTGCGCCCGCGAGCGCGCCATCGGCTCCGAGGAACACTTCACGCACGTCCTTCGGGAACCCCACGATCGCGAACACGATGTCGGCTTGCTCCGCCACTTCTTTTGGAGTGCTCGCGAGGCGAGCGCCCGCTTCGACCAGCGGTTGCGCTTTGTCCGCCGATCGGTTGTAGACGGTCGCGGAGAAGCCCTTCGTCAGGATGTGCTGGCACATCCAACGGCCCATGACGCCGGTGCCGATCCAGCCGATACGGGTTTTTCCAGGTAGCGCGAGTGGGATTTGCATTGCGAGGAACTCGTGAAGGAACTAAGGTTACCGCTGCGGTTGATTTGTACCAGCCGCACCTCCTCTCGGCTTGGTCATCGTGCCTGATTCGCTCATCCCGAAACTCGACGCCCCGATTGTTCTTGTTCACGGTCTGTGTGGGTACGACCGTATTGTCGCGTTCGGTCGGACGCTCAAGGACTACTTCCCCGGGATCCGCGAGAAACTGGAAGCGTCAGGGAATCGCGTTTTAGTGCCGCGTCTAAGTTGCACGCGCGGCGTTGAAGCACAGGCTGGCGAACTGAAGCGGTTCATCCTGAGGCGCGTACCAACCGGCCCGGTACACCTCATTGGGCACAGCCTGGGCGGCCTTGACTCGCGATTCATGATCAGCAAACTCGACATGGCGGATCGGGTGCGGTCCCTGACCACCGTGGGAACCCCGCATCGCGGCAGCCCCGTCGCGGACTGGGGCGTGCGCCGGTTCGGGCGGCTGGTCGCGCCGTTCTTCCAGGCGCTCGGCATCTCCTATCAGGCGTTTGTCGATCTCACCAGCGCGGTGTGCCGACGGTTCAACGAGACGGTGCCGGACGTGCCCGGCGTGCGGTATTTCTCCGTGGCGGGCGTGTGCGAAATTCAGTGGGTCGGTTCGGAGTGGCGGTTCCCGCACGGGATCGTGAGCCGAGCGGAGGGGCCAAACGACGGGGTTGTATCGGTCGCTTCGGCCACGTGGGGCGAACACACCGATGTGTGGAGTGGCGACCATCTCAATCTGGTGAACTGGCCCAACCGGCATGCGCGGAAATGCGGCCTGTGGGACTCACTCGCCCCGGATTACGGGCGCATCGTGCGCCGGATCGCTGAGTCGTCCCGGTGGGACGACCGCTAAACTTTGCCTGGCTCATTCCTCGCGCCGACGCGCTGCGAACGCCTCAGTTGCGCCAACAGGCGCCCAGTCGTGACTTCACTTCTCCGCGCCGCAAGTTTCTTGATGGTCGGCGCACGGAACGCTCCGATGGACGAATAGCCGCCATGGAAAGCGGCGTCCCCTCTTGGAAAGGTTCCCAATGCGTCACCTACTCATCGCGGCACTTGGCGTGTTCGCCGTCTCGGGTGCGGCTTCCGCGCAACAACCTCAGTCCCGCCCGGTGCCACAGTACCCGGCCGTCGCGCCGGGGACTACGCTGCAACCGGTCTCGGGCACGACAGTGATTCGCGGCACCGCCGGCTGCAACAACTGCGCCCCAGCCGTCGGGCCGGTGGTCCGCGGTGGGTTCACCATGTCCGCCGTGACCGGCGGCAATTGTCTGCTCGGTAATCCGTGCCAGAACGGGTGTGGCAGCGTGCGAAGCGACCTCGGGTTCCACTTCGGGTCGTGCAAGCAGTTCTTCGCGCCCTGCGGCCCGACCCCACTCGCGGCCCCGTGGGGCAAGGGCTTTGGTTGCCCGCGTGCCTACGATAGCTACGCGAATCATTAAACCGCTGCTCCAAGCGGGGTCGCGGCACACTTCCGCCCTCTGTTGCCTGTTTGTGCGCCGCTGCTATTTCCGCACCCGGTTCCACCAGCGCCCGACTCGCTCGCCAAGCCACCACCTCGGCTTGCACTGTGGGCCGTAGGTCAGGCCGAATTTTTTCATCGCGGTGTGGGTGATGCCAGATACCACCTCACCAGGGTTGTCGGACACGATCAGTTGATCCAGGTCTTCCGGGTTGATTGTCTTCTCGTTCGCCATGAGTCGCAGTTGGGCGAGCAGTGGACGCCAGTAATCGACGCCCATCAACGCGACCGGGAAGCCGTCGAGTTTCCCGGTCTGGATGAGCGTCGCGACCTCGAACAACTCGTCGAGCGTACCGAACCCGCCAGGCATAACCACAAACGCGTAACTGTATTTCACGAGCATCAACTTGCGGACGAAGAAGTGCTCGAAGTCGATCCATGAATCGACGTAAGGGTTTGGCTTCTGCTCCATTGGCAGTACGATGTTGCAGCCGATGGACCGGCCGCCCACGTCCTTCGCGCCGCGGTTCGCGGCTTCCATGATGCCGGGACCGCCGCCGGTCATCACGGTGAACCCTGACTCGGCGAGATACTTTCCGACCTCGCGGGCCATCCCGTAATAGCGGTGGTTCTCGTCGAAGCGCGCGGACCCGAACACGGTCACGCACGGGCCGATGAAGTGCAGTTTGCGGAAGCCGTACACCAGCTCGCGGAAGATTTTCACCGCCTGCCACAACTCGAACTTGCGAGGTTGCGGTCCCTGAAGGAATTTCTTCGCCGCGGGCGCAGCCTCCCCGGACTTTCGCTGCCACTCGCCGGAAAGTGTTGCTACCTCACTCGTTTCAATCAATCGATCAGCCATCTTGGGCTACTCCAACGGCGAGCCAGGACACTTGCCCGCCAATTACTATTATTCGCGTCGGATGCCCGCAACTTGCATCAAATCGGCTGTCGATTGGTACGCTTCCGTTACCCACGCGACGATTTTTTCAGGCTCGGGCGAATACTCCAGTTCGATGCTGATAGCGCCCTTGATCCCCAGCGCGGCGATCTCCTTGAGGTAAGGCACGAAGTCCACCACTCCGCGACCCGGCGGCAAATCGCCATGAACCTTCCCGTCGCAATCGCTGATGTGGACATGGATCGCCTTGCCCTTCAAGGCGCGTAGCTCCTCCGGCTTCGTCCCTGCGAGGCACAGGTGCGAAATGTCTATGTTCGCACTCACGGCGGGATGGTTCACGGCGTCGATGAACCGTACCATGTTCGGCACGTCGTTGAGCAGCGACAGTTTGAATGGCTCTAACTCAAGCGCGATTTCGAGTCCGAGTTGCGCAGCGTAATCGCCGAGCGTTTTCAAGTGTGCGACACCGGACTTCCACTGCTCTGCGGGCGGGATGACTTGCCGCTCCCAGATGTATTCGCCGAGAACCAGCAGCAGATTCTTCGCTCCTAACTCGTAGCAGAAGTCGAGGTACGCGCGGCACCGGTCCATGTGAAACCGCTGTACGCTGGGGTTGAAGTCGATCAGCCCAACCGCGACGCACGCGACGCTCACGATCGGCAGTCCGACCCGCTCGCACTCGGTGCGGATCAGTTTCCGCTCGCGCGCGCAGGTGTCGAGTGGGTCCGCGAATATGTCGATGGTGTCGAATCCGATGGCCTTCGTCTGGTGGATTCCGAAGGCGGTGCCTTTGCCCGCTTGCGCCCAGGCTGAGTTGATAAGTCCGAGTTTCATGGTCTTTGGTGTTTCGTGTTTGGTGTTTGGTGAATGTTGTGGTCGCTTACGCTCCCAACTCACCCACAGACTAAACACCAAACACCAAACACCAAACACCAAACACCAAACACCAGACACTGGCCCAACCGATCTCCAATGGTACGTTGACAAAACCGCCCCGCGCACCGGGGTTCACACGGGTCGTGATTGATGCTTGAACACCTCAGTACCGCTGGTTACCACTACCTCGGCGTGTTCACCGCCCTGATCGCCTCGGCGACGGTTGTCCCGGTGCCGGAGGAGTTGCCGGTCATCACGGCCGGAATCATGGTTGGGCACTCGGACACGGAGTTCACCGGCGACCAGCGAGACGACCTGAGGAGGTTGCGATGGTGGATCATGTTGCCAGTACTGATGGCCGGTGTAGTGATTGGCGACGGCGCACTCTACACGATCGGCCGGTTGTGGGGGCGCCGATTGCTCAACCTGAAATGGGTGCAGCGTCGGGTCATCACCCCGGAGAAACGCGACCAGATCGAGAAGAACTTCCACGACCGCGGAATCATGATCCTCTTGGGTGCCCGCTTGCTGCCGGGCATCCGAGGTCCGATTTTCATCATGGCCGGGGTACTCCGGGTTCCACTCGGCCGCTTCATGCTTGCGGACGCGATCTACGCCATTCCGCTCGTCAACATTCTGTTCTGGCTGTCGTATTTCCTCACCGATCAGGTGCTGTTGATCTTCAATAAGATCAATGAGTTCAAGCCGCTCGTGATTGTCGCGATCTTGTCTGGAATCGCGGGCGCGATGATCCACCGGTACATCTTCACGAGACGTGTCTCGACGGGTGAGCCGCCGCACGTGCCGGACATCATCGCGAAGCCCGCGGTCGCGATGGGACACGCGGTTGAGAAGGCGGTCGAGATGGCGGTGGACACGGTCACCGGCCGGCACCACGACAGACCGCACGAAGCGCCACCCTCCGACGTCGAGGCCAACCAGGGGTTCGGCATCCGCACGCAGGAGCCAAGCGCGAATGGCACCGTGGAACAAGGAAGCGAGAAGAAACCCGACGAGAAGACGTGAAGGTAGGCGACTCGCTCCGCGAGTCGCGCCTTCGCGCGTGTTGCAGGCACCCGTCGCGTCCAGCGAGTCACTCGCGGAGCGAGTGACCTACCTTGAAAGCGTGCCGTTGGTTTGCAATCGCGTCAGATAGGTGTGCCAGTCCTTCTCGAACGCACCGAGTTCTTTCCCCACCAGTGCCGTGAACGCCTGTTTCGGATCGCCACCGCCGTTGACCGCGACCAGATACTTGTTGAACTCCTTCGTGCCGATCAATCGGCGGTCGAACGTCAGGTAATGCGCCAGTGCCCAGCACGTCAGGTAAGCACGGTCGGATGCGGCCTTCTGATCCGCGTGCGAGGCGAGGAATGCGTCACGCCCGGTCGTGAGTAGATCGCCAAGCGGCACGAGCGGCCCGCCGTTCTTCCCCTTCAGCCAGTCCTTCGCGCGAAACAACCGTTCCTTGTCGGGGTGGTCGGCGCGCAGTTCACCCGCTTCCACTACAGCGGTCTCGAAGACCTGCGCCAGCCCCTCGTTGAGCCACCTGGGAAGTTCGCCCGTTCCCTCGCCGGCGCGTACCGCGTCGGGCTTCAGTGGCGGGTAGACGAACGTCGCGACGTACGCGTGAAACGACTCGTGGTAGAGCAGCGCGAATAGAAACTTGCCGGTCGAGTCGTCGAACTTGACGCCGTTGTTCACGTCGGCGAGGTAGACCCGCTTCCGCTCAGCCGTGACTGTCTTCAGGTGGCGCGTCAGTTCGTCGCCCTTGTACAACTTGCGCACGTTCTCCTCGTAGCGATCCAGACCCACGAGTTGCTGCCCGTGGTGAACGCGGGCCGATTGCAGTTCTGTGCCAAGCCGCTTCAGGTCGCTGCCGCAGAGTACGCGGTTGTTGGTCGCGTCGTATACTGCGGGATTCAACAGCTTCGCACCGTTGAGCAGTGCGCGGTATTCCTCCGGTTCGGTCGCGAGCAGGATCTTTGTCTGGCGCGCACCCTTGGCGGTGGGCGGGAGGAATCGCGCGAACGCTGTGTAGATTTGTTCCAGGCGCACGCCCGAGCGCCGCGTGAGTTCCTCGGTGCCGGTGCTTACGAGGCTGAAGTAGTCGGAGTCGTACATCTTCGCGCCGCCCGGCTTTCCGGGCCAGTCCGTGGGAACCAGTTCCAGTGACTCCATCCGCTTTCGTTCTCCTTCGCCGTTCGGGTCGAGTTCGGCGAGTTTCTCTTTCAGGGTTGCGCGATCCTTGTCGGAGAGCTTCTTCACGTTCGCGATTTCGGACTTGCTCAGGAAACTCGTGAGCGTGACCGTGGGGCGGCCAGGCGGGCGTGACACCGACCGGAACTCGACGCCGTCTGGCAGTTCGTGAAGTATCAGCCCCTGGAACTTCGCGCCGTTGGTTAACGTGATCTCGTCGAACGGCCAATTTGACAGCCCGACCGGAGGCGTGGCCGGCTGCGCGCCCGCGACGGCGCACGCGAAAACAAACAGCGGAACCAGAATAACGAAGCGCATGGATGGTCCGGCGTGTGAGGTGTGTGTTACCCATTGTGCGTCGGAGACGGTAGGATTGAAAGGGCGAACAACCCACAGCGTAGCCGCGACGCGCAGCGGAGCGCGGGAGAAGGACAATGGCAGCATCGGATCTGGTTGTTGCGTTCACAGGCGCAAGCGGATCGCCCTACGGGTTGCGGCTGGTGGAAGTGCTGCTCCGTGCCGGGCATAACGTACACTTGACCATCAGCACGGCCGCAGTCGAAGTGCTCGAAGCCGAAGCCGGGCGCACGGTGCAACTCGGCGCGGATGCGTTCAACCCAACCGCGCTGTTCGGCCCGCGCGCGATTGATGTTACACGTCTCCATTACCACCATTTCCGCGATTTCCGGGCAGGCATCGCGAGCGGTTCCTTCCTCACTGGTGGGATGGTGATCTGCCCGTGCAGTCTCGGCACACTCGCGGCGGTTGCGCACGGCATCTCCGAGAATCTGATCCACCGTGCCGCGGAGGTTCACCTCAAAGAGCGGCGGAGGTTGGTACTGGTGCCGCGTGAGACGCCGCTTGGCCTGATCGCACTCAAGAACATGGTCGCGGTGACAGAGGCCGGAGCGGTGGTACTCCCCGCGATGCCGGCGTTCTACACCCGACCGCAAAGCCTCGCGGACATGGTCGATTTCGTGGTCGGACGCATCTGCGATCAGCTCGGGGTCGAACATGGATTGGTGCGGCGATGGGGTGAAGAACCTCCCCCGCTCCTTGAAGGGGAGTGGGGGACGCGATAGTTACACCCCCGCGGCTTGCCCTGCTATGCGTGCCACTTCCTCGGGCAGTGGGGTGCGCTTGTAGCGGTACACCCCGTTGCCGAATTGAACTTCGGACTCCTCATCTGCTCGCATCTGCTCCGACACGCACAGCACGAACTTGCCCGGTGCGCCCTTCGCAAGGTTCTTGTAGTGCGTCTCGATGTCGCCTTTCCGCCAGAATCCGAACACCTCGACATACACTTCCTTCCCGGTCTTCACATGTGTCAGTTTGAAGTCGGGAACCCACGTGCTTGTGGGCAGCAGAATCGGGTGCGGGTCGGTGTCCAGAATCCAAGCTTTCACCTTCGTGGCGAACGTGTCCGCGAACATCTGCAACTCTGGCGGTGTGTACACGCCGAAGTCCGGAGTATGCGATTTCAGGCCGTCCAGGCCGGAGAGTTGAAACGTCTTCTCCTTGCGCTCCGCGCCCCAGCGGATGTTCGCGCGCAAGTCGAATGCTTTGCAGTGCAAGAGCGTCGGCAGGAACATCGCGAGTTGTAGTCCGTACTTGTTCGTGGACGAGAACAGCGAGAGCGGGCCGTCGAGCGTGAGTTTGTAGCTGTTGCCCGGCGTTTCCTGAATTGTGCAGATGAGGCGGTGAAACTTCACCGCCCGGAAGAGTTGCCGGAATCGCGCCGGGGTTTCGGCGTACACGCGAAGTTCCATCAGCGTGCAGCGAAGCAGTATCGACTGCACGAGCGCCACGTTGTAACGGTTGAGAAGTTGCGTCGCGGTGATGTCATCGAACGTGATGACTCGCTGTTCGTCCTTCAGGTCAGCGAACAGACTGCGTTCCATCTGCCCCGGCGTGACTGCGAGGGACAGTTGTTCCGCGACCTCCTTCATGACGGAGGCGCGGTCGAACGGTTGCATCGCGTTCGCGGCTTCAGCGCGTGTGGTCGCCGCAGCCTTGAAGACGGCTTCGCGCAGCTGTTCCGGCGGGTGATCGGCGGAGACCTCGAACTCGCAGCGATCTTCGAGGAGCTTCGCGAGACCCGCGGGAAGCAAGCCGCGCGGCCCTTCGGGGATAAGATCAGCGAACTCTTCCTCGATCTCACCGCGAGTGCGTCCCGGCGAGCCGCGGTACGCGAGCAACAGTTGCTCCGCGAGCGCGACGAGGCTCTCGTCGTTGGGTTCGACGTAGAGCGGAACGAGTTTGTTCTTCGCGTGCCGCACGCGAACCATCTTGCCTGTTAGCATTTTGGGAAGCGATGAGGGAGGGAGGATGAAGGATGAGTAAAGGACCAAGACACGAAGCACGCCTTCTGTCTTGCTTCATCCTTCATCCTCAATTCTTCAACCTTGGTTATTGGAATGCCCGGTGTTGCCGCCTTCGGTCGCTCACGAACTCTTCCGCGGTGTTCTTCGCGATCACTTCGTAGAGGATTGCTTGCTTTTCGCCGTACTTACGCAGGATGCGCCCGAGACGCTGCACGTTCTCGGTTGCGCTGCCGGTGCCGGAGAGCACGATACCCACGCTCGCTGCGGGCACATCAACACCTTCGTTGAGTACCTGACAGGTCACCACCGCATTGAACGCGCCCGAGTGGAAGTTGCTGAGGATCGCTTTACGCTCTTTCGGTTTGGTTTGGTTGGTCATCGCGGGAATGAGGTAGCGGCGGGCGACCTCGTACACGGTCGCGTTGTCCGCTGTGAAGATCAAGACGCGGTCGTTCGCATGCCGCACCAGGAGGTCTTCAAGCGCCTTGAACTTGCCGCTTGCGGCCTGGATGATCCGCTTTTGCTCGCGGAACGCGCGCATCGCCTTCCAGCCTTCGGGCGTCTTGCTGGCCTCGTACAGGAAGCGCCGGAAGCCGTCCATTCCGTTCATATTGATACCGCGATCGGCCGCGAACTTCTTGTACTCCTCGCGACAGTTGCGGTAGGTCTCTTCTTCGCTCGTTGTGAGTTCGACGAAGATGCGGCGCGTCTCGTATGGCGCGAGGTGGTCGCTCGCGTCACTGATGTCGAGCCGGTAGGAGATCGGGCCGATGAGTTGCGGGAGCAACTGCTCGGCGCCGTCGGCGCGTTCGGGCGTGGCCGTCAGCCCGATGCGGAACGGCGCGAGGCTCGCGTTTGCGGCCTCGCTGAACGTTGCCCCGGGCAAGTGGTGACACTCGTCGAAGATCACCAGCCCGTAGCGGTTCGCCCAGCGTTCGAGGTGGATGTACGCCGAGTCGTAGGTGGTCACCGTGAGCGGCTTGTAGTTGAACTCGCCCGCGCCTACCATCCCCACTTCGACACCGAAGGACTGTTCCAGTTCACGCGCCCACTGCACCATCAGGTCGATCTTCGGTGTAACGACAATCGTAGGCCTGCTCACCTTCTCGATGCACAGGAACGCTGTGAACGTCTTGCCGGTGCCGGTCGGCATCACGATCACGCCGCGGCGCCCGTCCTTCATCCACGCGTTGACCGCCTCAGTCTGGTAGTCGCGCGCGGCACGCTCGGAGTTGAGCTTCCACCCCGCAGGTTCGTTCGCCCACCCGCGAGCGGTGTCTTCGTAAGGGATCTTCTCGCGGATGAGTTGTTCCACGATGGAACGGTAGTGCCGACCCTGGGCGCGGTGCGCGCTGGTTCGCGGGTCGAACACCACCCCGGGCAGTTCGCCGAAGATGAACCCGTTCGGACCACCGGTCACCGTTACGGTTCCGCGGTCGTAACCCAGGAGGACAGGGGATTCGCTCATGCCGTGGATTATGACGCGGTGAACCTCCGTTGCCTAGCGCAGCCGGGCGCGTTGGGAAAGGTTCAGAAGAAGCGAAGCCGGCATCTTGACACATTCGACTCCGAGAGCGAACGTAACAGTACCTCACTTCACCTCGCCCTCGGAGCCACATCATGTCTCCTCTCGCACTTCACGCGAACACGGCGTCCGACCTGATGAACCCCGCGCCCGTTTCGCTGGTCGATACCGCGACGGTCGCGGAAGCGACCGCGTTCCTCACGGACCGGGGTTTCGGCGCAGCGGTGGTTATCAACCCCGGTGGGCACTCGGTCGGCGTCGTCTCGAAGACGGACCTCCTCCACCACGCCCGTCACCACGGCGGCACCCACCCAGCCGACATCACACCTGTGACTAGCGTGATGACGCCCGCAGTGTACACAATCCGCGTTGAGGCTCCCGCCCGGTCGGTAGTGGAGCAACTGCTCGAACTCAGCGTCCACCACCTGTTTGTGGTGGACCCAAGCGGGGTCGTTGTAGGGGTCATCAGCCCTGTCGACGTGCTGAGGAAGTTGCGATGATACCCGCGGTTGAAGACTCACTTAGGGGAGATACGACGCCAAGTAGAAGACCAGAGCGATGCAGATCACGCCCAGGAACATCACAAGCCACGCCTGGAACATCCACGTGTACACGCGGCGGTATGGCGGTGCCGTCTCGGCAGTTTCTGGCGCAGTTTGCGGCTTCAGGGGCTGACTCATTGAGTTCTCCGCAATCGATGAACACCACCTACCATCGGCTCTTTAACGCACTTGTTCCAGTCCGTGTTTGCTCGGGGTGGGTGGCCGACGGACGGACCAGGCCGATTTGTCGCTCCAGACCGGACATTCGTGAGCTACAATTGAAAAATCTGACCAGTCGGCACTCACGCCGGCCCTTTGACCTCGGCGACGCCTACTTCGGACGCGCGCGGAATGCAACTGGATTCGACCGAAGAACTGGTGCAGACTCTCCGGGCCAGCGGGTTGTTCACCCCTGAACAGTTCTTGGTCGTGGCCCGCGACTTATCCACGTTCGGTGGCGACCTGAAACGGGGAATTCGGCACCTCCTCAAACGCGAACACGTCACCCACTACCAGCTCGGCAAGGTACTTCGCGGCAAGTCCGCAGAGTTGATCGTCGGTCCCTACATAGTACTCGACAAACTCGGAGAGGGTGGGATGGGGAAGGTGTTCCGGGCGTGGCACTCGCGCCGCGAGCGACTCGTGGCGCTGAAGGTGGTCCGTCCGTCGCAGGTGTCCAACCCGGTCGTTCGCGGTCGGTACGCACGCGAGGTGGAAGTCACCGGCAAACTGAATCACCCTAACATCGTTCGCGTGGAAGACGCGGGCGAGGCCAACGGGACGTTCTACCTCGCGATGGAGTTTGTGGACGGTATCGACCTCGCGCGGATGATGCGAGACTACCGGCGGCTGGCAATTATTGAGGCATGCGAGTACACGCGTCAGGCCGCACTTGGGTTACAGCACGCCCACGAAGTTGGTATCGTCCACCGAGACGTGAAGCCGAGCAACATTGTGGTGGCTGGCGAGCGGCACCTGCCGCAGGCTACCGGACCGTCGCTGGTGAAGATCCTCGACCTCGGCTTGGCCCGCGCGATCGGCCCAGACGACATGCTCGTGCCCGGCCTGACCCGCGACCACAACGTCGTTGGCACGCCTGACTACATGGCCCCGGAGCAGGCCAAGCATTCAAAGTCGGTTGGCGCGCACGCTGACCTCTATTCGTTGGGCTGCACGCTGTACTTCTTGCTGACCGGGCAGACGCCGTTCCCGACCGGGAACGCGATCGAGAAGTTGATGGCGCATCAACACGAACAGCCCTCGCCACTCCAGGCGCTGCGGCCCGAAGTGCCGGCTGCGGTCGCCGAACTCGTGGCCCGGCTGATGGCCAAGAAGCCCTACGACCGGTTCGCAACCGCCGCCGAACTGGCCGTGGCGCTGGAACCTCACGCTCGCTACCCCGACGGGTCCGTAAAGGTGCCCCTCGCACGAGACCGTGGCCGCGACACCGCGCCGCCCAGCGAGACCGTTCCCCCGGGTAGGACAGTCTCGGCTGACGACAACGGATTGTCCATCGGGCCCGGACCGTTCCTAATCATCCCTCCGGTACCGGTGCCCGTGCCGCAACGGGTCGCCCCTTCCTACGACACGCCCCGCCCGCCTGGCCTGGAGGAAGCGTTCCCGGTCATCGAGCCAGGCACCGAGCACGCGTCCACGAAGCGGCATCCGCCTCCGCGACGTACTTCCCCACGGCCCGCGCCCGTCACGAGCCACGAACCGCACGCACTGAAGTGGGGGCTGATCGTGGTCGCGGTCGCGATTCTGGTGGCGCTTGGTGTATGGGCCGTGACGCTCGTACTGGCCCCGGCGCCGACACAACCGGACCCGGACACCCGGACGAAGCCACCGGTCGCGACCACACCGTCCTGACAGGGGTCGGGATCGTCCCCGCGGTCAATACCGGGCGACTCCAGACGCTCACTGACTCGGTCCCATGGCACCGGCCTCGTCGTGGCCTACCCGTCAGCGTATTTCCGAGACAAGGCTCCGCAGTTCAAGAAGGGCGGCGGACTGGGCAAGTTGTCGCAGTTCGCGGGCCGGTTCCAGACCGACACCGAGTTGAGCCTCCCTCAGTCCGGTTGCACTTTGACGCGGCACTCATACCCGCGGCCTACTTCGTGCCTTGAATCGTGAGGAACACCGAACCGACCACCGTCTTGCCGTCGGAAGACTTCAGGTTGTAGCCCACCTGCATCTGCATCACTGGTTTGAGCGATTCGAATGTGATTTCAAGCGTGCGTCCGTCGGCCAGCAGCTTCGCGCTGCGAACGGGCACCTCGTCCTGACCTTCCGCATTCGCGTCTGACACCTTCCAGCGCTTCGAGCCGTAGTCCCCACTCCACCGGTAGTTCCACCACGCGCACCGGTAGTTCTCGACCGGCGCGACCGCTTTCGGGTCGAGCGCGCTGCTGAAGGTGAGGCGGATCGTGTTGCCTTTCACTTCCATCGCGGTTGGTACTTCGAGTGGCTTGCCCGTGTAGCGCACGCGCTGGAGACAGCCGTCGGCCTGCGCTGCGGTCTGCCAGCCGTTCAGACCGCAGACGTAGAGGTGGGCGTCCGCGCCGAATCGCCCGCGACATACTCCCGAGAGAAACTGCACGTTTAGCGCCGCGACTCCGCCCTGCACGCCGCCGTTGGGCAACGCCTGGCGGAGGAGCACGAAGGGTCGGCAGCGACCGTAGGAGAAGTGCAGTGGCAGCCCCGCGAGTGGGCCGAACGTCTTGTCCGGCAACCACACCTGACCGCCGGCGGAGTTGTCCACTTCACGTGGCAGCCAACACAGCGGCGGGTCGAACGTGGTTGGCGGTGTGGTGCGGTGGTGACCGCGCATGTCGCCGTAGAAGCCACCTTTCTTGTACTCGTCGATACGCGTTGCCGGCATCCAGTTGCCTTCCTGGTCGGCCCCCGTGAGGATGCCCGTAGGCGACATGCCCATACCAATCGGGTGCCGAAACCCGGTCGAGAACACTTCGGACTTCTTCCCGTCCTTGCTGACTTTCAAGAGACACCCACCGGTTGGCGTGTCGGTGTCGCCGGTCTTGAAGAAGTAGAAGTTGCCCTCGGGGTCGGTTTCAAGACTGGTGTCGTAGGAGTGTTCGCCGCCGCCGCAGTGCCAGTCGTTGTTCACGCACTCGTAGAAGTCTGCCTCGCCATCGTTGTTGAGGTCGTGCAGACGCGTGAGTTGCCCGCGTTCGAGGACGATCACCTTGCCGTCAACCACTTTCAATCCGAGTGCGTGGTAGAGGCCGGTGGCGTAGCGTTGCCAGGAGCACGTGGTGGCTTTCTCGTCCACGGTAACGAGCCACACGTCGCCGTGACAGGTGCAGACCGCAATGCGCCGGTCTGGAAGGAAGTCGAGACCAGTGCAGAAGAACAGCGCGCCGAAGCGGTTCTTGTAAGGGATCGTGAGCGTGTCGAGCGCGAACGGCCCGCTCTCGGCCCCGCGTTCGAGTTTGGTGACGATTGGTGCCCCCCACCGCTTCGGGCCGGCTTTCGTGAGCGCACCCAGGTCAGCCGGGTCCGGGAGTTTCGCGAGCGCCGCGATCAGCTTCTCTGTGTCCTTCGCTGCCACCTCAGCGACGCCAACCATCAGATGCGCCGGCTTTTCGCTCGGTCCGACGACGATGTTCACCGCGGTACCCACGTTCAGCCCGGCTTCGCCCGCGTGGCGGACCCACGCGAGCCGCACCCGCGCACCAGTGCCCGAGGTGACAACCGAGAGTCCCTTCACATCGAATGTGGTCGAGTTCCCGCCGACGAGATCACAGAGGAAGCGGCTCGCCTCCGCGGTGCCGGGCGTGAGCGTGAGTGTTGACGTGATCAACCGGTAGCCGCCGATCGTGATGACATCGGGGCTTTCCAGAACCGCGCGCGTTCCCACGGTGTACTCGAGGATGACGCGGTCGCCGTGAACGTGCAGTCCCTTGTATTGTGCCCACTCGCGCGGGATTGGAGACGTGATTCGCTTGATGCGAGCATCCCACTGTCCGCGAGGGTCGGCCCAGCCCGCAGCAACAGGCGCCGCGGTAGATAGCGTTCCTCTTGGTGTGGGCGTGTTCAGCAGCCCGAACCGGCGGTCGCTGTGGTTCAGGAATCCGCCGGTCCAGGTCGCGCTGAGTCGCATCGTGTTGCGGTCGAAGACGGCCGCTGCGTCACTCTTCTCGCCGAGCTTGACGACGAGCGCCTTGTAGACCGTTTCGTTCCCCTTATCGAATGGGTAGCGCATCGTGCAACCGAGAAACGGCCCGGTGTTCATCTCGCGGAACCGTGCGTCGGTCCAGTCCTTGTCGGTCATTTTCTCCCACGGCTCGGCTTTGCCGGTCGCGGGTCGCGGGGTCCAATCGGCGAGCGCCGGGTCGATCGCGGGCGGGACCGCTCGCGGTGCGGGGGCGACCGGTAACTCGGTGGCGGGCGTGGCGAGCAGCAGGGCGAGTAGCGAAGGAATCATCCGTCACCAGTGGAGCGTGGGGTGATGTGGCGTCGACACGCGGGGGGGGGCAGTTTACGCCATCTTCGACAGGCGGGCGAGCGCGGCCTGTGTGTTGCGAGCAACACGAGGCAATCGCACCACCGCAGGTGCACCACCTGCGACAAGGACGCACTGATTATCCGCGAACGCAGGAGGGGAATGGAGAGCAATTCGCGGGGCGGTAATACGTCGTTACATTCGGGCGAGAAAGGAATTTGGTCGCTTCTTGCACCTACCGTAGCCGATAGGTATAGTATCTCCAACCGGTGGGGTTGTGGCGCTCGTGTCGGGTGTCAGCGCTACCGGAGGCACAGAACAAAGGGTTCCTCTCATGCTGCGCGCCGCATTAGCGATCGCACTCGGATTCGCCGTGATCACGTTGGCTGGGACGTCGTTCTCGGCCAATGCCCAAGACAAGAAGGACGAAGTCAAGAAGCTCGAAGGCAAGCTGACTTGCACCAAGTGCGCTCTCAGCGAAACCGACAAGTGCGGCAACGCCCTGGTCGTGAAGGAAGGCGACAAGAAGGTCACGTACTACCTGAACGACAAGGGCGGCAAGGAAGCCTACCACGGCAAGTGCTGCAAGGCCGACGTGGACGCGACCGTGTCCGGCAAGATCACCGAGAAGGATAAGAAGAAGTTCATCAACGAGGCGAAGGTCGAACTCAAGAAGTAAGGTTGGCGGATGATCCCACAACACGCGACGCCACCCGCGAGGGTGGCGTTTTGCGTTGGTGAACTGCGAAGGTGCGAGCGGCTTGTTTCGACTTCACGCCCCCCATGGCGTACCATAACGGTGCCAACAGGAGGACGTGCATGAAGATCATTCTCGCCAACCCGCGTGGGTTCTGCGCCGGTGTCAACATGGCAATCGAAGCGCTGGAGACGGCACTCCTGCACTACGGCGTCCCGCTGTACGTGTATCACGAGATCGTTCACAACCGACCGATCGTCGAGAAGTTCCAGAAACTTGGTGTTGTGTTCGTGGACAACATCTCCGAGGTACCGACGGGCGGAACGGTAATGTTCAGCGCGCACGGCATTTCGCCGGAGGTCCGCCAGCACTCCCAGCAACGAAACCTGCGAGCTATCGACGCGACGTGTCCGCTCGTGACGAAGGTTCACAAGGAGGCGATCAAGTTCGCGAAGGAGGGCTACACGATCGTGCTGATCGGCCACGAGGGGCACGACGAGGTAATTGGTACGATGGGCGAAGCCCCCGCGAACATGCTGCTGGTCGAGCATGCGGCCGACGTGGATGCGATGACGCTCCCGGCCGACACGAAACTCGCGTTCCTTACGCAGACGACTCTGAGCGTGGACGAAGCAAAATCGGTGATCGACGTTCTGAAGCGGAAGTATCCGCAGATTGTCGGTCCGGGGAAGGACGACATCTGTTATGCGACGCAGAACCGGCAGGACGCGGTGAAGCAACTCGTTGCCGAGGCGAGTGTAGTTCTGGTTCTCGGCAGTCAGAACAGCTCGAACAGTCAACGGTTGGCGGAACTCGCGCGTACCAGCGGTAAGACCGCGTACCTGATCGACCGCGTTTCGGAGTTGAAGGACGAGTGGTTTGCGTCCGCAGACGCTGTACTGGTTACGGCGGGCGCGAGCGCGCCGGAGGAACACGTTCAGGACTGCATCGAGTACCTCCGGACGAAGTTCGGCGCGACGGTGGAGACTCGCACGGTGCGCGAAGAAGACGTGAGTTTCCCGCTGCCGCGCGAACTTCGCGTCCTCTCCAACGCGTAGGCGCACAATGTTAACCTCCCCCACCGACCCCGCGCTTGGACTGAACTACCGGCCGACACTCCCGCGGCGCGGAGATTGGCGCATCGGCTGCCTCGGTGCCGGCTTCATCATGCGCGACTGCCACCTTGTCGCTTACCGTCACGCCGGGTTCAACCCAGTTGCGATTGCATCACGGAACTTGGCGATCGCTCGCGAAACCGCACAGCGGCACCACATTCCTACCGTTCACGATACTGTCGACGCGCTGCTCGCAGATACCAGGATCGAGATACTCGATGTCGCGGTGCCGCCGGACTCGCAGCCAGAATTGATCCGCCGCGCCGTGGCAATGGGAAAGGGACGGCTTCGCGGTATCCTCGCGCAGAAACCGCTTGCTATGTCGTTCACCGTGGCCCGCGAACTCGTTAAGGTTTGCGCGGACGCTGGCATCGTACTCGCGGTGAACCAGAACATGCGGTTCGATCAGAGCGTGCGTGCCGCGAAAGACATTCTCAATCGCGGGTGGTTAGGCGAAGTTGTGCTGGCGACCATTGACATGCGGGCCGTGCCACACTGGATGCCGTGGGCCGAATCGCTGCCGTCGCTGTCCACGTTCGTGATGAGCATTCACCACCTCGACACCTTCCGCTACTGGCTCGGCACACCGCACCGAGTGCTAGCTTCAACGCGACCCGATCCGCGAACACGGTTCCCGCACCGCGACGGTATCAACCTGTACATCCTCGAATATGAGAGCGGTGCGCGGGCGTCGTCGTGGGATGACGTGTGGAGCGGTCCATGTAAGGAGGGCATCGAGGGCGACATCGGCATCAGATGGAGGATCGAAGGCACGGCGGGTTTGATGCAAGGCACCATCGGCTGGCCGAAGTACCCGGCACGAACGCCGAGCACGCTGGAGTACAGTACGCGCGAATCGAATGGGTGGCAGCGGCCAAAGTGGGATGAAGCGTGGTTCCCGGATGCGTTCGTAGGGACGATGGCGCAGTTGCTTGTCGCGGTGGAGCAGGACACGGAACCGGAGATCGGCGGGCGTGATAACCTCGAAACCATCGCGCTGTGCGAAGCCGTCTTCAGTGCAGCTACGGAACACCGGGTCGTGCGCATCAGTGATGTCCTGAGGACCGCATGACGCCTGATTTACGCATTCAGCAAGCGGTTGCGGTCACCAACGTACGTGGCGTTCGCGTCGTCGCGCAGACCGACGACTTCGACGCACCGGAGGCGGAGCGGATCGCGGTGTTGTTCGGCACGCGGCCAGATGGTGTCGCGTGCTCGCTGGCTGACTTTGCGTGCCCATTTGGGAATCGGCACGTCGCGGTGGTGCGTGTCGAGGACCGACCCGCGGGCGCGCTTGGGTTTCGGTTTCTCGTGCTGTCTCGCGAACTGTACAAGCATCTCGGTGACCCGTTTGCGATAAATGATCGCTACTCACCCGACTGGAACGCCACCGGGCGGCTCGCGGATCTCGCCTGGCCGATGGCGGTGCTGCCGGAACGCACACTCGAACAACTCGATGTGATTCTGAAGACCGGCGACACGCAACTCTTGCTCGGTTCCGTGCAGGCGCTCGTGGACGGCAATCGCGTGCTGCTAAAACGCGACACCCCGGCTCAGTTCGTACGCGATCTGTGGCAACTGCTTCCGGACCGCACCCGATGCGAGCTGTGGCCGGCGACGTTCGCATTTTCGGACGAACTCGGATTCCACGCTGCCGTTGGCCCGACACTCCCGACCTCGCGTCACGGCGTGCAGGAACTGGTCGAAGAGGCGATCCGAGATTACCCGCAGAGCAGTTACGAGTTGAGTCTGCAAGTCGCGATCGAGTCCGGCGACCGCGTCGGCTTGCGCAAGCTCCTCGCGCGGCGGTCCGCGGACGACACGATTCGGTTGGGGTTGTACATTCTCGCCTTCGCGCTGATCGCGGCTGCGGTGTTGAAGTTCGTGTTCTGACCATAGTCATCACGCTCCGCGTGATGTCCCCGTGTCGCAGTGGTTGTTTCGGGTGGAACGCAAACTCGATGCGATTGGTCAGCGGACAGCACGCGGAGTGTGAGGACTACGATCTGGAGTTGCCATGCCCCTCGACGAAAAGGTACTCGTAATCCCCACCGAACGGTTCCGGGCCGCCGGGTACTTCCACGGGATGCGCACCGCGGACGACACGTTCCGCGCCGCGATTCTCGATTCAACTGCGTTTGAGTTCCGCCCACGTTACGAGGTGGAAACCGACCCGTCATTCAAGCAACTCATTCCGTATATCGTGCTGAGGTGTGGCGATCTACTGTTTCACTACCGGCGCGGGTCGGCGGGTACCGAGAAACGCCTCGAAGCGTTGCGATCGATCGGCATCGGCGGGCACATCAGCGAGGCTGATGCCGCGGGCGGCGATGATCCCTACCAGACCGGCATGTTGCGTGAGTTGACGGAAGAAGTGGAACTCGGCTGTGCGTTCCGCGAGCGGTGTGTCGGGTTCATCAACGACGACCGCACTCCGGTGGGAAGCGTTCACCTCGGTGTGGTCCACGTCTTCGAGTTGGAATCGCCCCTGGCGCGTTCGCGCGAAGACGCGCTCGCGGACGCAGGCTTCGCACCAATATCTGAATTGCGCCGCCTTGCAGAGCAGTTCGAGACGTGGTCGCAATTCGCTCTGGAATCGCTCTCTTAGGACACGGCCGTGGCTGTCCTATCTCGCGACCACTAACTTCTGCTTGCTCGGTAGCACCAACTCCCATCCCCGCTGGGTGCGTTCGATCGTGAGCGGCTTGTACTCTGACGCAACCGGGGCAGCATGCACCACCACATCACCCGGCCAGAACTGCCCCGCGACCGTGTCCTGCGGAAGAGCCGCGGCGTTGAGCAACTCGGGGAGGCCGTCGGTGTGTGCGGAAGCCGGGAGCAGCACTCCCTTCGCGTCAACGGCTCGCTTGCCGCCGGGCTGCGGCACCGCCATGACCGGCTTGCGAAACGTCAGCGCCACCGTCACCACGTTCGTCGGTTCCACGGTAACTGCATCCACGCTCGCGACCCACGGGTGCAGCACGAACGCAGCGGTTAGCTTTTTCTCCAGGTCGGGGTCGAGTGATTGGAATGTCGTTTCGAGGTTCGCTAAATAGCGCACCTCGGCGAGAAAGATTTCACGCGAAGTGTTAGGTGGGGCTACGCACTGGATATCCACGAACCGTACTGCGTAGCGGTCGCGCGGCCCGATGTTGCGGCGGGCCTCGTCGCCCACGTGTGACAGACCGAACAGCACCAGCCCCGCGAAGCCAAGCGTCAGCACAGCCACGACGATGGGTCGTGCGGCACGCTTTCGCGGTGCGGGCGGCGGGTCAGGATTCTTGGCACGCTTCACCAGACGTGTAACTCCCGTTCGAGCGAAACGCCGGTCCGCTCCTTCACCTTCGCACGAACGGTTTCGGCGAGTTGCAGGATGTCGCGTGCCGTCGTGCCGGGGTGCGCGACCGCGTAGTTCGAGTTCCGCTCACTCAGTTCCGCGCCGCCGGCACGCGACTTCGTCATCTGCGCGCGGTCGATGAGTGACGCAGCGGTGTTGCCCGGCGGGTTGCGGAACAGCCTGACCGCTGCCTGGAAGCTAAGTGGTTCGGCTGCTTTCCGCTGAATCCACGTTTTCAACAGTCGGTTCATGACTGTGGGCGGCGGCTCGCTCTCCAGTTCAAACTCGACGGATAGAATCACTGGCTCGTCGATGTCACTCTGGTGTTCCGTGAATGTGAGTTCGTCGCGCCCACGTACCTGAACATTCCCCGTGTCGGTCAGCACGGTCACGTTGCGCACGGTCTGGCAAATCTCGCCGCTGCGGTCGCCAACGTTGCACCGCACGCTGCCGCCGACCGTACCGCGAATGCCGACCAGCGTCTCTAACCCGCCGAGACCGTTTTTCACGGTGAACGCGATCAGGTCGAATAGTTGCGCGCCACCGCCTGCTGTGACGCGCTTGCCCTCACGACGGAGAAACGTGAACGGTTCGGCGGTGAGGCGGATCACGGCGCCTGGAACGGGATCGTCCTTGATGAGGAGGTTGAACCCGCCGCCGAGCATGCGCACGGAGACTTTGTCGCGTTGGCACGCGTTCACAACTGCGTTGAGCTCATCAACGCTGCGTGGCTGCACAACGAACTCAGCCGGGCCGCCGATCTTCAGGTGCGTGAACGGCGCGAGCGGCTGGTTCCGCTTGGTGATGTCGGGGAACTGTTCAGCGAGGGACATTCGCGGCCTCCTTCGCGGTATTGTAGGACAGGCTTCCAGCCTGTCATTGCTTGGTCAGGATGGAAGCCAGATCCTACTTCCCGATGCACCACAGGTGCTTCGCTCCGCGAATGAAGATATCACCGTTGGAGAACGCGGGGGAGGCGAACACCGGCTCGCCAAGCGGGTTCTTCGCGAGAATCTCGAACTCCTCGCCCGCCTTGAGAACGTAGGTAACGCCTTCGTCGGACGTGAGGTAGATACGCCCGTCGGCCGCGACCGCCGATGCGTGATGCTTCTTCGCACTCAGTCGCTCCTTCCAGAACATCTTCCCGGTCTTCACGTCCCAACAACTCGCGACGCCCGCGTCATCGACAAGGAACAGTTTGCCACCGTGCGCGACGGGGGAAGGGACGTAGCCGCCGTCGCCTTTCTTCGACCAGAGGATGTGCGACTTGGTCACGTTCCCGGCTCCGCCCGGCTTGATCGCCATGACCCAGTGAACCGGGAATCCTGCGGTCAGCAGCAGCACGCCGTCGTGCATCACCATGCTCGAAACGAACTGCTCCGTCGGGCCGTCGATGATCCAGTTCTGCTTGCCGGTATCCGGGTCGTAGCTCGCGACACACTTGCTTCCGGTCATCACCAGTTGCTTCTTGCCGTCGACCTCCACCACAACCGGCGGGCAGTATGACCGCAACTTGTTTGGACGGTCCGTGCGCCATTTCTCTTCACCGGTCTTCTTGTCGAACGCGACGATGTACGCGGACTGACCCTTCGGCGCGTCCTGATCGCCGTTCACGATGACCAGATCCTTGTATAGCATTGGCGGGCTACAGAACCCGTGGACCGAGTGGAACTCGCCGGGGTTCTTCGACCAGAGGAGTTTGCCATCGAAGTCGTAGCAGTAGACTCGCATCTGCGGCTTGTCGAGGAACGTGATGTAGACGTGCTCACCATCGGTCGCGGGAGTGGAACTGGCGTACGTGTTTTCGCCGTGCTTCTTCTCCAGGTCTGAAACGACTGAGGTTTTTTCCCACAGGAGTTTGCCGGTGACGCGGTCCACGCAGTACAGCACGCGGGTCTTCTCGGCCTCCACGCACCCGGCGACGAACACTTTGCCCTTGCTCACCACAGGCGAGGAGTGCCCGGTCCCGGGTAGTTCTAGTTTCCACTTCACGTTGTCCGTTGCGGACCACTTGAGCGAAAACCCCTTGTCAGTGACGGTGCCGTCGGCGCGTGGGCCACGCCAGCCGGGCCAGTCCTCCGCGGTCGCAAGGCCAGTGACGCAAATGAGTGCGAGTGCGGCGAAAGCTTTCGAATACATGGGCCGTTCTCCTGGCGGGTGTGATGTGGTAAAATGGTGGGGCCGCGTTGCGACCGGGTTTGGTGGGAGAGATAGATTCCATCATACGGAACGCCGCGAGGGAACGAAAATCCACGTTCTCACGTCGAACCGGTACCAGAATCTCGTTGTAGTGTGGAACAAGTCATTCGAGTCGCGTCCTCGCGGGAGCTAATCATGGGTTCAACTCGGTTTGTTAAGGCGATGTGTGCTGTGGTGCTGTTCAACGGCTCTCTCTACCTGTCACTCAAGGAAGAGGCGATCGCGGGCGAGAAGGACGACCTCGCGAAGAAGTACACGGAAGACCTTCGCAAGAGCAAGGATGCGAAGGTGCGCGTCACCGCCCTGCAGGAACTGGGAAGTCTCGCGCAGATCAAGAAATCGCTGGCGAAGGACGCGCTGCCGGACATCTACAAGGCGCTCGAGGACAAGGACGCGGGTGTGCGGGCTGCCGCCGCGGAAACGCTGGGCAAGGCCGACGAGCCCTACGAGAAGGCTGGCAGTGTGCTTGTGAAGTTGCTCAAGGATGACAAGGAAGAAGGCGTGAAGATTGGGGCCGCGAAGGGTCTGGCCGCGATGGGCACAAGCGCCAAGGACTCGCTGCCGGCTCTTCGTGAGATTCAGAAGGCGAACGCGGGCGACAAGAAGAGCAAACTCGGCGCGGCCGTGAAGACCGCCATCACCTCGATCAGCGGCGCGAAGAAGTAACGCGCGCGAAATTGGTGAGTGGGGGGCGTAAGCCCTCTGATAACTTTCCCAACTCGAACGGACTGGGGAGCTGATCAGGGGGCTTACGCCCCCCGCTCACCTACAAACAGTGGCACCCCGGAGAGGTTTCGACATGCCACCGCTCGACCGCCGCACGTTCCTTGCTTCCACCAGCGCGTTCATCGCAGGTGGCTCAACACCCTCGCTCGCCAGGGGTGCCGATTCGCCACGCGCCAAGCCACCGAAGCGCGCGAGGCCGGCCGCGAAGAAGCTCGCGGTGGTGTGTTCCACCTACCACTACCTTTCGCACGCGTACCACATCGCGGGGCGGTATCTCGACGGCTACATGAAGGGGGACGAACACCATTTCCCGGAGTTCGGCATCGCGAGCGCTTACGTCGAGCAAGTGAAAGCGAACGACCTGAGCCGCGAACTCGCGAAGGAGCACAGTTTCCGGCTCTCGGAAGCGATCGACGACGCGCTCACGCTCGGCACCGGCAAGCTCGCGGTGGACGGCGTGATGCTCATCTGCGAACACGGCGACTACAAGTACAACGAGAAGGGCCAGAAACTCTACCCGCGACACGACTACTTCAAGGCGATCACTGCGGTGTTCGAGAAGTCCGGGAAGACCGTGCCGGTGTTCTGCGACAAGCACCTCAGTTACGATCGCGCGAAAGCCGCGGACATGGTCGCGACCGCGAAGAAGATGAAGTTCCCGCTCATGGCAGGGTCGTCGCTGCCGGTCACCTGGCGCCGCCCGGAACTGGAATTCAAGCGCGGCACGAAGATCACGGAAGCACTCATCGCGTCACGTGGCGAACTGGAGATTTACGGCATCCACGCGCTCGAAGCGCTTCAGTGCATGGTCGAACGCCGCTTTGCGGGCGCGGACCCGAAGCCCGCGCCTCAGAGCGTCAAAGCCGTTACGTGTTTGCAGGGCGACGCGGTGTGGAAGGCCGGTGACGACGGGTTGTGGTCGTGGGACTTGCTCGAACACGCACTCGGGCGCAGCACCTCGCGCAACACGGGCGACATCCGCGCGAACTGCAAACGCTTCCCGCGACCGACGACCTGGGGCAATTTCGTGAAGGGTCCGATCGCGTTCCTCGTTGAGTACGCCGACGGGCTGAAGGCGACCGTCTTGCAACTCGACGGGCACGTCGCGGACGAGACGTTCGCGTGTCGCGTGGAGGGCGAGAAGAAGCCGTCGTCGTGCCTGTTCTGGCTCCCGCCGCCTCCCGGAGCGGCGTTCCTCGAAGCGCTCGCCTCACACACGGAGACGTTCTTCGCGACGGGCAAACCACCGTACCCGGCGGAGCGCACGCAACTCACCGGGGGCATCCTCGACTACGCGCTCGAATCACGCACGAAAGAGTCGAAGCGTCTCGAAACCCCGGACCTGGACATCAGGTACGACCCGCCTGCTGATAGCGGCTTCATGCGCGGCGACTACGCGAAGCCGGTCAAGTGACGACCGACGTGCCGCTTGCGGCTTCGCGAGTTCAGTTGCTCGCGATGCCGCAAGCGGCACAGTGTTGGATGAAACTCCCGTGAACCGTTGACGCACTATGCGCCACGGCATAGCATGGATTTTTCGTTTCTCTAGCCGTTGCTCGAATTTGGACTGTCGCGGATGGCCGACCCGATCCTCACCGCCGAAGCGTTCGCAGCAGCCGTCGATCGGCTCGTCGCGCAGCGCGGACGGCCAGTGGTGGTGAAACTCGGCGGCAGCGCGATGGAAGACCCCATCGCGACCGATGCCTGTCTCCGCTCTGTCGCCACTCTCAATCAACTCCGCGTGCCGGTCGTTCTCGTTCACGGCGGCGGTAAGCCCATCGACCGCGCGATGGCCGCAGCCGGAATCACGCCGCGAAAGGTCGCCGGTCGCCGCTACACCGATGATGCCACGCTTGAAATAGTGGTGAGGGTGTTGAAGGACGAGATTAACGCGAGCCTCGTTGCGAAGCTCCGCGCGCTCGGGGTGGAGGCGTTCGCGGCGAGTGACGCTCTTGCCGGTGAGCGACTGACGCTGTCCGATACCAACGACCAACCCATTGACCTCGGGCACGTGGGGACGGTGAGTTGGGTGGATAGCGACCTCCTCCGCGGCGCGTTCGGCGAAGAGGTTAACTTCACCGTGCCAGGTACGCTCCCCGTTATTCCTTCGATCGCGGTTTTCAACGACGACAAGTGGTGGCTGAACGTGAATGCGGACACCGCTGCGTCCGCGGTTGCGGGCGCGCTGAAGGCCGACAAGGTCATCTTCCTCACCGATACGCCCGGAGTGCTACGCGACCCCGCGAACCCCGTGTCACTCATCCCTTCTCTGACCGAACGGGAAGCACGTGACCTGATCACCAGCGGCGTCATTGATGGCGGCATGGTGCCGAAAGTCGAAGCGTGCTTCGAAGCGCTTGAAGCCGGCGCGAAAACTGCCCTCATCCTTGATGGTCGAGTGCCGTTCTCCCTGCTGGACGTGTTCCTCCACGATACGTTCAAAGGCACCGTAATCCGGCGCTGAACGCCGCGCTCCCCCTCGGGGGGTGGCTACGCGATACATCCCTCACCCCCAGTCCCAAGCCTGAAATGACGACAACCGAGTTACTGTCAAGCGAGCAGATTATCGCCTTGGCGAAGAAGCACCTCACCGCGAACTACACCCGCTACCCGGTGGCGCTGGTGCGCGGCAGCAACTCGTGGGTCTGGGACGCGGAAGGCAACAGGTATCTCGACTTCTTCCCCGGCTGGGGCTGCGGAATTCTGGGCCACTGCCCGCCGCGCGTCGTGCAAGCGGTTCAGGAACAGGTCGCGACGCTTATTCACGTGCCGAACACGTGGTACACCGAACCGCAGACGTTGCTTGGTCAGGCGCTCGGCGACCGCACCGACTTCGGTGGTCTGTCGTTCTTCTGCAACAGCGGCACTGAGGCCAACGAGGCCGCGATCAAGTTGGCGCGCCTCAACGGGAAGTCGAAGAACAGGTACAAGATCGTCACGCTGACGGGGAGCTTTCACGGGCGCACGATGGGCTCGCTGACCGCGACCGCGCAACCGAAGTATCACGTTGGCGTCGAGCCGATGCTGCCGGGGTTCAACTATGCTCACTTTGGTGATCTCGAGAGCGTAGCGAAAGCGGTCGATGGCGAAACTTGCGCGATCATGCTCGAACCGATCCAGGGTGAAGGCGGCGTGAACCTCGCCCCGCCGGGCTTCCTGGAAGGGCTGCGCGAACTGTGCGACAAGCACGGCTTGCTGCTCATCCTTGACGAGGTGCAAACCGGGATGGGCCGCACGGGGAAGTGGTATGCCTATCAGCACTGGAACATCAAGCCTGACATCCTGACGCTGGCGAAGGCGCTCGCGGGCGGAGTAGCGATGGGCGCGCTGGTGGCACGCCCGGAAGTGGCCGAAAAGCTGAAACCCGGCACACACGCGGCGACGTTCGGCGGCAACCCGCTCGCGGCCCGCGCCGCACTTGCCACCATCGAG
This sequence comes from Planctomycetia bacterium, assembly GCA_005772955.1. Classification (GTDB taxonomy): domain Bacteria; phylum Planctomycetota; class Planctomycetia; order Gemmatales; family Gemmataceae; genus Gemmata. The sequence continues at coordinate 57,876 of SXID01000250.1, forward strand.
ACCATTGAGCAAGACGGACTGCTGGAACGGGCCGTTCAGATCGGCGCGCGATTCCAAACGCGGTTTCTGGGGTTAAAGGAGAAATGCCCGCTGATCGCAGGCGTTCGCGTGAAGGGCGCGATGATCGGCGTGGAACTGAGTGTCGAGGGCGCCGCGGTGGTGCAGGGTTGCTTGGAGAAGGGGTTGCTCATCAACTGCACGCACCAGACCGTTTTGCGGTTGCTCCCGGCACTCACGCTGTCCGACGAGCAGATCGAGGATGGCTGCGACATCATCGCCGACGTGTTGTTGAACCTGAAGACGTGAACCCTTTCCCGTGACGAGTAACGATTGACGAGTGTCGAGCAAGCGTGTTCGCTTCTTTCCACTCGCTGCTCGTCACTTGTCAATCGTTACTGAGAGACATGAAACACTTCCTGAACCTCATCGACCTTACGGCCGACGAGTTGAAACTGTTGCTCACCGAGGCGGCGCGGCTCAAGGACGCTCACGCGCGGCGCATCCCGTCGCAGAGCTTGAACCGCCGCGTGGTCGGCCTGATCTTCGAGAAGCCATCGCTCCGCACGCGAGTGAGCTTCGAGGCTGGCGTCGCGCAACTCGGCGGCACGAGCCTTTACCTTCCCGCCAACGAGGTCGGGTTGGGATGGCGCGAGAGCCTCGCGGACTTCTCGCGCACGATCTCCCAATACCTGGACGCGCTTGTGCTCCGCGTTTTCCGGCACGAGACGCTTGACGGGATCGCGAAGGTGAGCGGCATCCCGATCATCAACGGGCTGTCGGACTGGTCGCACCCGTGTCAGGGGCTTGCCGACGTGCTGACCGTACAGGAACTGTTCGGTTCCGTGAGCGGGCGCACGATCGCGTTCGTCGGCGACGGCAACAACGTCGCTCGCTCGCTCGCGGTCGGGTGCGGCAAACTCGGCATGCGGTTCGTGCTCGCGTGCCCGCCAGGGTACGGCTTCGACGACAAGTTCAAGTCGGAGTACATCGCGCGTGTGTCGCCCGACTTCCCAAAGGAAGTACACGACCCGTTCGCGGCGGTGAAGGGCGCGGACGTGATTTACACCGACGTGTGGACGAGCATGGGCCAGGAAGCTGAGCGCGAAGAGCGCCTGAAGCGGTTTGCCCCGTTCCAGGTGAACGCGCAGTTGCTCTCGAAGGCGTCTCGAGAGTGCAAGGTGTTGCACTGTCTCCCGGCCCACCGCGGCGAGGAGATCACCGACGACGTGATGGACGGCGCCGCGTGCGCCGCGTTCCAGCAAGCCGGCAACCGCATGCACGCCCAGAAAGCCGTGCTGGAGTGGCTGCTTCGCTGAAGATAATTCGAAATTCGAAGCACGAAATTCGAAACGATGCGGGGAGTTGCTTCTTACAAATGGAGTGCTTTGAATTTCGAATTTGGAGTCCGAGATGCCCCGTCCCAAGGACCGTTCCCTTTCGGCACTCCGCCCTCTCACCTTCACGCGAGCGTACACCGGCAGCGCGCCGGGGTCGGTCCTCGTGAAGATGGGCCGCACCACCGTACTCTGCACATGCTGTGTCGATCCGAAGGTGCCTGACTTCTTGGTCGGGAAGGGGAAGGGCTGGCTCACCGCGGAGTACGGCATGTTGCCCGGCTCCACGCACTCGCGAAAGCCACGCGACAAGGCTGGTAAGATCGACGGCCGCGGTGTTGAGATTCAGCGACTCATCGGGCGCAGCCTGCGGGCCGTCGTGAACCTCGACAAGCTCGGCGAGCGCACGCTCTGGATCGACTGCGACGTACTCGAGGCCGACGGCGGCACTCGCACCGCGAGCATCACGGGCGCGTTTGTCGCGGCCGTTGACGCGGTCAACTCCATCAAGGGGCTGCTCACCGTTCCCGTGTCAGAGGTGCTGACGGACAGTGTCGCGGCCGTGAGCGTTGGTCTTGTGGATGGCGAAGAGCGGCTCGATCTGGAATACGTCGAGGACCGCGACGCGGACGTGGACATGAATCTCGTGATGACGGGGAGCGGCAAGATTATCGAAGTGCAAGCCGGGGGCGAAGAGGCCACGTTTCCGCGCAAGCAACTCGACGCGTTGGTCGATCTGGGCGAAGCCGGGATTCGCGCGATTACTCTGGCGCAGAAGGCGGTGCTGGGTACAGCGTGGCCGTTCTCCTAACGGCCAACCGCGTACATCAACTGCCCTTCGACGACCACCGCGTATTCCGGCTCCGGCAGCGAGTCCGCGGGCGAGAGACTCACGGCCCGCACGTCGTGGAGACGCTTCACGCCATCCTGGAACGCGGGCAGTTCCAGCGCCGGGAACCGCACGCAGACCGCGTGGAACAACTCCGGCAACAGACACTCGCCGGTTGCACCGGACTCGGTCCGCCGGTCGAGGTACTCCAGCGCTTCAATCGCCCACGGCACCATGCGACCAACCGATTTCGCGACACCGGGACCGCGTGTCTCGGCGCGGCGCAGCGCGTCTTCGCAACGCTTTGCAAGATCATCGAGCCGGGCGAGCATCGCGGACGCACGCTCCTCGAAGTTTGCAGAGAGCGCCGAGAGTTCGGCCTTCGCCTCTGCCATGAACGCGGGCACGCCCGACCGTGTTGTTTGCAACACGTCCTTCAATTCGCGCAGGATCGAGCGAGGTGAATCGTGTTCGTGGATGTAACCCACTGCCTTCGGTGTCGCGCAGACCCATTCCGTGAAGATCTTGCCCTTGGCTTCGGTACGAACCGTTTCGAGTAGTCCGTCGCGGATTGCAAGAAGCGCCGCCTCGGACGCAACGCCGGCACGCGACGGGAACAGACCCGGCAACTTGCCCGACTGGAACAGCCGGTGTTCGCCTGCGGTGTGCAGTGCGGTCTTGAGCGCTTCGAGAAGGTACTCGTTGCGCCGTGGGGCGTGGACGGCGACGAAGCCGCCTGGTGCGTGCGATTCGGGGGTTGAGTTGGGGCCATCCATGGCGGGATCCGTGGCTCTTGGACTGAACCGGCCGTAATGTAACCATGTCCGTGCTGATTTGGGAAGCCCATTGTCTTGAGGCGGGTACGATGTCCACGACCGTCACGCGCGAATGCCTCGGCGACCGACCACGAATCCTCAGCGGGGTGCAGCCATCGGGCAAGTTGCACCTCGGCAACTACTTCGGCGCGATCAAGCAGCACATCGAGCGCCAGGATTCGGGCGAGTGCTTCTACTTCATCGCGGACTATCACGCGCTCACATCGTTGCGCGAGGCCGAAGAGAAAGAAGCCGGACTCGCGGCGAAGAACAAAGCGATGGTCGCGAGGTCAGCACGGCAGATTCTCGCGGACAACGTGCGCGACGTGGCACTCGATTACCTCGCCCTCGGTCTTGACCCCGCGAAGTGCAGTTTCTTCCGCCAGTCGGACGTGCCGGAGGTGTGCGAACTCGCGTGGATCTTCTCAACTGTTTGCGGAATGGGTCTGCTCGAACGTGCCCACTCGTACAAGGACAAGGTCGATCGGGGTATAACGCCGAGCGTCGGGTTGTTCACGTATCCCGTCCTCATGGCCGCGGACATCCTCATTTACCGCTCGCACCTCGTTCCGGTGGGGCGCGATCAGGAACAGCACCTCGAAATGACACGCAATATCGCAGGGTCGTTCAACCACGCGTACGGCGAAATCTTCCCAATCCCGGATGCGACGTACACGGAAGCCGCGGTTGTTCCGGGAACTGACGGGCAGAAGATGAGCAAGAGTTACGGCAACACGATCGAAATCTTCGCGGAAGGAAAGACGCTCAAGTCCGCAGTGATGGGCGTTGTTACCGATTCGACGCCGGTGGACGAGCCAAAGAGCCCAGACAAGTGCAATGCGTTCGCGCTGTACAAACTGTTCGCGACCGCCGCCGAGCAAGCGGAGATGGCCGACCTGTATCGCAACCCGATGAAGGGCGCGGAAACGCGCGGTCGGGCGTTCGGCTACGGCGATGCGAAGACGCTGCTACTCGCGAAGATCGAAGCGTGTTTCGCGGCGGCGCGCGAACGACGCAAGCAACTCGCGCGCGACCCCGGTTATGTCGAAGAAGCTCTGGCGGCGGGTGCGAAGCGGGCGCGGGCCGCGGCGCAGATCACTCTTCAACTGGTGCGTCACGCGGTCGGCATTCACGCGCGGCCGGTCTGACCCGCGTTCTGCTCACATCTCAAATTCGTTCCGATTCCCAGCCGTGGTTTTCAGCCGGACGATCAATTCGTGGACCCGCGCGCCCCGTCCGGCGCCGACAGCGAACATGACCTAGCCTTTGATGTGGCAATGCGCCTGGATCCCGACCAAGTCAGGCGTCTGCCTTCGCACTCCACCCGACTCACCGCGAGGGTGCCGCTGTGGCCGTCGCCTGTCCGTATTGCAATCACAAACTGATCCTGAAGTCCGCGAAGCTAGGCCGCTATCGGCCCAAGTGCCCGGCCTGCGCGAAGTCGTTCCTGCTGTTAGTGCCTGGCGAAACTGGTTGCGAGTGCCAGGTGCGGCCCCTTCCCAACCAAACGCAGGTCGGCCATCCAGCCGCGGCCGCCCTCGCGGTTTCGTCCGGTGGGTGTGGTGACTCGGGCACGCCGGCGGGCGAGGCGTCCAACTCGCACTTGTTCGGCGTTGCACGAATGAGCCATGACACCAACGAACTGAACGCGACGCGGCACCCCGGCGACCCGGAACCGGAAGAACCGGCCATCGCGCCGAATACCGTGGTTCGCGGGTACGCCATCGAGCGCGAACTTGGGCGCGGCGGCATGGGCCAGGTGTACCTCGCGACCCAACTCTCGCTCGACCGTTCGGTCGCGCTGAAGGTGATGAGCAAGCGCTGGGCGACTGACCCGGTGTTCGTCGCGCGATTCACACGAGAAGCGTTTGCCTCCGCACAACTCTCTCACCCCAACATCGTCCAGATTCACGACATCGGAGAGGTTGATGGCACGCGATTCTTCAGCATGGAGTACGTACGCGGACGGTCGCTTTCAGAACTTGTGAAGTGGCAGGGAAAGATCGACCCGGAGATCGCTGTTGGCTACATCCTACAGGCCGCACGTGGTTTGAAACACGCGCACGATCGCGGGATGATTCACCGCGACGTGAAGCCCGACAACCTGCTCCTCGACGAGCAAGGTCTGGTGAAGGTCGCGGATCTTGGCCTCGTGAAAACCGCCTCGGTGTCACACGACGGCGACCGCTTTGGCGATGCGATCCCGCGCAGCGGACTTCACACGCTCCCGCTGGACATGACCGGGGACCGGATCGCGCTCGGCACGCCCGCATACATGTCGCCGGAGCAGTGCCGCGACGCCGCGAGTGTTGATCACCGCGCGGACATCTACTCGCTCGGCTGCACGCTCTATGTACTCGTGACCGGGCGACGTCCGTTCGAGGGCACTATCGCCGTCGAACTGATGTCGAAGCACGCTTACGATGCGCTCGTGCCGCCGGAGCAGATCGTGAGTCGCGTGCCGAAGGAGGTTTCCGCAGTTATCCAACGGATGATGGCGAAGGATCCCGGCGACCGCTATCAGGACATGGCGGAGGTGATTCGCACTCTCGAAGTGTGGCTCGGTGTGTCCCACGCGGGCACATTTTCCCCACCGGAAGAACAGATCTCGCGGGTCGAAGGGTATGTGCTCCGGTTCAACACGTGTGGTTTCGCAGTGTTGCGAAGTCGCCTCATCGCGGGGTTCTTCGGCACCATCGCACTAGCGGCCGTGCTGCTCGCGTTCTTCGGAAAAATCCCGTGGGCGTTCGGGGTGTTCGGGCTGGCGCTGGAAACGACTCTCGCGTACTTCGTCCTCGACGGTATCACGCGGAAGGGTCATCTGTTCAGTTGCACGCGGCGGTTCGTCGCGGGGCTGGGCTGGAGCGACTGGGCCGTCGCCGTCGCGGGGTTCGCGATGTTCTGCGTCCTGCTCGCGCTTCTGAAAGTGCTGGGGATCTGGGTCGGCTTTGGGCTACTCGGCATCGGTCTTGCGTTCGCACTCCGCTACGGCGTAGACCGCGCGCTGGCCGAGGAACGCCGCGCCGTCCTCGACGGAGCCGAGCGGCAACTCCGGCAGATGCGCGCGAGCGGGCTAGGTGAAGAAGAGTTGCGACAGTTCGTAGTGAAGTTCGCCGGTCGCGACTGGGAGGAGTTCTTTGAGGCGCTATTCGGCTACCAAGCGAAGTTGACAGCACGCGGGGTTCTGCTCCGCGGCGGCGCGGCCGGGATGCGCGAGAAACACGCGGGCTGGCGTGAGCCTCTGATTGTCGCGATGGAGCGAATCGAGAGGACCCGCAAGGAGGCACGCGAACGTGCGATGTTGGTGGTGGTCGAACGCGCGAACCTGCTCGCGGCCGGCGTGACTGCCGAGGCCGCGGAAGAGCAGGCGAAGGCTACTGCTGACGCAATGGTACGCGGGGCCGACGAGATTCGGCGTGCGGAGACCGCGCGCGACGCGCCCGGCCGCCATCCAGGCGAAGCCCCCGCGAACGTGCGGGCGCTGGTTCACGCGGCGGAGCAACCCAACGCATTCGCGTTCGTGCCGACACCCGCTCGCGACCCGTTTGGCTCGCTCATCTCGCTCTTCGTCGGGCCGCACGTTCGCGCGGTTGCGGCGGCATTATTGCTCGCGGCGAGCGCGCTCTGGGCGCACCAGAACGACCTTGTTCCTGGCGCCGAGATCCGCGTACAGGCCACGCAAGCGGTCGAGAGCCGCGACCTCATGGCCTTTCAGCAGCAGGCCGCGCTTGATGCGAGCCGCGTGACGAAACCGCTCACGTTCGCGGGCGTGCCAGCTCCGTTCGTTGCGTGGGTGGATGGCTTCAATGTCGGCCTGGCCGGGTTGATGCTGCTTGCATCGCTGTTTTTCCGCGGGAACCTGATGAGCGTGTTCGTGTTGATCGGCGCTGCGATCGCGATCGTCGGCCACCAGTTCGGTATTCGCACCGTCGAGCCATTCCGCGACTACCATGTCTCGCTCATGCTCGGTTCGGTGCTTTCGCTCGTGGGGTTCCGTGCCGGAACGCGTTGATCACCCGCTCCCCTGAGTAGGGAGGGCTTCAGTATTTCACCCCTCCCTACTCAGGGGAGGGGGGTGCGCATTGTACTTCGCGCATTTCGAACTTACTCCCTTCCGCACGACCCGCACTGCGTGCATAATCGCCCGTGTAGTCCGTTCCCACTGACAAACACGAGGTACCACACCATGCGGCAGTTGTTCGCAGTTGCAGTCGTTGCCGGCTCGCTGGCTGGTCTTGCGACGTTCCAGCCGGCTGTTGCGCAAGACAAGAAGAAAGGCCCCGAGATCGTTGTGCCGTACGTGCCTACCCACGAGAAGGTTGTGACCGCGATGCTGAAGCTCGCGGCGGTGAAGGAAGGCCAGACGGTCTACGATCTTGGTTGCGGCGATGGCCGCATCGCGATCACCGCCGTACGCGACTTCAAGGCCAAGAGCGGGTTGGGCATCGACTTCAACCCAGAGCGGTTGACTGACTGCGGCGCCGCGGTTGCGAAATCCGGGTTGGTGGCCCAGAAGAAACTCGGGATCAACATGACATTCGCGGACAAGAAGGTGAACGGGGTCACAGTGGAACTTGACGGCAAGCAAGTGCTGACGTTCAAGGAGGGTGACGTGCTGAAGATGACGCCCGAAGACTTCAAGGATGTGGACGTGGTCACGCTCTACCTGTTGCCGGACGTGAACCTTCGGCTCATGCCGATTCTGAAGAAGGGGCTGAAGCCGGGTTCGCGGATCGTGTCGCATGACTTCGACATGGGCGACTGGAAGGAAGACAAGAAGGAAGAGATAGAGGCTGACCGCTCACACACCATCTACCTGTGGACGATCAAGAAGTAACGGACGGTTGGTCCGTTGCGGCACACAGGGCTTCCGCCCTGGGCTACGTCCGACGGCCCCTCCAGGGCGAAGAGAAGTACCATTGTGGTTCTTCTCTTCGCCCTGGAGGGGCCGTCGGACGTAGCCCAGGGCGGAAGCCCTGTGAACTTTGGCGTTCGTCCGCGCGCTCCTTACAGTAACGGCGACCCTCACAGAGATGACATCATGGCGACGAACACGCACGACGCGATCATTATCGGGGCCGGGCACAACGGGCTCGTCACCGCCGCGTACCTCGCGAAAGCCGGCTACAAGGTGCTGGTACTGGAACGCCGTGAGATTGTCGGCGGGTGTTGCATAACGGAGGAACTGTGGCCCGGCTTCAAGGTGTCGACCGCGGCCTACGTGAACAGCCTCTTGCGCCCCGAAATCATCCGTGAACTGGAGCTGAAGAAGTACGGCTTCGAGATGCTCCCGCGGAGCCCGTCGTCATTCACGCCATTCCCGGACGGCCGTTACCTGATGATGGGGCCGGACAAGGAGATGACTCATAGGGAAATCGCGAAGTTCTCGAAGAAGGACGCGGAAGCGTATCCGAAGTACGAGGACATGCTGACGCGGGTCGCGGACTTCCTCGAACCGATGTTGACCCAGACGCCGCCCGATCCGTTCGGCGGCCTCGGCTCGCTCTGGAAGCTTGGTAAACTCGGTCTCGGCTTCCGCAAACTCGGGCGTACCACTGCGACCGAAGCCGTCGAGGTTCTCACCGGCGCCGCGCGGCCGATTCTCGACCGGTGGTTCGAGTCGGAGGAACTGAAAGCCACCATCGCGACCGACGCGGTCATCGGCGCGTTCGCGCCCCCGTCGCATCCCGGCACCGCGTACGTTCTGTTCCACCACGTGATGGGCGAGTGCAACGGTGTCCGCGGCGTGTGGGGCTACGTCCGTGGCGGCATGGGCACAATTTCGAACAGCATTGCCTCAGCCGCTAAGAGCTACGGCGCGGAGATCCGCACGAACGCGGACGTGGGCAAGATCGTGGTGAGCGATGGACGCGTGGTCGGCGTCGCGCTGAAGGACGGCACCGAGTTTCGCGCGAAGCGGGTCGCGAGTGGCGCCGACGCAAACGTCACGTTCCTGAAACTGATGGACGCGAAAGACCTGCCGCCTGAGTTCCTCGCACAGGTCAAGAAGATCGATTACTCGTCGGCCACGGTGAAGATCAACGTGGCGCTGGACCGGCCGCCCAACTGGAAGGCGCTCCCATCGGATGGAAAGATCGGCCCACAGCACCACGGCACGATGCACGTCTGCCCGGATCAGGACTACATCGAACGCGGCTACGACGACGCCAAATACGGGCGATGGTCCCGCGACCCAATGCTCGAATGCACGATGGCGACCGCGCTCGACTCGACGCTCGCGCCGGAGGGGAAGCACATTCTGAGTATGTTCGTGCAGTACGCGCCCTACACGTTGAAGGGCACAACCTGGGACGTGGAGAAGGACAAGTTCGCGGATCGGTGTTTCGACATCCTCGAAGACTACGCACCTGGCTTCAAGTCGAGCGTGCTGCACCGCCTGGTGATACCTCCTCCTGATATGGAACGACTGTGGGGAATCACAGGGGGGAACATCATGCAAGGCTCGATGAGCCTGTCGAGCATGTTCAGCTTCCGCCCGGTCGCGGGGTACGCGAACTACCGCACGCCGGTGAAGGGGCTGTACATGTGCGGAGCCGCCTCGCACCCCGGTGGAGGCGTGATGGGCGCTTGCGGACTAAACGCCGCGCGCGAGATGCTGAGGGACGGTTAAGCCGGTTCCCTTGAATCCCCCGCGTTCGTGGGTACCAAAACCACACGCTCTCCGCCTCCCCACCGGACACGGGTCCCGCATGAACGTCGCTGTAGTTGGCACCGGTTACGTCGGCCTCGTCACCGGGACGTGTCTCGCTGAAACCGGGAACTCTGTAGTCTGCGTGGACAACAACCCCGAGAAACTCGCGATCCTCCTTCGCGGCGGAATTCCGATCTTCGAGCCGGGTCTCGACGTGTTGGTGAAGAATAACCGCGAGGCGGGCCGACTTTCATTCACAGGCGATCTCTCGGCTGCGGTGCGCGGAGCACAATTCATCTTCGTCGCGGTCGGCACGCCCGAACTTCCCTCCGGTGACGTGGATCTGAAGTACGTGAACGCGGTCGTCGATGGCATCTGCGCAACACTCAAAGACGCACCGAAGAGCAACCCCGGTGGTCGCGTCGTTGTCCTGAAGAGTACGGTCCCGCCGGGCACGAACCGCGCCGTTACCGATCGGATGGCCGCGAACGGCTGCGCGCACATCGCGGTTGCGAGTAACCCCGAGTTCCTCAAGGAAGGCGCCGCAATCGATGACTTCATGACACCCGATCGTGTCGTCGTGGGGGTACGCCACGAAGCCGTCGGTGAGGCGCTCCGCGAGCTGTACCGCCCGTACTGCACGGATAGTCGCCCGTTGCTCGTGATGGCGCCCGAGTCGGCGGAGATGACCAAGTACGCGGCCAACGCTATGCTCGCCACGAAGATTAGCTTCATCAACGAGATGGCGAATCTGTGCGACGCGACAGGCGCGGACGTGAACGCGGTGCGCAAGGGCATCGGGCACGATCAGCGCATCGGGTTCCAGTTCCTCGCACCCGGACCCGGTTACGGCGGCTCGTGCTTCCCGAAAGACGTGAAGGGACTCATTGCTGTCGCCAAGAAAGCAAGCGTCGCGCTGCGTGTGTGCGAAGCGGTAGACTCCGCCAACGACGCGCAGAAGGAGGTGCTGTTCGCGAAGATCGCCAAGCACTTCGACGGGCACGTCGCGGGAAAGACGTTCGCTATCTGGGGTCTTGCTTTCAAGCCGAAGACCGATGACATCCGCGAATCGCCGTCGCTCGCTCTGATCGACGCGTTCCTCGCGGCACGCGCGAAGGTGAAGGTGTCCGACCCGGAGGCGATGGCGAATGTGAAGGCGCTTTATGGCGACAGGCTGCACTACGCGACCGAACCGCTCGACGCGCTCGACGGCGCCGACGCGCTGGTGCTGGTGACCGAGTGGCCGGAGTTCCGCACACCGGGCTTCGAGGAGGTGAAGCGCCGGCTCGCGGCGCCGGTCATCTTCGACGGGCGCAACCTGTACTCAAACGTGGAACAGGAACTTCTCGCACTGGGGTTCACTTACTACGGGATCGGCCGCGGGCAGAGGTGAATCGCAAACAGATCAAGCGGCCTTGCGCACGTCGAGCAACTTCTTCCACCACGGGGCTGGCTTTGCAGATGGGGGTGCCGGAGCCGGGGCTGGTTCTTCCTCCCCAGTTTCGGCCTTCGACTCGGTTGCGGGGTCGGTGTGGCGTGCGGAAAATGCCTGGACGAGAATGCCGATGATGACCAGCCCAACGACGGTGCCATTGAGCGCTGCCACGTTCCGTGTGACCCACGCCCCGGTATCTTTGGAAAGGAATTGTTCGATCAGCAGGATGCCCGCGTGCCCGGCAAGCAGCACACCCAAAAGGCTCGTGAGGAGCATCGTCCAGAGGCGGTAGAGCAGCAAGCCGAACAGCCCGCCGCAGAGGAATACGGCCCAGAGTTCCTGCGCTTGCGGCAACACCCACTGCACCGCGAGCCATGCCCCGCACCCGCCGGCCACGAAAGCGAGCACCTTCGCCAACTCCAGTGCGAGCAGCCCCGCCGCGACAGCGAGCAGGATGCCGATCGCCATCACCTGTGTTCCGCCACTTGTGCGGCCCGCGTTCAGGCCGATCAACCCGGCCGCGAGCGTGATCCCCGCGACAACCCAAAACCGGTGCCAGCGCCAGCCGAACAGCCACAGCGCGAAGCCGAGAACCGTGACGGTGCCGGTCATTGCGGCGGTCATGCCTCGGGCTTCGGCCAGGATGTCGGGAGCGATCAGTTGCACGTCGCACCGGGGCGTGGGAGCGGGTTTATTCTTACAAGGTACGTTCATCCGGCGAAGGATGTCAAGCGGCCCTCCCGCCTGTCGCGAGGGTATTCCGGTCCGCGATAACCGACGTTTCCGGTTGTTAGCAGGTTCCCATCGCTGAGATGCTACAACAACTGGACCGTGTAGAGCGCCGCTATCAGATATCGAGGATGTTACTCGTGCCGCCGATTCAGTTCGTTGTCGATCGTCGTGACGCCGGGCAGACGCTTGCCGCGGTGCTCAAGTCGCGGTTCGGGATTCCGTGGGCGCAGGCCAAACGGATCGTCGAAGGTCGGCACGTCAAGGTGAGCGGGCAGGTCGAAACCGATGTGGCCAAGCGGATGAAACTCGGCAAGCGGGTCGAAATCGCGCCCGGTGTAGTCGAGGTGAAGAAGGTGGCCGGAACCAAGAACGAGGTTGAGAAGGGAAGGGCGGACAAGAAGAAGGCCCCGCCTGTACCCGCGAAGCCCACGCCGCGTCTGCCCGCGATCAAGAAACCGACGCTCCGGGCGGTTGCCTCACATTCGGCCGCGCATCCGTCCACTCCCGGTCCCGAAATCGTGTACGTCGATGACGCGATCGTCGTCGTGAACAAGCCGGTCGGGCTGACGACGATGCGCCACAAGGACGAAGCCGACGAGTTCGGGGAACACGGCCAGAAGTTCCTGACGCGGACGCTCGCGGGCCTGTTACCGGGGCTGTTGGGCACGCCTGACCGGGCGGTGACCGCAGTCCACCGGCTCGACCGCGACACTTCCGGTCTGGTGGTGTTCGCACGCACCCGCGCCGCGGGAGAAAGTTTGACACAGCAGTTCCGCAAACACAGCACCGAACGCAATTATCTCGCGCTGACTCGCGGCGTGCCGAAGTCGGGGCGGGTGGCGTCGGTGTTCGTGCGCGATCGCGGCGACGGGCGACGCGGAAGCACCACCGACCTGATCGCGGAAGACGGCAAGCGCGCGGTCACGCACGTCGCGGTGTTGGAAACACTCGGTACGTTTGCACTGGTCGAGTGTCGGCTTGACACGGGACGCACACATCAAGTGCGTATCCACCTTGGCGAAGCCGGCACACCCCTGTGTGGGGAAACCGTTTACGATCGCCCCATCAGCGGCAAACCCTTTCCCGACAGCAGCGGGGCGAAGCGGCCCATGCTGCACGCGACGCGACTGGGGTTCACGCACCCAGAGACAGGCGAAGCGGTGGGTTGGGATGTCGCACCACCGGCGGATTTCGCGGAACTCCTGACGCGGTTGCGGAGGTAGGTTGCAAAGCCTCCTCGACGCGAACTTGACGGAAGCGGCTCGCGGCGGAAGGCTTCAGTCTGGGAGCACGACCTTGACGGTCTCGGTTTTCTCGTCGCGCTGAATCTTGACGGTGGCGTCGCCAAGTGCCAGCGCGTCGCGAAGCAGTCGCCGCCGGCGAACTCAACTGTACCCGTGGTGCCCAGCGAGTGGTCCGAGCCGTTGGTCGCGGTTCCGCCAATCGAGTAGTTCACGGTGATTGCGCCAGCGGTGTTCCCCATGCGCGTGAACTGGATCTCGGCCTGGCTGCCGCCCTCGACCGCGTCCGAGATGACCGTGACGCTCACCGACCCGACGGACGGCACCGTGCGGTCCTCGAACGCCTCCAGCATCGGGCGGAAGCGGTTCGCGTTCCGCGCCTTCACTGACGTTCAGACGGTGAGGGCGATTGTTAGGCCAACGAGACGCGTGAGGATGGATTTGAACGAGCGGAAGATGGGCGCTCCTGACGGGTAATCGGAACGTAACCCGGCCCGGCTACCCACGTCAACGAGATTCGACACCCGAACCGGACACACGATCCGATCTTCACACGATATTCCTGCCGTGTCTCCTCGGCCCGCACCGTCGCTTCCCGCGGTTTGATCGCGACCGGTACGTCAATCGCGGTGCGAGTCCGGTCGCCGCGTGCCAGCCGGGTGCGAATTACAGGGCGGTTCACGCTTGGCGCGGAACCTTTGCACGGTTCAGGTGTTGAAATTCCGTACCCCTGGCGCGAAACTTCCACTGGTGAGAACCCGAATCTGGACATTTTTCGTGCGGGTTCGGGAACTCTGCGGTAAGGTGAGCGTCAGAAGAGGAGAACCGGCTCGCAACGGAATCCACCACCCGCTTTAACCTCTTGCCTGAGCCGGACTTTCGAGATACACTCGGTCTACACACCTTGCCGGCCTCGCCGGCGCAATCGGAGCGCGGAACATGTTCGGGACTACCGATCGTCGGCACTTCATGAAGCACGCAGCGGCCGGTGCCGCTGTCGCCGTTCCCGGCTTGTCGTTCCTCGCGGGGCTGAAGACCCACGCTGCGGAACTGAAAAAGAAGCAGAAGAGCCTCATCATCCTGTGGATGGGTGGCGGCCCGACGACGATCGACCTTTGGGACATGAAGCCGGGTAGCCCCAACGGTGGCGAGCACAAGCCGATCAAGACTGCGGCCAGCGGCGTCGAGATCACCGAACACCTGCCGAAGGTCGCCGCGCAGTTCAAGAACCTGTCGATCATCCGCTCGCTGAACTCGCAGGAAGGCGATCACGCTCGCGGCACGTTCATCATGAACACCGGCAAGCAGCGCAGCCCGATTCTCGACTTCCCGTCGGTCGGCTCCGTCCTCGGCTACCACCAGGGTCTGGACCCGGAAGCTGCCAAGACCGCGGACATTCCCGCGTTCATCTCGGTCGGTGGCACGCAGATCGGCTCCGGCTTCCTCGGCATGAAGTACGCCCCGTTCACCGTGCAGAACCCCGGTGCGCTGCCCGAGAACGTCTCTTCCGCCGTCGACGCGGACCGCACCATCCGCCGCGCCGCGATCTTCGATCGCCTCGAAGGTGGCCTTGTCCAGACTGGCTCCGACAAGAAGGCCATCATGGACGCCGCCCAGGCCCATAAGGAAGTGTACGACAAGGCGCTGAGCCTCGTTGTTTCCCGCCGCAAGGAAGTGTTTGAACTCAAGAACGAGATCGACGGCAAGCCGATCGACCCGAAGCTGATGGAAGAGTACGGTGCGGCCGGCACAGGCGCCAACAACTTCGGTAAGGGCTGCCTCCTGGCCCGCAAACTGGTCGAAGCTGGCGTTGCCTGCGTCGAGGTCAGTCTCGGCGGTTGGGACAACCACAACGGTATCTTCAACATCCTCGCCAACCAGCGCCTGCCAGTGCTCGACAAGGGCATGGGCACCCTGGTGAAGGACCTCGACCAGCGCGGCAAGTTGAAGGACACTGTGGTGGTGTGGATGGGCGACTTCGGGCGCACGCCGAAGATCAACCAGAACGGTGGCCGCGACCACTACCCCCGCGCCTGGAGCGTGGTTGTCGGTGGCGGTAACATCAAGGGCGGCGTCGCTTACGGTGCGACCGACAAGGACGGCACCGCGGCGGTCGAGAACCCGACGATGATCGCCGACGTTTACGGCACGATCTACCGCGGGCTGGGCATCGACCCGACTCCGGAGACCAACGCGAGCGTCCGCGACAACCTCGGCCGCCCGTACTACGTGGCCGGCGAGAAGCCGAACGAGAAGACCAGCTCCTACTGGATCAAGGAACTCGTCAGTTAAGTGAAGGCGAGGCAACAACGCGACGCGGCCGGGCACTTGCCCGGCCGCGTTCGTTTGCATCCGCCAGACGAGTCGGGGGGCGACGAATAGTTTGTCCGTCACTTACCGGTCGACGCAGAAGATCAGACCGAGGACGACGAGCAGAATGCCGCTGCCGCCGAGGGCGAACTCCCCGCGCATCCCGCGACTGTCCGATACGTTGCTGCTTTCTGGAGCGTCGTCGAGTCACATGACTGAGGCTCTCGTGTGTTGAAAATGCGCGAGGGATCATGCTTTCTTTTCGATACTCACCGCATGCCGTTGCAGGTCTTCGAGATCAACGTATTCCAGCGCGTGCATGTGGGTTGCTTCGAGTACAACGGGACAGGCCATCCCGGCTTCAAACGACTGCTTCCAGCGTGTGATGCACACGCACCAGCGGTCACCGGGTCGCAGCCCGGGGAACCCGAACATCGGGAACGGCGTGCTTAGGTCGTTGCCGATGTGCGTTTGGTGTGCGAGGAACTCGGCCGTGACCTGACAGCAGATCGTGTGAAGCCCTTCGTCCTCCGCGCCGGTGTTGCAGCACCCATCGCGGTAGAACCCGGTGAGCGGGTTCGTGGAGCACGTTTGCAAGGTACCGCCGAGGACGTTCTTCGCATTGGATGGCATGGCTGTGGGTTCCACTCAAGGTGACGGGAGGCGACGTTCGCTATTCCCCATGATAGCCAAGATTCGGGCGCGAACATCACCCACGTCCATCAACCGCGTGTGAACCGCGGGAAAGAGTTGAGGTTCGGATCCCTGCAACCGCGTCTCCGCGACCCCGACAACCCCGTCGTTCGGCTCGTTGCCGAACGGACTCCAACGCCCACGCGGGCCGGATGTGCCAGCGATGAGCGTAAAGGGCACGGTCAGCGGTGGAAGGTTCGCGAGTGCGCCGTGCGAGGTGAGCAAACGACCACAATCGCGGGTGTAGAGCCGGAACGGCGGGAACCATCGCCACGCGAGTCGCGCCGTGCGTGTGCCGCTGTTCGGCGTGCCGAGCATCACGAGATGGTGAACTCGCAACTCCGGCACTTCGGCAATCGCCATTCGGAGCAGCAAGCCGCCGAGCGAGTGTCCGACGAGGCCGACCGGTTCGCCGCTACGCGACAAGTCGCGGAGGGTGGCCGCGAGCCGATGGACGATTCGCGGAAGTGATTCGAGTGGCGGAAGGTAGCCGAAGAAGCGGGTGTGATGTCCGGCACGCCGCAGCGCCGACGACAGCCCAAACAGCGACAGCGGCGTGCGGCCCAGACCATGCGCGAGGAGGAGTTGCATTCGTTTTGTTGTCTTTCGCAACTTGCGGCTTCGCAAGCAAACCGCGCGTAGCCGCAAGCTGCGAAAGTGCTGGATCACCCCGGAAGCAAGTCCTTCACGACATCCTGCTCCTGAAGCAGTTCATCGAGCGACTTCTTGAACTTCTCCTGACCGAAGGCGTCGAGCTTCAAGCCCTCCACGACCTTCCAGTTGCCGTCGCCGGTCGCGGTGCAGGGGTAGCCGAACACAAGTCCGGCCGGCACGCCATACTCGCCTTTCGAGACAATCGCGGCACTCGTCCAGTCGCCGCTCGCGGTCCCGCGGACCAGACTTTTCACGTGGTCGATGGCCCCGTTCGCGGCGGAAAACGACGACGACACCTTCGTCGTGTCGATGATGAACTTACCGCGATCCTGCGTGTTCGGTACGAACGCGCCTTCGAGCCATGCCCGATCGGTGATCACGCTCGTCGCAGGTTTGCCGCCGATCTTCGCGTTGGTGAAGTCCGGGTACTGCGTGTTCGAGTGGTTACCCCAGATTGTCATGCAAGTGACCGCGTCGTTGGTGACGCCGGCCTTCATCGCGAGCGCGGCGACGGCGCGGTTGTGATCGAGTCGCGTCATCGCGTGCCATCGGTCTGCGGGCACGTCCCTCCCGTTTTTGAGGGCGATCAGGCAGTTCGTGTTGCACGGGTTGCCCACGACCAGGATACGCACGTCGCTGGCCGCGTTCTTCGCGATTGCCTGACCTTGACCCACGAAGATCGGGCCATTCTTGCGGATCAGGTCTTTTCGCTGTTCACCAGGGCCGCGCGGGGCCGCGCCGACAAGCAGCGCGAAGTTGCAGTCCTTGAACGCGACGTTCGCGTCGTCGGTGACGATTACGTCCTTGAGCGTCGAGAACCCGCAGTCCTGCAGTTCGTACATCGCGCCTTCGAGGTTCTTCATCGCGACCGGGAGTTCGAGCAGTTGGAGAACAATTTTCGTGTCGGGGCCGAATACCTCGCCGGATGCAAGCCGGACGATGAGACTGCTAGAAACCCGACCGGCCGCACCGGTCACGGCGACACGAACCACCTTGGACATGGGAAAACCACCTGTGTTGAAGAGGAAGCAACTGAGGGTTAGCGTAGGGATGGTGGACGCCCGCGGCACTGGAATCGCGCGCGCGGAATCATAGGGTAAACAATGAACGCATTATCCGGCACCGCGGCCCGTGAGTCGCACCCTCTCCGCCGGAGACAGTCGCAAAAGTGGAGACAACCGAGATGGCTGTGAAAGTTGGTATCAACGGGTTTGGGCGGATCGGGCGGCTCGTGTTCCGCGCGCTGGTCGATCAGGGCTTGCTGGGCAAAGACATCGATGTGGTCGCGGTGAACGACCCGATGCTCCCCGCCGATAACCTCGCGTACCTGCTCAAGTATGACTCGACGCAGGGACGGTTCAAGGCCGAGGTCGCGAGCAAGAAGTCCGCGGGCGCGACCGTGGACGACATGCTCGTCGTCAACGGACACGAGTTCAAGGCTCTGGCGCTGAAGGTCGGGCCGGATGGGCTGCCCTGGAAGGAACTGGGCGTCGAGTATGTCCTCGAAAGCACCGGGCTGTGGACCGATGCCGCGAAGGCGCGGGGTCACATCACCGCGGGCGCCAAGAAAGTCATCATCTCGGCCCCGGCGAAAGAAGAAGACATCACGATTGTGATGGGCGTGAACCACGACAAGTACGACGCCGCGAAGCACAACATTATCTCGAACGCGAGCTGCACCACCAACTGCCTCGCGCCGCTGGTTCACGTGTTACTGAAGGAAGGTTTTGGCATCGACGAGGGTCTGATGACGACCGTTCACGCCTACACCGCGACGCAGAAGACGGTGGACGGGCAGGGCGGCAAGAGCGACTGGAAGGGCGGTCGCGCCGCGGCCGTGAACATCATCCCCAGCACCACTGGCGCGGCGCGGGCCGTGGGCTTGGTGTGCCCGGAGGTGAAGGGCAAACTCACCGGCATGGCGTTCCGCGTGCCGACGCCGACCGTGTCCGTGATCGATCTCACGGTGAAGACGACGAAGGAGACGTCTTACAAAGACATCTGCGCCGCGATGAAGAAAGCGAGCGAGACGTACCTCAAGGGCGTGATGGTGTACACGTCCGATGACGTGGTGTCGTCCGACTTCATCCACGACCCGGCCAGCAGCATCTTCGACGCCGGCAGTGGCATCGAGTTGAACAGCAAGTTCTTCAAGCTCATCTCGTGGTACGACAACGAGTGGGGCTACAGCAATCGCTGCGTGGACCTGCTCAAGTACATGATCTCGAAAGGTTGAACCAACCGCCAAGCCCACCGACTGCGGTCGGTGGGCTGTTCGCGCTGAATGGGGCATCGTACATGGCGAAGCAGACTCTCGAAGACCTGGGCGACCTGAAGGGCAAGAAGGTTCTGGTGCGCGTGGACTTCAACGTCCCGATCGACAAGAAGACCGGGGCCGTGAAGAACGACCGTCGCATCCGGGCCGCGATCCCGACCGTCAGGCACTTGCTCGACGCGGGCGCGAGCGTGATCGTGATGAGTCACCTGGGCCGCCCAGAGAAGGCCACACCAGAGGAACGCAAGCACCTGACGCTGGACAAGGTCGCGGTGAAGTTCGGCGAGTTGCTCGGCGTGTCCGTGGCGAAAGCAGCGAACGACATTACCGGTCCCGCGGTTACAGCCGCGGTTGCGGCGCTGAAACCCGGCGGCGTGCTACTGCTCGAAAATCTTCGCTTCGAACCGCGTGAGCAAAAGAACGACCCAGCGTTCGCCGCGGAACTCGCGAGCCTTGGCGATGTTTACGTGAACGAGGCGTTCGGCACGTGCCAGAACGACAAAGACACGTCGATGGTCGGCCTGCCCGCGAATCTCAAAGCTGCGGGCAAGCCGCGCGCGATCGGCATGCTGCTCGCGAAAGAGCTCGAAATCATCGACGGGTTGATGGCGCAGCCCGAATCGCCCGTGCTTGGCATCATGGGCGGAGCGAAAGTGTCCGATAAGGTCGCGTTCATCGCCGCCCTTCTGGACAAGGTCGATTACCTGCTCATCGGCGGGAAGATGGCCTACACGTTCCTCAAGGCCCAAGGCGTGGACATCGGCGCCACGAAGATCGGTGACGAGGAAGTCGCCGCCGCGCGCCCGCTGCTCGTGCATGTCGGCAAGAAGATCACGCTGCCGGTGGATTACGTCGTGGCGAAGTCGGATGATCTGCTTCAGACACAGGTTTGCAAAGGCGCGATTCCGGCTGGCTATGAGGGTGTAGACATCGGCCCGCAGACCATCGAACAGTTCAAGACCGCGATCCACGATGCGGCCACGATCATCTGGAACGGGCCGCTCGGCTGGTTCGAGCAGCCCGCGTTCTCTCGCGGCACGCGTGACATCGCCGAGGCGATGGCCGCGAGCGCCGGCGTTACCGTGGTCGGGGGCGGCGAGACCGCCGAGGCCGCAGAGCAGTTCGGATTCGCCGACAAGATGACGCACGTCTCGACCGGCGGCGGAGCGTTCCTCGCCTATGTCGAGGGGAAGAAGTTCCAGAGCCTGGCGCAGATCGACGAACGCTAAAGCGGGACGCGAAACTCGTAGTGCGAAATCCGAAAGAAAACAGGAGAGTGTTGGTTTTCTGTTTGTTTCGGGTTTCGATTTTGGGCTAGCGCAGTTAAGCCTGAGGGTTTGAGGTGGAACGCATGGCGATCGAGCGGCCGAAGCGGGGTGTACCGGAAGGCGTGTGGATCCGGTGTACGAACTGCAAGAACACGGCGTACAAGCAAGATGTCGTTGACCGGCAGCACGTGTGCCCGGACTGCGACCACCATTTCACTATGCCGGCTCGCGACCGTATCGCGCAGTTGCTCGACGAGGGCACCTTCGAGGAGTGGGACACGGATCTCAAGCCGTGCGACCCGCTCAACTTCGTGGACCGCATCCCGTACCACCAGCGGCTCGCCGAGGAACAGAAGAAGACCGGGATGAACGACGCGGCCGTCACCGGGAAGGGATTCATCCGCGGGCGCCCGATTGTGCTCGGTATCACCGACTTCGCGTTCATGGCCGGGAGCATGGGAAGTGTGGTCGGCGAGAGACTGACGCGCGCCGTGGAGCGGGCGACGGAGTTGAAGTTGCCGCTGATCTTCGTGAGTGGCTCCGGCGGCGGCGCCCGAATGCAAGAAGGGATTCTGTCACTGATGCAGATGGCGAAAATCTCCGCCGCGCTTGGCCGCTACGACATGATGGGAGGCCTGTACGTTTGCATCCTGACGAACCCGACGATGGGCGGCGTAGCCGCGAGTTGGGCGATGCAAGGCGACATCACTCTGGCCGAACCGGGCGCGATGGTCGGCTTCGCGGGCCGCCGAGTTATCACCAACACCGTGCGAGTCGAACTACCGGAGAACTTCCAGACCAGCGAGTTCCTCATGAAGCACGGCTTCGTGGACCGCATCGTTCACCGCAAAGACCTCCGCACTGAGGTCGCCCGTATCGTGGACTTTTGCCAGATTCGCTGAGGCTTCTCATGCGAGCGAGAACCGGCACCAGACCACCGCCCGCGATGGCGCCGGCACCGGTAGCAGTGCCCTCGAAGGCGCGGCGGCAATCGGTCGTTTGTGCCGCGATCGCGGCGGTCACCGTTCTCGCTTACGCACCGACCTTGTGGCACGGCTTCATTCACTTTGACGACCCCGGTTACGTTACCGAGAATCGGCATGTGCTCGACGGGCTAACGGTCGATGGGATGGGGTGGGCGTGTACGACGCTGACGGAAGCTAACTGGCACCCGCTGACGTGGCTGTCGCTTCAACTCGACGCCAGCCTCTGGGGTCAAGACCCCCTTGGATTCCACCTCACGAACGTCCTCCTTCACGCTTTCGCCGCGGCACTGTTCTTCCTCGTCCTGGCACGCATGACCGGGTCGGTGCCGCGGTCCGCCGTCGTCGCGCTCCTGTTTGCCCTCCACCCACTACGCGTCGAATCCGTCGCGTGGGTTAGCGAACGGAAGGATGTCCTCAGCGCCCTGTTCTGGGTGCTTACGATGGTCGCCTACGCGTGGTACGTGGCCGGCCCGTCGTGGCGGCGGATGGCGGTCGTTGCGGGCGTGTTCGCGATCGGGCTGACCGCCAAGCCGCTGCTCATCACGCTCCCCTGTGCGCTTGTCCTACTGGACGTGTGGCCGCTCGCGCGGATCGGCTCGCGGGCTGATCTGTTCAGGCGGATCGGTGAGAAGTGGCCGCTGTTCGTGCTCGTGGCGGGTTCCGCCTTCGCCACGGTATACGCGCAGTCCCACGGCGGCGCGGTGAGGAACCTCACGCAGCGTTCGGTGGGCGAGCGTGTGACCGGTGCCACGGTAGGGTACGTGGTGTACCTGCGGAAGACTGTCGCCCCGGTCGATCTGGCCATCTTCTACCCCCATCCCCGGTCCGGTCGCCCGTGGTGGCAACTCGCGGGGGCCGTCGGCGTGATGGGGGCGATCACCGTGGGCGCCATTCGCCTACGGCGGTCCGCCCCGTACCTGTTGGTCGGCTGGTTCTGGTACCTGGGAACTCTCGTTCCGATGATCGGCATCATTCAGGTCGGGGACCAAGCCTACGCTGACCGCTACACCTATATCCCCCAGATCGGGATCCTGCTCGCGGGCGTGTGGGGTGCCGCCGAACTTCTGTCGCGCGTCCGTAACGGCTCCCAGTGGGCGGTCGGGTTGGCGGTGGTCGCTGTGTTCGGGGCGACCCTCGCCACGCGGGCACAACTCGACCACTGGCGGGATGGTTTGGCGCTGTGGTCGCACGCGTTGGAGGTGACTGAAGACAACGCGCACGCACGCTACTGGCGTGGCACAATGCTCTCGCTGGGCAAGAGGGACGCGGAAGCGGTCGTCCAGTTCGAGCGGGCGATGGAACTCGCTCCCGAGTACTACCCGGCCGCATTTTTTCACGCCGTAAGTTTGGCCCGGTCCGGCCGGGTGGACGAGGCTGAACCGGCCGCTTTCCACGCGCTGAAACTGGCCGGGAATCGGGAACACGACCTCGCGGTGTCCTGGCTGCTGCTCGGCGACATCAGTCGGGCGCGGAAGCGTGGCGAAGAGGCGGCAGTACGCTACGAGCGTGCGTTGAGCTATAATCCAGAACTACCGATGTTGCGGACCAACTACGCGGGTGTGCTCGTCGGCCTGGGGCGGACGGACGAGGCAATCCTGGTCCTCACGGTTGCCGTCGAACGGACACCGAACGACCCGGGGCTTGCGAGCTACCTCGCGGAGTTGCTGATCGAACGGGGTCGGTGGGCGGAAGCCACGGCGCACCTCCGCCGGGCGATCACGATCGACCCCAAGAACGCGGCGCACCCCGGTCGGCTGGCGGTGGCCCTGCTCGCGCTAGGGGACCGCGAGGAGGCGATACGGCAGGCCCGGACGGCCAGTCAACTCGACTCGCAGTGGGTCACTCGAACGGCCGAGCGGGCGTGGTCGCTTGCGACCCACCCGGACGCGGCCAAGCGGGACGGAGCCGCCGCCCACCGGCTCGCGGAACTGGCTTGCGCCGGTGTCGAGCGGCCGTCGCCGACGCTGCTCGATGTTATGGCCGCCGCATGCGCCGAAGTCGGTCGCTACGACGAGGCAGTCACCATCGCGGGGCGCGGGGCCGAAGGCGCCGATCGGATCGGCGATCACCAGTTGGCGTCGGCTGTGCGCAAGCGGGCCGAACTCTACCGGGCGGGCCAACCGTACCGTGCGCCCCGACCGTGAACCGAGTGGACGAACATCTAGCATCCGGAAGGGGAAAGCCATGGGCATGTTCGACTTCCTGTTCGGCAAGGGTAAGAGCGGTGGAAGCCCCAAGAAGGGGCTGAAGCGAATCAACGTCGCGAAGCGGTTCGAGTTGAGCGGGCGGACCGGGCAAGGCAGCATGTCGAAAGTGTACCGCGCCTACGACCGCGAACTCGGCCGCACGGTTTGTCTGAAGATCCTCGACAAGGTCAAAACCAAGAAGTTCGAGGAGCGGTTCACGGGGCTGAAGAAGCAGCATGAGGGCGAAATCTGCGAGGCGCTGAAACACGACAATATCGTGCGCACCTTCGAGAACGGAATCACTGGCGAGGGCGAGCCGTGTCTGGTCATGGAGTGGGTGGACGGGCTGGGGCTTAACTACCTCGTCGAGACCCGCTCGGCGCAGTTGGTTGGGAATCGTATCAACCTCCTGGCTCAACTCTGCGACGCCCTCCAGTACATGCACGACAACAAGTGGATCCACCGCGACGTCTGCTCCCGCAACGTGATGGTGGAAAAGGACGGCGTGTTGAAACTCATCGACTTCGGTCTCACGCTCCCATACACACCGGCCTTCTGCGTCGGCGGGAACCGCACCGGTACTACGGACATCCTCGCGCCGGAGATCATCAAGCGGAAAACGACCGATCACCGCGTGGATCTGTTCGCGCTGGGGGTGACGGCCTACGAGGTGTTCACCGGTCAGATGCCCTGGGAACGATCGACCTCGAGTGAGGAGACGTTCCGGCGACGCCTCAACCAGGCGCCGCGTGAGGCGAAAGGCCTGAATCCGAACATCGACGAACGGCTCTCGGACATCCTGCTCAAGTCGATCTCGCGCGAACCGGCTGACCGCTACCCGACCGCGACCGCGTTCAAGGAATCGCTACTGAAGTTGGAGAAGCAGGACTACTGACGCGGGCTTCCGTCAGGAGACCGGTCGCGCAGTGATCGCCAGAAGCAGACTACAAAAGAAACTCGCCTCCACGCTGTGGCCACCGTGCATGTGTTGAACCAACAACAGTTGTGGACTGGATGATTTCTTCTCGCGACGACCGGAACCTTCGTACGCGGTTAGGATTTCTTGCGCCGATTCCGGAACGTCACGCCTCCAAACACGCACCCGATGGTGACCCGGCATAGTGGCGGGAGGCGCTTCTGGAACTCCACCAGAACCGCATCCGGGTCTGGGTAGTACGAGATGATCAGTTTGATCGTCCGTTCCGCGCCCCCGTCCTCAGAGGCAATGGCGAAAGCGACCACAAGAACCGGTTCACCCGATGTCGGTACTTCCGCCGTCCCCCAGCGGGTCACCTGGTCATAATAAAGTTTGCGGGGGGGCAACAAGCACCACGGCGGCCGGATCGGTTGAGGCAATTCGGCGCGGTCGGTGAAGAATAGGAGGTGCCCGGCCCGTGGTAGAGCGATCAGCGTCAAGAGGCAACCAACGACGCTGGCGGCACCAAACAGAACCACTCCGATCTCGGTGGTGGTATCGGCACCGAGCGACGGCGTCCAAAGCCATCGAAGGCCGATCACTAGACTGGTCAGTCCCGGAAAAATGCCGAAGGAAATGCAGAAAATGAACTACGTTCTGCGACGTTCGGGACGCAATTCGTACTCAGCCTCTGGGCGTTCGGCCACGTTCCACCTCCCGGTCTCGGTTGATCACAGACTATTGACTGGTCGGGGACAATCAGGCCGACAGCATAGTAGTAGGCAGACGCCGTGTGCCGTTCTTGGGCCAGTTGAAGTCGCGCCGATTTTGACGGGCGCTGCATCCGTACACGGAGTGTGCCTGCTACTATGCAGTCGGCCTATCAGCCCAAAAAACGCAGATTAACTGCTCGCCATCTGGCTCAGAACTCTTCTCGCACGATAGATACTGAACGGCTGCTGCTTTGACGGAGTCACATCGCGACACAGGCGGTCCACACCGGTCAGCGTAACACGCCTGAAGGAGCGCTGGAAATGTTAGCCGAGCAGCGCCGCTGCCGCGAGAGCGGCCGTTTCCACGCGTAGCACGCGCGATCCCAGGCTCGCGACACGCCACCCACATCCTACCGCTGTGGCGACTTCTTCCTCAGTGAAGCCGCCTTCGGGGCCGACCGCGATCGCGTTCCCACCGCGAGCGTTCATTTGCTCCACATCCGGGCCAGTGTGCAGCACTACCCGCGCGCCCGGCAGGTCGGTGCGC
>SXID01000251.1 GCA_005772955.1 Planctomycetia bacterium
CGCCTCAACAATCCGGCGCGGCCCCGCTGGGGCCTACGCTAAACAGAGCAGTTTACCTTACTCTTCCTTGCCAAGATCGATCTTGGGCGCGCCGTCGTCTTTCGGCGCCTCCTTGATCTTGTTCTTCTGCATCTGATCCAGAACGCCACCCTTCGTACCCTTCGCCTCACTGCCAGAAAGCATCCCAGGACTATTCGTCGTTGACGCGTTTCCAACGGGGGCACGACCCACAGGTTCGAAACCGTCGGCCAGGAACCAACCAGTGCCGAGCACCAGCGCGACGGACGCCGCCAGTGTGAACCGGGCGCGGGCCGTGTTGTCGCGCGTCTTCGCCGGGGCGTTCCGTGGCGCGTCGGCGGTGCGAGTGGTCACCAGTTCCGACGGCTCGCTTGTGGGCGCGCCGGCAGCGGGCACGGGCGCCTTCGGCCACGGCTGTTTGAGCTGGGACTTGAAGAAGTCCGAGAACAGCCGGTCGAGTTCGTCAGTTTCGGTGGGAGCGGTTGCGTTCATGTTTTGGACTCACTGGCCGGTGTACCGGGAGCGAAGTCTCCGTGGGTCGAGAGTCGTTCGGCGAGCCGCTGTCGTGCCCGGCTCAGCCGCATATGAACCGCCGTCACAGCCACGTTGAGCTGTTCGGCGATGGTGTTCGCGTCGTAATCGAGTGCATACCGGAGCGTCAGTATTTCGCGGTCCGCGGGTGCGAGTTCGTCCAACACTGCTCTCAGTTGGGCGAACTGCTCTTGTCGTTCGAGTTCGTCAGCCGGCAGCGGTTGCGAGGACCGCACACCGTCTAACAACTCTGGGGGCTGCGTACCGTTCCGCCGGAACGCGCTTTTCGCATAATCTTCCGCCAAGTTTCGTGCCACGCGTAGGAGCCACGCTCGCGGGTTTTGGATTTCTTCGCCACCGAGTTCCCACTGCTTCCAGAGCCGCAGGAATGCTTCTTGCGTAATGTCCATGGCGAGGTCGGCGTCCATCCACCGGGCATACGTGAGCGCCCAGACTTCGCGGCTGTGCTGCTGATGTAGCGCCTCAAACTCCGCCCGGCGAGCGGAGCCGCGCGGAGCCGGGGGATTCGCTTCGCCTTTCGGCATCGTCACAGTTCAGCCGCGGGAATTCGCACTCAGCGGTCATCAACAACAAGACGACATCGCACCACCATCCTAACTCGTGAGGACGAGATTGTCCCTGTGAACCAGTTCTGGATATGGAACGCTCCCCAACACCGCCGCGATGCGGTCCGTATGCAGCCCATAAATCTTCTCCGCGGCCCCCGAAGAGTAGTTACTCAAGCCTCGTGCGAGTTCCACACCCTGTGGATCGCAAATTGATATCACATCACCCTTTCCGAACTCACCCTCAACGGCGGTCACGCCGATCGGCAACAGGCTTTTCCCTTCGAGAACCGCTTGCCTCGCCCCCGCGTCGAGTCGGAACACGCCTTTCGGCCGCACGGTCAGCCCAAACCAGCGTTTCCGCGACGAAAATCCTTCCCCATGCGCGAGAAACAGCGTACCAACTGCTTCTGCCGCGAAGACGCGGTCCAGGATCCCGTCGAGCGAACCATTCGCGATGATGACGGCTTCGCCCGCGACCGTAACCAGTCGTGCCGCCTTGAGTTTGCTCTCCATTCCACCTGTGCCGAGCGCACTTTTCGTGTCTGCCGCAAGTCCGGTCACGGATTGATCGATATTGGGAACAGTGGCGATAAGTTGGGCATCCGGGTTGGTTCGGGGATCGTCCGAATAGAGGCCATCCACGTTGGTCAGCAGAACCAACAGGGGCGCGCGAAGGAGATTCGTGACCATCGCGGCGAGGTGGTCGTTATCGCCGAACTTGATTTCCGCGACCGAAACCGTGTCGTTCTCGTTGATAATCGGCAGCGCGCCGTACTCGAACAGCGTGACGATTGTGTTCCGGGCGTTCAGATATCGGGCGCGATTCTCGAAGTCGCTCGCAGTCAGGAGAATCTGGGCGGTTTGGATTCCGTAGGGCGTGAGGCTTTCCTGGTAGAGTTGCACGAGCGCGGTTTGCCCGACCGCGGCGCACGCTTGGAGGTGCGAAAGATCGGTGGGCCGCTTTCCAAGTCCGAGTTTCCCGACTCCAGCCCCAATCGCCCCGGAGGTGACGAGTACGACCTTCCGGCCGCTTTCACGAACGCGGTAAAGTTGGTCCGCGAGCGACTGAATGCGGTGCCGGTCGAGGTGCCCGGTTGGGTCAGCCAGCACGTTCGTGCCGACCTTGATCACGACCGTCGTGGCCCCCGACACGACCGCTTGGCGTACCGGATCGACCATAATCCGCCCTCAAGTCACAAACGAGTGGAGTAGAGTTTGTCGTAAGCGCGCGGAACACGGTGGACAACGGGAATCCTGCGCGGCGTCACCTGTATGTAACGTGATTCGGAACTTTCGTTTGACGCGATCCCGCATCCGTGTTTAATATCTTCTACAACCTAACAGGCATCATTCGCTTCTCTCCTCGAATGTTCGGCCTCCGCAACCCGGCCTCGTCGGAGTCGGAGACTTCGCAATGATTGTGTGGGCGACCCTACGGCGGTTCGGAGCCGCGAGCGTGCTCGCGTTGAGCGCGTTCGTATTCAGTGCCCCACCCGTGAGCGGTGCCCCGGAACCAAAGCGGGCCGCGAAGCCTACCCCCGCTCAACTCCGCGAAATCGCCGAAAAAGCAGAGAAATCCCGAGACTGGGAAGCAGCGTTCAACGCCTATTGCCACCTCTTCGTCGCGGATCGCGCATCGCCTGAACTTCGCGAGAAGCTGAACACCGCACTGCGGTACACGCAGCAGCTTCGCCGCCACCGCGACCCGAGTTTCCAGCAGTTCGCGAACGGGATGCCGGTCGATAGCGGTCTGGACCTGTTCGCCGAGGTGTTCCAAAAGATTCCCGTCGTTTACGCGGATCGCGAGAAGGCCACAGTTCAACACCTGTGGAACTTCGCTGTCGAAGAACTGGAGCGTGCGCTTGGCAACTCGGCGTTCCGACAAGCGTTCCTTGAGAACCCGCAGGCCGACAAACTCGATCAGTTCCGAACCGCGCTCCGGCAGCAGTGGGCGAAGCGTGCTGTCACCGACCACAAGGACGCACGGAGTTCGATGCGCAGACTGATCGCGACCGCGCAGGAGCACTTCACCGTGCGTGTGCCCTCCGCGTTCGCGATCGAGGCCGCGTGCGGGGCATGTAGCGGGCTTGATGAGTATACGGTGTTCCTCACACCGAACGCGAACACGGAAGTCTCCCCGATCCCCGATCTCAGTGCCGCCGGGTTGCACCTCGGCATCGAGAACAACTCACTCATTGTCTCCGGCCTCGTCCCGAACTCGTGGGTCTCGCTGACATACCCGCACCTCAAGCGAGGCGACCGCATCATACGGTTGAACGATCGCGTGATGGACGCGGCCGGACTGCCCGGCGCGGCGGGCGCACTTCGCCACCCCGTCGAAGGGTTCCACCAACTCGATATCCGTGGGGCCGAGGACAACGCGAAGATTGAGGTTCGGATTCCCGTCGCGGTGCCGTCCGTCTTTGGCACGCGGATGGTCCCCGACAAGCCGGTCGGTTACACACGCATCGGGCATTTCCAGAACTCCACCCCGCGTGAACTTGACGCGGCTATTGACGCGCTCAAAATGACCGGCGCGCGAGCTGTCATAATCGACCTGCGAGGCAACCACGGCGGCTCCTTTCTCGCGGGAGTTGAAACCGCACGCCGGTTGCTCCCAACTGGTGTGATCGTCAGAACTCAGGGCCAGATCACCGAAGTCGCGAATCAGGTCTTCACGTCCGCGACCGGGATGGGCGCACACGACATACCATTGGTTGTTCTCATCGACGCCGAGACCGCGTCCGCGGCGGAAGTGCTCGCGGCAGCATTGAAGGACCACGACCGCGCAACGCTCGTCGGGATGCCGAGTTTCGGGAAGGGGACCGTGCAGTCACCGCTCCGGCTCGTCACACTCGACGACATCGACCCCACAACCGGTAAGAAGGTTAACAAGTCCGGTACTGTGCGGATCACAATTGCGAAACTGATCGCTCCGACCAGCGGGCCGATAAGCGGCGTCGGCATCACACCGAACTTCGTAGAATCAGACCGGAACCTTCAACTCGAAACCGCTGGCGACAAGGCAGTCGAGGAAATCGCCCGGCGCGAGATGATGCAGATGCGGCAGATGATACTGGAGCCACCGACCCCACCCTCGCCGCTGTTGCCAACGATTCCGTGATTGTGGTCTCGTTCGACACGAGCCGGAACCGTAAGCGACGGGTAGCGCTGTCCATCGCTTACGCTTCCGGCTCGTATGACAACACGCTCCTCGCCATTCCTCCGCGTGTTGATTACCGTAACGGCATGAATTCCTCTTCCCTCACCCCCGCAGAAACTGAGGCAGCCGACGCGCTCATCCGGCTAGCGCTCGCGGAAGACCTCGGCACCACCGGCGACCGCACAAGCCTCGCGACTATCCCCGAAGCGACACACGCCCGCGCCGCGTTCGTCGCGCGCTCGGTGGGCGTGGTCGCGGGGTTGCCCATCGCGGGGCGCGTGTGCCACGCGGTCAGTGCCGAACTCGTTTTCACCGCGAACGCACCCGACGGCACCGCGACAACACGCGGCACCGTTCTGGCGACTGTCGCGGGGCCGCTGCGTGCGGTACTCGCCGCAGAGCGCACCGCGCTGAACTTCCTTCAGCGGTTGAGCGGCGTCGCGAGTCTCACGCGCAAGTACGTCGATGCCGCGTCCGGGTTCCGCGCGAAGGTGCTCGACACTCGCAAAACGACCCCAGGCTGGCGGCTTCTCGAGAAGTACGCGGTGCGCATGGGTGGCGGGACCAATCACCGCGTCGGGTTGTACGACGGCATTCTAATCAAGGACAACCACATCGCCGGTTTGGGTGGCGACGTCCGCAAGTCGGTTGAGGCGGCCCGCGCCTTCCCCGGCAATGCCGGCCTTCTCGTCGAAGTGGAAGTCGATACGCTCGAACAACTCGAACACGCGCTCGCGGTGAAAGCGGACATCGTGTTGCTCGACAACATGACACTCGATCAACTCCGTACGGGGGTTAGTCGGCGTAACGCGGTCGCGCCGGCAGTACTGCTCGAAGCCTCTGGCGGCGTGAACCTGACCACCATTCGGGACATCGCCGCGACCGGCGTGGACCGCATCAGCGTCGGCGCGCTGACGCACTCCGCGCCCGCGCTGGACATCGGGCTGGATTTCCTCACGTGAACGCAGTCCCCTTCACCCCCCGCGAAACCTGGCACTTCGATACCGATCGCATCGGGCGTCGGGTTCTCGTGTACGAACACGTCGAAAGTACAAACACCCTCGCAGCAGCAATCGCTACAGAGGAAGACGCGGATGGTCTTGTACTGATCGCGGACCACCAACACGCGGGCCGTGGGCAGTACGGTCGCACGTGGATGAGCCGACCCGGTAGTTCGCTCCTCATGTCCGTCGTGGTTCGGCCACCTGTGGAATTGCGCCAGCCGGTAATCCTCACAGCGTGGGCCGCGATCGCGGTCGCGGAGTCGATCTTGTCCCTAACGAGCGTTCAGGCACGAATCAAGTGGCCCAACGATCTACTCATCCGCGGAAAGAAGGTCTGCGGGATCTTGATCGAGCAGAGTAACAATGCGGCTGGCGTCACCACAGTCGTCGGCATCGGCCTGAACCTCACGCAAACCGCTGAGGATTTCACGCAGGCGAACCTCCCCGACGCGACATCGCTTGGCGTCGTCTCCGGCGGGTTAATCGATCCGCGTACTGCTGCTAGCGTGGTGATCCGCAAACTCGATCTGGAGTACGCGCGACTGATCGCGGGCGAACGCGTCGCAGTCGAAGCGGACTGGAAATGGCGTATCGGGTTGCTCGGACGACAAGTGATCGTAGAGCACCCGGGTGGCGCCACGACCACTGGCCGGTTGCGCGACATGAGCTTCGACGGCTTGGAGGTGGAAGACTCGGAGGGGTTCGTTCGTGTCCTCACACCGGAATCGGTCGCTCGCATTCGTGCGGCTTGAGCGCGTCTGAACAGGGTTCGTTTAGAACTTCTTTCCCGATGGCTGTAAGAGGCCGGACCGATACCTGTATGCCCTGAAAATCCGGGTGCTTGCCCCGGTGTGCCGTGTATACTGCGATCCCAACGCCGCACCCGCCCGAGACCCGGCCCCGAGTGTCTGATGTCGACGGTTTCCCTCACCACCCCAGCAAACGACTTGCGGCCCGCACAACTCGCGGCCGTACGGCTGTTGCTCGCCACGGTGCTGCCGGGGAATCCGTTCTACTCACGCAAGCTCGCACGCGACGCCGCAAGCGGCATTAAATCACTCGGCGACTTCGCGAAATTGCCGTTCACCACAAAAGCGGAACTGGTCGCGGACCAGACGGAACACCCGCCCTATGGCACCAACCTGACCTTCCCCCTGAATGACTATTCGCGGTTCCACCAGACTTCCGGCACGAGCACCGGGCACCCGCTGCACTGGCTCGACACACGCGAATCGTGGGAGTGGATCACCGGTTGCTGGATCACGAACTTCGAGTTGCTCGGGGTGACACGCGCTGACCGGTTGTTCTTTCCGTTCTCGTTTGGGCCGTTTCTCGGGTTCTGGAGCGCATTCGAGGCCGCGTCGCGAGCCGGCTTGCTCGCGATGCCCGGCGGCGGAATGAGCAGCATCGCGCGACTGCGGTTCCTGCTGGAACATCGCTGCACGGTACTCTTCGCTACGCCGACCTACGCGTTGCACCTCGCGGAAGTCGCGGCGAAGGAAAACCTCGACCTCCCCGCGAGCGCGGTTCGCGCGATCGTGGTCGCTGGCGAGCCTGGTGGGAACATACCGGCAACACGCGAGCGTCTCGAAGCCGCGTGGGGGGCGCGTGTCTTCGACCACTACGGCATGACCGAGGTTGGTCCGGTCGCGGTTGAAGCGGAGGGGTGCCCTGGCGCGATGTACCTCTTAGAATGCGATTACCTCGCGGAAGTCATCGACTCGCGTACGGGACAGCCCCGCCCCGATGGCGAGATCGGCGAACTGGTACTCTCCAACCTGGGGCGAGCGGGCAGTCCGCTGATACGCTACCGCACTGGCGATATGGTCCGCATCGCGACAACGCCGGACACAACCGGGCGCACATGGCGCCGACTGGAGGGTGGCATTCTGGGCCGCGCCGATGATATGATTCACGTGCGCGGGAACAACGTGTACCCGAGCGCAATCGAAGCCATCATCCGACGATTTCCCGCGGTCGCCGAGTTTCGGATTCACGTGGACAACACGAACCCTCTCTCCGACCTGCGGTTGGAAGTGGAACCCGCGAGCGGCGATGGGATTGCACTCGCCGAAGCGGTCGGTCGCGCGATCCGCGACGAACTGTACTTCCGCGTCGAAGTGACCACCGCCCCGCCCGGAACGCTGCCCAGGTTCGAGATGAAAGCCCGCCGGGTCGTACGTCAGAAGTAGTCTCGCCGCTGAGAACACAGAGACCGCTGAGCAAACCAACAGCAAATTCAACCACGGAGTTCCTGATGCTGTCCCTCCCACGACTCTTCGGCCTTGTTCTTCTCTCTGCGTTCTCCGCGTCATCTGCGGTGAAATCTGCTGACTGGACGCACTGGCGCGGACCCGCGCAGAACGGGCACTCGCTCGAAAAGGGGCTGCCCGGCGAGTTCGACCCGGCGCTGAAGGAGAAGGGCAACGTCATCTGGACCGCGCCGTTCGGCGGCCGCGCGGCGCCGCTCGTGATGGATGGCCGAATCTATGTGCTCCAGGGATTCGGCGATGGGCTGGGCGAATCCGAGCGCGTTGTGTGCTTGGAAGAGAAGTCCGGCAAGAAGCTCTGGGAACACGTTGAACGCATCTACCACAGCGACATCGTTTCGAGTCGGTTGGGGTGGACTCCGCTCGCGGCCGACCCCGCGAACGGTACGGTGTTCGCGCACACCACCGCAGGTAACCTCATCTGTCTCGACAACACCGGGAAACTCGTCTGGGAGCGGCAACTCACGGAAGAATTCGGGCGCGTCAGCGGATACGGTGGGCGCATCGTCGCACCGACCTTCGACAGCGGCCTCGTGATCGTCGGGATGCTCAACTCCAGTTGGGGCGATCAGGCCCGTGGCGCGAACCGGTTCCTGGCGTTCGACGGCAAGACCGGGACCGTGGTGTGGATCAACGACACCAACCTTCCGCTGAAGGTCACGTATCAGTCGAACCCGATCGTCAGCGTGATCGGCGGCCAGCGACTGCTCATCACCGGCGCTAGCGACGGCGCGATTCACGCCTTCAAGGTGCGAACAGGCGAACGCGTGTGGAACTACGCCTTCAGTGGTGGCTCCGTGAACCCAAGCCCGGTCGTCAACGGGAACCTCGTGTACTGCTCGCACGGCGAAGAGAACCCCGGTGGCGGCATCATCGGAAAGGTCATCTGCCTCGATGCGGGCCAACTCGACCCCGTTACCAAGAAGCCGAAACTCGTGTGGGAGTACTCGAAGGGTCAACGGTTCGGGCTGTCTTCGCCAGCACTCGCGGACGGCGTGCTCTACGTCCCGGAAGACAGCGGCGACCTGTTCGCGTTCGACGCGGTGAACGGGAAGGTCTTGTGGCGATACCGGTATGCCACTGAGATTCGTGGCGCGCCACTCGTCGCCGACGGCAAGCTCTACATCTTCGACGTGAAGGGCCGCATGAGCATCCTCAAACTCAACGGCAAAAAGGCGCCCGACGAAGACGACACCTTCCTTTACATCGTGAAGGAGACGGTCAAGGGTAAGACGGTCCAGACGGAAACGAACGGCACGCCGATCGCGGTGAACGGCCGGTTGTATTTCAACACCCGCACCGACCTGTTCTGCATTGGCGACCCGAAAGCAAAGCCCGTCGAGGTGAAGTACCCGCCGATGCCCGCGGAAACCGAGTACAAACCGAACGCGGTCGCGGGCGCGCGGCTGTTCCCCGCGGAAATCACCGTGACGCCGGGCGCTACGGTCAAGTTCGCCGTCGTGTACGTGGACGCGAACGGTCGCGAAGTGAAGAGCGATCTGGCCGATAAAGCCGATTGGAGTATCGCGCTGCCCGCGAAGACACCGACCGGGGCGCAACCGCCGGCCCTTGTCGGCACGCTCACCGGCACCGTGACCCAGGCCACGCTCGCGTTGGAGAAGAACCCGGCCCAGCAAGGCTACGTCGATTTCAAACTGGGGACGATTACTGCTCGCGCTCGCGTGAGAGTTGCCCCGGTTCTGCCGGCGCGAACGGACTTCGACAAGGCCCCGGCTGGCGCGTCGCCTGGCGGCTGGGTGAACACGAACGGGAAGTACCTCATCAAGAAACTACCCGATGGCAACCAGGTGTTGATGAAGACGAACACCGACGCGCGCCCGCCGCTCGCGAAGGCGATCGCCTACATCACCGTGCCATCGGCGAGCGATTACACGATCCAGGCTGACATCATGGGTGGCCTCGTGCGCGACAAGTTGCCAGACGGCGGGTTGGTCAACAGCCGATACACGCTCGTACTCGACGGCAAGCCCGACGCGGAAACGAAGAAACGTACCATTCGCATCACGTCGTGGGAGGTCAAGCCTCGCATCAACGCCGTGGCCACGTTCGACTGGCAGCCGAACACGTGGTACACGATGAAGCTCGCGATCGAGCACAAGCCGAACAGCGCGGTCCTGCGCGGAAAAGTGTGGAAGAAGGGTGAGCCGGAACCGGCCGCGTGGACGGTCGAATTCGAGGACACGGCTCCTAACCGCGTCGGCGCGGCCGGACTGTACGGCTACATCCCCAACGTGATCGACAACGACGGCAAGATTGAGCCAGGTTCGGAACTGTACTTCGACAATCTGAGCATCCTGTCGAACAAGAAGTGAGCCGAATTGCCCTCTCCCCTTGCGGGAGAGGGGCAGAAGGACAGCACCCGCAGCGACCTCCAACGCGATTTGATGGCAGACACCGCCCCGACCCTACGGAACCCACCTATGACCTCTCGCAACGCGATCCTCATCACGACGCCGTCGCTTGCCGTGGCGCTGCTACTCGCGGTCGGCTGCACGCAACCTGCGTCGCCGCCGGAAGCGGCGCCCGCGGCCGCGCTGCCGGTCGTGCAACTCGAAGCCATTACGCCGCTCGTGCCCATCGCGGCGCAGCCGACGAAGAACGCCGGGGACACGTCGCCAGTCGCCGCCGACGGCGGGTTGACCGACTACACGATGTTCGGCGGCACGCTGTCGCGGAACATGGTGAACCTCAAGGACAAGGTCGCGAAGTTCCCGAAGCATGCGCCGGACTGGCAGAACGCCTCGGAAGCGGAGAAGAAAGAATGGCACGAGACGTGGGTGTTGTGGAAGTCCGAACTCGGTTCGCGCGCCTACGGCGGCCCAACCGTCGCGGGCGGTAAGGTGTTCGTCGGAACCAACAACGAACAGCCTCGGAACAAACGCGACGTGATCAAGGACAAGGACGGTGTGGATCAGCCAATCGACAAGGGTGTGCTGATGGTGTTCGAGGAGAAGACCGGCAAGTTCCTCTGGCAGGCGATCCACGACAAACTACCCAACGGCAACGTGACCGACTGGCCGAAGGAGGGGCTGTGCTCAGCGCCCACCGTCGAGGGTAACCGCGTCTATTACGTCAGCAACCGCTGCACGATCGTGTGTGCGGACGTGGACGGGTTCGCCAACGGCAACGACGGGATCCAGACCGAGAAGTACAAGGACAAGTCGGATGTGGACATCCTCTGGGAGTACGACCTGATCAAGTCGCAGGACGTGTTCCCGCACAACATGTCGGCCGGGTGCCCGTTGATCGTCGGCGACATCATCTATACAGTCACCGCCAACGGCGTGGACGAGAGCCACATCAACCTGCCCAGCCCACTCGCGCCGAGCTTCGTCGCGATTAACAAGAAGGATGGCACGCTCGCGTGGAAGAGCAGCCTGCCGGGCAAGAACATCATGCACGGACAGTGGTCGAACCCCGTGTACGGCGAAATCGACGGCGTGAAGCAGATCATCTTCCCCGGCGGCGACGGCTGGCTGTATGGGTTCACTCCCGACAAGGGCGAGCTGCTGTGGAAGTTCGATGCGAACCCGAAGGACACTATCTACGACCTCGGCGGCACCGGGAACCGCAACGACTTCATCGGCACGCCCGTCGTTCACGACAACAAGGTCTACATCGGTGTAGGTCAGGACCCCGAACACAGCAGCGGCATCGCGAACTTCTATTGCTTCTCCCCGACCAAGAAGGGCGATGTCTCGAAGTTCCTGGAGGATAAAAAGAAGGGCGCCGATGGCAAGGACGTGATCGGCGAGAAGCCGAACCCGAACTCGTGCGAAGTGTGGCGATTTGGTTGGGAGGAGAAACGTCCGTTCGCGCCGCGTGACTTTAAGTTCGGGCGCACCATGTCCACCGCGTGCATCGTGGATGGCATCGTGTACATCTCCGAGCTGCACGGCTACATCCACTGCCTCGACGCCAAGACTGGCGAGTTCTACTGGAATTACGACATGAAGGCGTCGATCTGGGGTTCTGCGTACTTCGTGGACGGCAAGGTGTTCATGGCGTGTGAATCCGGCGACGTGTTCGTATTCAAGCACATGCAGAAGCCGGTGAAGTTCGACGGTGTCGAGGCCGCGAAGAACGCGCCTGACATGAAGGCGGCCCGCGCGATCCAGAAGGCGGAGAAGGCGAAAGTGGAGAAAGAGTATCTGCTCGCCAAGATCGAGTTCCCCGCCGCGATCCGCTCCACGCCGGTGGTTGCCAACGGCGTGCTGTACGTGATGACCGAGAACACGCTGTTCGCCCTGAAGACGAAGTAACTAGCCTGCTCTGATTCGCCACAACCCCGCAGAGTGCGCGACGCACCCTGCGGGGTTGCGGCTAAACCAATACACTTTACATCATCTGCCCTGCTCATCTTTGGAGTTGAAGTGAAAGACACGCCCGGTAAGCCGACACCCGTGACCGGCACCACGCTCGACGAGCGCAAGAAGAACGCGAAGGCCCAACTCGACGCACAGGTTCGCGACGTGGTCCGCTGGCACTTCCACCCGGACACTGGCACGCCGTTCTGGTTGGAGAAAGCGAAGACGTTTAACTTCAATCCGCTCACCGAAGTGAACGGGTGGGAGGACATCAAGAAGTTCCCGCTCTTCGAGGACGACTGGCTTCGCGGTGGCCCGGTGAACCGTTGGATTCCGAAGGGACTGCGTGACAAGCCGTGGTACGTCTTCGAGACCGGCGGCACCACCGGTATCCCCAAAAGCCGCGTCGTCTCGGACGACTTCAAGATCGACTACGAGATGATGTCCGATTCGTTCTCGGACAAGTTCTTCCCGCGAAACTCGAACTGGCTCATGCTCGGGCCGAGCGGCCCGCGCCGGCTCCGGCTCGCCATCGAACACCTGACCCAGTATCGCGGCGGCATCTGCTTCTGCCTCGATCTCGATCCGCGTTGGGTCGTGAAGGTCATCAAGAAGGGCTGGATGGAACACCTGAAGGCGTACCAGGAACACTGCGTCGATCAGGCGATGACGATCCTCTCGGCCGGTCACGACATCAAGTGCATGTTCACCACGCCAAAACTGCTCGACGCGCTCTGCAAGCGGTTGGATCAGGAAGGCTCGAGTATCGCGAAGGCCGGCATCACGGGCATCTTCTGCGGCGGCACGGAGATGACTTCGCAGTGGATCCGGTTCACGATGGAAGAGTACCTGGGGCCAGAAGTGTACATCGCGCCTACCTACGGCAACACGCTGATGGGCCTCGCGGCGGCAGAGATGCCGACCCCCGAATCGAACTACAAGATCGCGTACTACGCCCCGCAACCGCGAGCGGTGGCGGAGGTGGTGAACTTCAAGAACTACGATGAACTTGTGCCGGTCGGCGGAACGGGGCGCGTGCTCCTCACCACGTTGACAAAGGAATTCTTCGTACCGCGATTCGCCGAGCGCGACGAGGGCGAGCGCGAAGCGCCAAGCGAGAAGTACCCGTGGGACGGCGTCAGCGGCGTGCGCCCCTTCCACGAGATCGCGGCCACGACCACCGTCGGGGTTTATTAACTTTGCTGAGCCGCTCGCGGCTTACCAACAAAGGAGAACACCTGTGATCAACATCCCGGTCTTGCGCTGGGGCGAACCCTACAAGAGCCTGGAGACCGACAAGGTCATCCACTTCATTACCGGTGAGGTGCTCGCCGAAGTCGGGCGCGCCAACGCCGCGATGGTCGAACGCGACATGCGCTTCGCCCAGCGCGCACGCGACGTGCTGCGCGAAATCCCCATCGCCGATCTCTTGCAGATGATGAAGAAGGCCGGCGAGTTGTACGCGAAAGCCGAGTTGCCGCTCGGCGACGGCACGCAAACACCCGATCAGTTCGCGCGCATGCAGTCGGCAACCACCGGGTTGCCGGAACACATGTGCAAGTTCAACATGGAGAAGAACAACTTCGTGTTGGGCAACATGGACAAGATCCTCGACTCGCTGACACGCGGGCTGGATCTCAACATCCTGTCGCGCGGTCACGGGGTCGAGGCTCGCGGAGTGCCGGTCAGTTATCAGTGCCAGTCGCCGGTGCTGGGCATGGTGCTGCCGTCGAACTCACCCGGTGTTCACACTCTCTGGCTCCCGATCATCCCGATGCAGGTCGGCCTCGTTCTGAAGCCCGGCCCGCAGGAGCCGTGGACGCCGTATCGAATGTTCAACGCGTTCGTGCAGGCCGGTGTGCCGAAGCAGGCGATGTGCATCTACCCCGGTCTCGGCGACATCGGCGCGGCGGTACTCAAGGAGTGCCCGCGAAGCCTGATCTTCGGCGGCACCGCCGTGGTCGAGCAGTACAAGGGTAACCCGAAGGTGCAGGCCCACGGCCCCGGCTTCAGCAAGATTCTCCTGGGCGACGACAAGGTCGATCAGTGGGAGAAGTACGTCGATATTATGGCGGATAGCATCTACATCAACAGCGGTCGCGGGTGCATCAACTGTTCCGGCATCTGGGCGTCGCGCCACACCGAGAAGATCGCGGAGGCGATCGCGGCCAAGATCGGGCCGATCAAACCGTTGCCGCCGGAAGACCCGAACTCGGCGCTGGCCCCGTTTACCGTGCCGAAGCAAGCGGACGGCGTCAACAACGACATCGAGGCCGCGTTGAAAGAAGCCGGAGTCACGGACGTGACGGCCAAGTACGGCAATCGACTCGACAAGCGGGAGCGCTGCGATTACATGCGGCCTACGATCATGCACAGCGACTCGCCGGACACCGCGATGGCGAAGAAGGAGTACATGTTCCCGTTCGCGACCGTGGTGAAGTGCCCGCAAGAGAAGATGTTGGAGAAGATCGGGCCGACACTGGTGTGTTCCGCGATTACCGAGGACAAGAAGTTCCAGCGCGCGCTGATCGACGCGACCCACATCGACCGGTTGAATCTGGGAGCGATGCCGACGATCAAACTGAACTGGCTGCAACCTCACGAGGGGAGCATCGTGGACTTCCTCTTCCGCGCACGCGCATTCCAGTTTGAGGGACCTCTGAACTCCTGACCGATGAGGTGGTGAACCCAAATAACTTCGACGAACCGCGGCACGAAGGAGTTCTTCGTGCCGCGGTTCCCGGAGCGTGAACCACCGTCAGA
>SXID01000252.1 GCA_005772955.1 Planctomycetia bacterium
CGACCTGTACGTGTTCGACGGGCAGGTGGACGTCACCGATCCGCAGTCGGGCGCGGTCCGGTCAGTGATGGGTGGCAAGTCGGCGCGGTCGGTCGCTGGTCGGCCGGCGGACGCACCGCCGTTGAAGGAGGGGGACTTTCCTACACCCGGCTCGATCGGCCTGAAGCGCTGGGAGCAGTACGAACAGCGGATGCGCGAGGATCGCGCGCTGCTGGCGTTCTTCCCGTTCCGGCGCCGGGCCGACGAATCCGTGCTCGCGAACGCGGTCGAAGGCGGCGGGATGGGTGACGGTCGGATCGTCGGCGCGCGCTGGACGACGGGACGGTGGCCTGGGAAGGACGGGTTGCTTTTCGACCGCGACACCGACTTCGCGCAGGTCACGATTCCCGGCGAGCACCAGGAACTGACAATCGCGGCGTGGGTGAAGGTCGAGCGGATCGACTTCGTGCTTAACGCGATCCTGAACTCCGACGGGTACGAGCCGGGCGGCATCCACTTCCAGTTGAATCGCCAGGGGTTCGTCCGCGGCGGCGTGATCGTAGCGGGTAACTTCCAGGACCCGTTCGTGGGGAAGCCGGTACCGCTCGGGCGGTGGGCGCACGTCGCCTCGGTGATCTCCGCACGGACGCGTTCCCAGCAGATCTACGTGAACGGCGCGCTGGCCCGCGAGCGCAACTGGCAGAACGACACGCTGGTGCGGCCCGGCACATGCCGGATCGGCAACTGGTTGGCCGATCCCAAGGACCAGTTCCCGACCCGCGCCCTCCGCGGCCAGGTGGACGAACTCGCGGTCTGGAGCCGGGCTCTCCCGGCCGAGGAGGTCGGGCGCCTGGTCGAGGCCGGTCGCCCCGGGCTGCTGTGGACCAAGGAGTAGTCGCGCCGACTCACTGCCGAACGACCGGCGACGATCCCACCACCAACACAAGTCCCCTTGAGCCGGAGATTCTGAATGAACACTCTGATATTCTCCGCGCTGGTATCGGCATTTCTGCCGAATGTCGTCGCCGCAGACACGAAGGACGAAGCTCTCGTGCAATTGTTCTTCAAGGAGCACTGCGTCCGTTGCCACAACGCGACGACGAAGAAGGGGAAATTCGAGCTGCACGACTTGAAGACGGACCTCGCGGGCAACAACGCCCGATTCGCCGCGATTCTCGAGCGGTTGCGCGCCGGGGACATGCCGCCCGAGAAGGAGCCGCAACCGGACCTCGACACGTTGAAGAAGGTGATCGACGTGATCCAGGCGGGTCTCGGAAAAGCAACTTCGGGAAGCGCCAAGGCGGTCGAAGTTCCGGTCCGTCCCGGCGACGGGAATCATCTTCCGCATTCGCTGCTCTTCGGCGGTAAACCCGGGCCGAGCGTTCCGCCGCCGGCGCGGTTGTGGCGGCTTTCGCCCGAGGGGTACTCCGTCGGTTTGCTCAAGTCACTCAACCTGGGAGCGGGTCGGCTTTCACAGCCGTTTTCGCTGCACAACGAGCCTGGCATCAAGGATTTTGCGGCACTGTACTGGATCGACGACGGCGGTACGGACATCCTCATGCGAAACGCGGAGTCGATCGCCGGCATGCTACTCAACGGAAAGCCCGCCCAGACGCCGCCCGAATTCAAGCCCCTCACCAACCCCGGCAAGGCCCCGACTCGAGAGCAATTGGAAACCGTCATCCGCTCCATGTACCGGATGGTCCTCGTCCGCGAACCTTCTCCCGAAGAAATCGAATCGCTGCTGGTGCTCCACAAGAAGTGTTCCGAGGCTCCGGGCGACATTCTTTCCGCGAACCGAACCGTGCTCATGGCGCCGTTGCTTTCCCCCGAAGCGCTGCACCGCTTCGAAGTCGGCCGGGGCGCCGAGGTGAGGCCGGGGGTGCGCACACTCGGGCCGCACGAGCTCGCCTTTTCGCTCAGTTTGGCCTTCTCCGGCACCCGCGAACCGGGACTCTTCGCGGCGGCCAAAAATGGCGGGCTCAAGACGAAGGAGGATGTGGAGAAACACGTCCGCCGAATCTACGAGGACCCGAATCTCTACAAGCCGCGCATCCTCGGTTTCTTCCACGAGTACTTCGGCTACGATCGCGCTCCCTTGGTCTGCAAGGACGCCCAGCCCGACTACGTCCACCACGCCGATCAGTTGGTTCTGGACACCGATTTGCTGGTCATGGGTATCGTGCAAAAAGACAAGGACGTGCTGAAGGAACTCCTCACGACCCCCAAGTCATTCGTCAACAGCGGCTGGTTCAAACGTGACGGCGTTCCCGCGAGCTGGAATCGCAACGATGTGACGCTGCACCAGTATCTCTCGACGAACCTCGGGTCGAGGTTGGATTTCTATGCGAAAGACAGACCGTCATCGCCCAATCGTCCGAGGGACAAGAACAAGGGGGCGACCGAGACTGCTTACGGGTTCGACGAGTGGCCGCAGAAACAGCCCGTCGACCTGCCCGGCGACCGCATCGGCATCCTGATGCAGCCGAGCTGGCTCGTCGCCTGGGGCTCGAACTTCGACAACGACCCGGTCCGTCGGGGCCTGTGGATCCGCGAGCGCTTGCTGGGAGACAAAGTCCCCGAGGTTCCGGTCGGCGTGGTGATCGTGTTGCCGGACGATCCGAAGCGGACGCTGCGCGACCGCATGAAGGTCACCAAGGAGAACGCCTGCTGGAAGTGTCACCAGAAAATCGACGATCTGGGCTTTCCGTTCGAGGCGTTCGACCACTTCGGCCGGCCGCGGGAGACGGAGAACTCGGTGGATTACAAGGCGCTTCAGGAGACGAAAAAGTGGGTCGTCCACAAGCTGCCGCTCGACACGACGGGGTACGTTTACGCCAGCGGCGATCCGAAGCTCGACGGCCCCGTCAAGAACGCGGCCGAGATGATCCGCAAGCTCGCCGATTCGGAGCGCGTTCGGCAGGTGTTCGTCCGGCACGCCTTCCGCTATTTCACGGGCCGCAACGAGACCCCCGGCGACGCGGCGACGTTGCAGGAGGCGGACCGCGTGTACGTGCGGAGCGGCGGCAGTTTCAAGGAACTGGTCGTGTCGTTGCTGACCTCGGAATCATTCCTCTGTCGGTCGGTGCAAACTCAAGGAGCCAAGAAATGACCACGGGCTCGAATCGTCGAACGTTTCTCAAGGGCGTCACGCTCGGAGCGGGGGCGGTGGTGCTTCAACCGGCGTTGCAGCAACTTCGCGCCGAGGCCGAGGGACGCGAAGCGCCGCGCCGCATCGTCTTCTTCGTCGAAGGCAACGGCATGAAACCCGACCACGTCCAGCCCAAGGGGTTGGAGAGGAAGGGCACCGAGGCCAGCAAACTGACGGACGCGTCCCTGGCGAACCATTCGCTGCCGGATCCCCTCGCGGCGTTGGCCCCATTCAAAGACCGCCTGAGCATCGTTCAGGGGCTCTCCCACAAGATCGCTTCGGGTCGGGGGCATTCGCCCGAGTACGGATCGCTCGGTTGTTACAGTGGCTCTGCGGGCCCGGTGGGGCAGACCATCGACGCGGCACTGGCCGCTCGCCTGTCGGGCGTCGTACCGCATCTCGGCCT
The DNA here is from genome assembly GCA_005772955.1 of Planctomycetia bacterium. GTDB lineage: Bacteria > Planctomycetota > Planctomycetia > Gemmatales > Gemmataceae > Gemmata. Next base: position 3,537 of record SXID01000252.1, read on the forward strand.
GGCGCTCACCCCCACTCCCGACCAGATCGTCGATTACTGCATCTCGGCCAGTTCGAAGGGGAAGCCGTTGCCCTTCCATTGCCAGCCGGAACTCGCCTTCCAGTCACTTTTCGGCAGTGCGGCGGGTGGAGAAGCGGCCAAGATCCCGTTCCTCCGCAAGAACCTGATGGACCACATGAGCGCGGACATTCGCCGGGTCCAGTCCCAGTTGGCCGGCCCCGAGCGCGCGAGCCTCGACCGCTATCTCGAGGCCTACGAGTCGATGCTCGACCGTGACCGCGGCATGGCCGGCATGAAGGGCCGTTTGCAGGCGAACATGCCGAATACCGACAAGTTCAAGAGCCGGGCGGAAACCGACCGCCTCCAGGCGCAGTGCGAACTGGCGGCGAGTGTGCTGCTGTCCGGCCTGACGAACGTGGTCACCATCTCCGCCTGTGCGGGCAACAAGTACATGGCCTGGACAAAACTGGGCATGTCTCTTCGAACCAACGCCATCGGCCACGGCGGCGGCGAGGGCGGCAAGACGTCCGATGAACTGCTGATCGAGATCCGCAAGTTTCACGTCGAGTGTATTGCGGCGCTGGCCAAGCGGTTGGATGCCGTCAAGGAAGGCAGCGGGACGGTGCTCGATAACACTCTAATCGTCTACATGAGCGACTACGGCGACAAACATCATCCGTCCTACGTGCAATGGCCCGTCGTGCTCTTGGGCAACCTGGGCGGCCGGCTGAAGACGAGTGGGCGGTACCTGGAGTACCCCCGCTACGGCGTGTCGGGCCACAAGACGCTCGGCACACTGTACCACTCGCTGCTGCACGCGGTCGGGGACAAGCGCGAGAAGTTCGGCAACGTCGATCTGGCCATCGACAAAGACGCCACGCACGGGCCGCTGTCCGACATTTTGGCATAGGAGGATAAGTCATGATCTCCCGACAAGATCTCCATCGCGCCGCCGCCCTGGCGGCCTTCGTGCTGCTCGCCGCGGACCAATCGGCCCACGCGCAGGATCCGAAGCCGATGTCGCTCACCGTCGAGCAGGCGAAGGAAATCGTTGCTGGCAAAAACGTCGAATTGGTGCAAAGCGTTACTGAACTGAGCGTGGAAGTGGCACAGGTCCTCAGTCAGTTCAGCAAGGGCGATCTCCGGCTCCATCGCGTACAGACAATCACGCCGGAGGTTGCCAGGGTTCTGGCTCAAACAAAAGTTACGCTCTCGCTCGGCCTGACAACCATCACGCCGGAAGTCGCCCGAGCGCTGGCTGCGCGCCCGAAAGGGATGCTCGCCCTCAACTCCCTGGAAAAGATATCCGTGGAAGCGGCCAGGGAACTCGCCCAGTTCCGAGGCAAGCTCACGCTCAATGGGCTTCGCACCCTTTCGCAAGAAGTCGCCGTCGAACTGGCGAAACACCGAAGCAAATTCACACTCTTCGGCCTGACGGAGATCTCCGACGAAGTCGCCGAGGCGCTATCCCACCACCGCTCGACGATGCTGCTCAACGGACTGACGAAACTGACCTCCGTGCCGTTGACCGCCGCGATGCTGAAATCTAACGATGGCTTCCTCAACCTCTCCAAAGTGCAGACGATCTCCGATGGAGTGGTGCAAGTATTCGCGGAGTACAACGGCAGTCGGCCGATTCGGCTTGCCGGATTGACCGACCTTTCCGAGGTGAACGCGGCTCGGCTGCGCGCGAATGAGAAAATAGTCCTGCCGTCAAAATTTCAGAAGCCAGAGCGAAAATGATTTGTCTTGCGTCACACGCGAGCATGGACTTGAACAGTGTTTGTCGGCAATTTTGGCATAATTCGATGGTGCCGAGAATTTCTGACTGTCATTCTGGCGACATGCCTTCTTCTGGCTGATTCTTGAGCCAGTGGTCAGGCCCACACCCGACACGAGCCTTTTTCGTTGGAGATTCCGAATGGGCGTCAACCCCTGTGCCGGGCCGGTGTCCCGGCGGTCGCTCCTCACCACCGGCACGCTCGGCGTCGCCGGGCTCTGCCTCGCCGACGTGATGCGTCTGCGGGCCGCCGAAGGGAAGTCGAGCGCACCGGACACGTCGGTCATCTTCGTGTGGCTGGCGGGCGGGCCGCCGCACCTGGACATGTACGACATGAAGCCGGACGCGCCGGACGAGTACCGCGGGCCGTTCAAGCCGATCCGGACGAACGTCCGGGGCCTGGACGTGTGCGAACACATGCCGCTGCACGCGAAGTGCGCGGACAAGTACACTGTGATCCGCAGCATCGCGCACACGTTCAACGACCACGGCGGCGGGTCCAAGCGGGTGATGACCGGGCGCATCCCCAACACGCCGACGGAGACCGTGAACGACTCGCCGGCGGTCTGCACGATCGTTGCCAAGATGCGGGAACAACTCAAACTCGGCCTGCCCAACTGCGTGTCGGTGGTGGACGGCGGCCGCGCCGGCGTGGACACCTACGCGCAGGGGGCCGCGTGGCTCGGCCACGGGTACACGCCGTTCATGGTGGACGGCGACCCGAGCAAGCCGAACTTCCAGGTGAAGAACGTCGGCGTCAGCGAGGAGATGGCCCTGCGGCTCGACGACCGGTTCACGCTCCTCCGGGGCATCGAGGGCGTGCGCCGCGAGGCGGACGCGAACCCCGCGCTGCAGACGATGGGCGGGCACTACGCGCGGGCGTTCGACATGCTCACCAGCACGCAGGCCCGGGCCGCGTTCGACCTGTCCAGGGAGCCGGCCGCGGTGCGCGAGCGGTACGGGATGAACGCGTGGGGCCAGCGGGCGCTGATGGCCCGGCGGCTGGTCGAGGCCGGGTGCAGTTTCGTGACGGTGGTGCTGGAGAACCCGCACATCAACGGGTGCTTCTACAACTGGGACACGCACGCGGTCAACCACGACAACTTCGTCGACATGCGGCTGCGGCTGCCGGTGTACGACAGGGTCATCACGGCGCTGGTCGAGGACCTGCACGACCGCGGGCTGACGAAGAAGGTGCTCTTGGTGGTGACGGGCGAGTTCGGACGGTCGCCGAAGATCAGCAAGGCCGACGGCGGGGCGAAGGGCGTGCGGAACGGGCGCGAGCACTGGCCGCAGTCGATGTCGGTGCTGGTCTCCGGTGGCGGCATGAAAATGGGGCAGGTGGTCGGCTCGACGGACAAGCTGGGAACGCACCCGCACGAGAACCGGCTGGCGCCTGAAGACCTGTGGGCCACCGTGTACAAGTACCTGGACATCGACCCGCACACCTTCCTCTACGACCCGCAGAAACGCCCGGTCCCGATCCTGTCGTCAGGTCAGACGATCCGCGAACTGCTGTGACCTCCCGCCAACACCCGCGGGACCGACGAAAGCCGGTCCCGCGGACCTGCCTGTAAACCGCTCGTCATCATTCCATGCAAGAGCCTCACCAGGAATTCGTGTCCCCAAACTTCAGATCGGTTGAAACACCATGGCTCGAATCGAAGCTGCCAAAGCCGGTCTCCACCGGCGCGAA
>SXID01000253.1 GCA_005772955.1 Planctomycetia bacterium
AACCCGTCCCCGTTCACGTCGCCAACTGCCACGGAACTGGGATTGGTGCTGTAGTAGAAGTTCTGCTGCGTGGCGAAGGTGGGCGTGGTCTCGCCCGTCGTGGTCGTGTTCAGCAGCACCGACACCGACACCTCCACCAAATCGAATTGCGCTAGGGCGAGGTCGAGCAACCCGTCCCCGTTCACGTCGCCTAACGCCACGGAAACGGGCATGTTGTCGACGTAGAAGTTCTGCTGCGTGGCGAAGGTGGGCGTGGTCTCGCCCGTCGTGGTCGTGTTCAGCAGCACCGACACCGTCTCCGAATCGGAGTTCGCGGTGACGAGGTCGGGCAACCCGTCGCCGTTCACGTCGCCCAACGCCACGGAATAGATACTATTTGTGAGCCTGAAGCTCATGGTGCCGAAGCCGACCACGCCGGACGTGGTCGTGTTCAGCAGCACCGAAACCCGGTAGTCACCATCGTGCGAGACGGCGAGGTCGAGAAGCCCATCCCCGTTCACGTCGCCCAACGCCACGGAAGTGGGATCGCTGAAGGTGTCGAATTCCTGCTGGGTGGCGAAGGTGGGCGTGGTCGCGCCCGTCGTGGTCGTGTTCAGCAGCACCGACACCGAGGCCGAATCGTAGTTCGCGGTGACGATGTCGAGCAACCCGTCCCCGTTCACGTCGCCTAACGCCACGGAACTGGGATAGTCGGCGGTGTTGAAGTTCTGCTGCGTGGCGAAGGCGGGCGTGGTCGCGCCCGTCGTGGTCGTGTTCAGCAGCACCGACACCGTGTTCGAACCGGCGTTCGCAACGGCGAGGTCGAGACGCCCGTCCCCGTTCACATCGCCAAACGCCACGGCAACGGGAGTGAGGCCGGCGGCGAAGCACCCAAGGGCCGCGAAGCTGGTCGCGCCCGTCGTCGTCGTGTTCAGCAGCACCGTCACCGAGTCTACAGCGAAGTTCGCGACAGCGAGGTCGAGACGCCCGTCCCCGTTCACGTCGCCCCACGCCACGGAAGAGGAACCGGAGCCGGTGGCGAAAGACGCTGGGGTGGCGAAGGGGGCCTGTTGCAGCGGGTTCGACAGGTTGACGCCAAACGTCCGATTCGATTGCACGGTCGTGTTGCCGATGATGGGCACGCGGATGACCGCGGTGGTCTCGTTGGCGGAGAACGTCATCGTCCCATCGGTCGCCTGGTAATCGACCCCCGCCACAGCAGTCCCATCCACCGTGCCGAAATCCACCTGGGTCGCCGATTCGAGGTCACCCGCGTCGCCCGCGCGGGTCACCACGAACATCATGAACGACGTCCCGCTGTTCCCTTCCGTGAATGGCACCGGGTCGGCAATCGACAGCGTCACCGTTGGGACCACGCGATCCTCCAGTGACTCCAACCCCAGCCTGGCCCGCGGACGCGTGCGTCCCGAAGCCGCCACTAGATCAATCGGCTTGCCGAACTTGGAACCCCGATGTGGTCTGCGCATAGGAAAATCCGTGGCTGCGTCACCGGTCGTAAAAACGAACCGGGGACTGCAATGAAGAGGGACTTGTAAAGTGGGGGTGTTGCAGTGGGGTGCAAATCAATTGTTAAGCCGTCTCGAGCGTCCAATGATGTGCACCGACTTGTCCCCTCGGGTGAGTATGCAGAGGTGGTTCTGGACGAGACAAAACTCCAACTGCTAATATAAACATATCAGTTTGAGAACAAGAGTAAACCCGTAATTTGGCGGATCTGGTGACTTTGAGGCGATGGGCGCCGGATGGGCGCCGCGAAACCGGCCCAGTCGGGTCATGCGGTACCGTGGTGACGCCGCCGGACCACACTGGACGCCCCGTCCATTTGCTCAATGAACGGGACACGATCAAGGAACTGCTCAGATCGCGACGATTCACGGCTCACAATTCCATTGTCGAGGAACGGCTCGCAATGCCCTTGTCGAGGAGTTGAGATCATGACGAAGACTCTGGTTGACCGGCGCCAGGTTTTGCGGGCCAGCGCGATCGGCGGCCTGGGCCTGGCCACCCCCGGTCTGGTCACGGCCCGGATGGATCCCAAACGCCCTCTGGGGAGCGGCGCGGCCGAGAAGTCGTGCATCTTGGTCTGGCTTTGCGGTGGGCCGAGCCACCTCGACACCTGGGATCTGAAGCCCGATGCGCCCGAGGGAATCCGCGGCCCGTACAAGCCCGCCGCTACCGCCGTCCCCGGTTTGCACCTCTCCGAGTTGCATACACGCATGGCCCCGCTGGCGAAGCACTTCGCCGTCATCCGGTCGATGAAGCACGTTGGCAACATCAGCAACCACTTCGACGCCATGCACCACTGCCTGACCGGGCAGGCGGGCGCCCCGGACGACGCGCCTTACATCGGCTCCGTCTTGTCCCACGTCCGACCCAGCAAGCGGAACATCGCGAGCTACTTCTGGCTGATGAACCCCGGGCGGGCGAGCGTCTTCATCTCCGCGTTCATGGCGACCGGCGGATTCCTCGGTCTTCGGCATGCACCCATGTTCGTCGGGGATCAGAACAACCATCCGGCGATGCCGAACTACCGCGGCGCAAACGACCTGTTCGCCCCGTCCGACTCCGCACGCATGGGGGACCGTCGGCAACTGCTCGCCGGGCTGGACGCGGCGAAGAGCGAAAGCAACCGTGTTCGACTCGAACAAGAGTGGCGCGAACTTCACCAACGTGCCTTCGATCTGGCCACCGGCCCCGGCGGGCGGCAGGTGTTCGAGTTGGACCGCGAACCTGTAAAGGTGCGCGACACGTACGGCCGGCACCCCCTCGGCCAGAATCTGCTCCTGGCCCGCCGACTTGTCGAGGCCGGCGCTGGCTGCGTCACGGTCAGCGGCTGGGTGGGGCCTTCACCCGATCGCGACGGCGGAGCCTCCGGCATTTCAAGTTGGGACATGCACGGCGGCCACATGGGCATGGGTAACGCCTTCGGTTCCGGATCCTATGGTATGAGCTGGTGTCTGCCACGACTCGACGAGGCGCTTGCCTCGCTGATCAGCGACCTGAACGACCGCGGCCTACTGGAACGTACTCTTGTGGTGGTGGTCGGGGAGTTCGGGCGGTCGCCAAAGATCCAGACACAGGGTCAGCCCGGACGGGTCCACTGGCCTGATTGCTACTCGGCGATTCTAGCCGGTGGCGGTATTCGCGGCGGCGCGGTGTACGGCGCGTCTGACAAGATCGGGGCATACCCCAAAGACAAGCCGGTGCGCCCTCAGGATCTCGGCGCCACGATCTACCACGCGCTCGACGTGCCGCTTGACGCACGCCTGAGCAGGGACGGTGCCGTCCCACGGCCCATCACCACCGGCGAGCCGATCAGGGAACTGTTCGGCTGAGTTCACTGACCGAGACCTCGGCCCCAAACAGAGACGGTAGCGCGCCTCATCCCGCCGGGTTCTCGGCGTGATCCGGGTCGATTCGCTCGGGCTGGTCTGCGCGAAGTCGGTGCCATTGGCTGCTGCGCGAGACTCAACTCTCCGCGACGACCGGGTTCCGCAGCGTACCGATGCCCTCGATCTCCACCTCAGCCACATCCCCAGCCTTCAACAGAATCGGCGGCTTCCGTGCGATGCCAACACCCGGAGGCGTGCCCGTGAAGATCAAGTCGCCAGGTTCCAGCGTGATGACCTGTGACAGGAACCACAGCAAGTGCGGCACACCGAAAATGAACTCTTTCGTGTTCGAGTTCTGCAACGTCGTGCCGTTCAGACGCAGTTGAATCTGGAGCTTGTGCGGGTCGGTCAGCTCGTCGGACGTCACCAACACCGGGCCGGTCGGCGCGAACGTGTCGAACGTCTTGCCGATGATCCATTGCTTTTCCTCGCCACGGAACTGCCAGTCGCGCGCCGACACGTCGTGACCCACCGTGTACCCGCCGACATAGTCGAACGCCGCCGGTGTGTTCGGGATGTGCTTCCCGCGCTTGCCGATGACGATCACCAACTCGGCTTCGTAATCGACCTTCTGGGCGACCTTCGGGAGAATGATCGGGTCGCCGTGCGCGATCAGCGTGTTCGGGAACTTGCCGAACACCACTGGTTCCAGCGGGATTGCCTTCCCGCCTTCAATGGCGTGGTCGCGGTAGTTCAGACCGATGCACAGAATCTTGCCCGGGTTCGGCACGGGCGAAAGTACCTTCACCGCGTTGGCCGCGTACTTCACCGCGTTCTTGCTCGACGCAACTTCGGCCGCAACCTTGCGGATCGCGGATGACGCGGCGAGCAGCGCTTTCATGCACGTCGGCAAGCCGGGGTCGGTCGCGTGCAAGTCGATGTAGCCGTCGGCAACGGCGAGCGCGGCCCGCGGGCCGTTGGGGGTCTGGATCGTGGCGAGTTTCATGTCGGTGCTCTTGGTGAGGGATTGGAGTATTGAATGAAGCGGTACGCGAGATGACGAGTTGTGTTGGCGAACGCCGCGAAAAAGTTGCACAGAGTCGCACGATAAACGCAGAAGAAAGCCACGACCAGTGAGAACAAAAACTGCGTTAGAAGGTCGGCAATTGGTTGCTTTCAGCCCCGGAGGGGTGTGAGAGGTTAGCCCAGGGTGCAACGAGTCTTCGAGCAAACCCTGGGTGACCGAGAACGGAACACCCGCGGGCGGTGCGCTCGCCCAACGCGCCCATGGTTTGCGAGCTTCGTTCGCCGCACCCTGGGCTAACATTTACCGCCCTCTCCGAGAGCTAAATACGAGTCCGCTACTTCTCCCCCTGAGGCTTGCCGATTTTCTTGCGCAGGTAGTCGAGCGCGTTCAGGCGGTATGGGTCGAGCGTCGGGTCATCGAAATCCAGCCCCTCGGTGCTGTCGTAGGGGCGCAGTGCGTGCAGGTCGGCCCAGCGTCGCAGTTCCATCGACTTGTCTTTCGTGACTGGCACTTCCAGGCCTTCGTCCGGCTTCAGTCCCCATTCGTCGTTCGGCCCACTGTCGGGCTTCCGCTGACGCGACTTCCCGTTCGGGCGGAACGATTCGCCGACTGTCACCTTGAACTGCAACCCGCCGAACCCGGCGTCGATGATGTTCTGGATCGACGCGCGGCCCACCGTGCGCTGACCCATCAACACGCACCGCTCGTTGTCGCGCAGCGCCGCCGCGATCAGTTCGCCGCCACCGGTAGTTTCTTGGCCGACCAGCACCACCATCGGGTACGTGGTGTATCGCGTCAGGTTGGGAAAGGCGTTGCGGATCTCTGCCTGGCTCCCGGCCAACTGCGGGTTGCGGTACTTCATCTGCGCGAGCATCACGTTTTCGCGGAGGAACATGCCGGCGATCCGCACGCCCGGATCGACGTACCCGCCGGGGCACCATCGCAGATCCAGAACAAGCGCGCGGCATCCGCGCCGGTCCAGGTCCGCGAGCATTTCACCGACCTTCGTATCGAGTGCGGTTTCGACCGCGCCGAGCCTGATGTAGCCGATCTTGTAGGTACGATCGAGCAGGCAGTCCCATTTGTCTTCGTTGGTCCGCGTTACGCCGAACGCGCTCGCGGGCGTGTACGGCCCGCCCTTGATCTTCACCGTGAACGTCTTCGTGCCGTCTCGCTTGAAACCAAGTGTGCGCTCCGGCACGATGGGCAACCCGGTCTGAGGGTCGAACATCGCCGGCGGGAACGCGAATTGCCCGAACAGTTTGTTCGCGTTCTCCCCCGTGATCTCGGTGCCGTTCAGGTGCGTGATGACGTCGTCGGGCTTGATCCCGGCTTTCTGTGCGTGACTCTCGGGAATGACACGCTTGATACGCCACAGCGACCCGGCCGGGGCGGGCACCGCCTCCGGGCGCGGGACCGGTTCGAGCCAACCGGACTGCGCGTAATGACCCAGTGCGGTCTTGTATTCCACCTGATAGATGATCCACGGGTTCCCGGTCACGCCCTCCAGTTCGATCCCGATGCCAAAGTCCATATCGATGGACGCGAACGTGTTCGCACGCGGACTCACCAGTTGGCACGCCGGCTCAGTCGCGTGCTTGTAACCGTTGACGGCGGCGAACAGCGCCCGCGGGCCGCGCAACGCCGGTTGATCCGCCAACAGGAGACGCACGTCAATGAGCACGTTGAGGAGATCTTGCCCGCCGCCCGCAGTGCGGACCGCCTGCGTCACGCGGTCCGGCACCACCAACCCGCACTCGTCGTAAAGTCCCTTGATTGCCGCTTCGATCAGTTCCTTCATTTCAACGGGCTTCGTGTATCGCAGCGCGAGCTGGTCGCCGACGTTGTAGACGATGCGCGCGAACTCCTGCGACTTGAAGCGGTCAGCCTTCGGTGCCGGAACCGGCGGCTGCGCGGGCACCGGCGCCGACGGCGCGAGCAACACGAACCCCAGCGCGGCGCTTCCCAACATGTCGGCGCTCCATTCGACAGACGAACCCTTCGGGTTCGTCGCTAAACATAGAACTCTGGTTGTTCGTCGCTCGGAACTCTGGCTTCTGTTCTCTGTCCTCGGCACACTGCTACTCGAGTTTCCCCTCTTTCCTACTCCACCACAAGGCGCCATTCGTAACAAGAGACGACCCAACCTCGCAGGACGAACCATGAACCCAGAACTCCCCGAAGCCGTTTGGCTCGTGCGGCATGCGGAGACGGCCGCGCCCACGATGTTCCACGGGGCGGAGTCCGACATCGAACTCGGCGTACACGGCCACCGGCAAGCGGTCGCTGCGGTCGAGTGGTTCGCCCCGTTCGCTCCAACGGTCGTCGTTTCGTCGGCCATGCAGCGTGCCGCACAGACCGCGGCGCCAATCGCCGCGGCGCTCGGAGTGCCGCACCTGCTCGAACCGCAACTCCACGAGCGATTCGTCGGTCCGCTTACCCGCATGCCGCGAGAAGGCGCCGATCACATCTGGGAAGAAACGACGCGGCACTGGGTCGCGGGGAACACCGCGTATGCTTACCCCGGGATGGAATCGTTCGACGAACTGCGCGACCGCACACTGCCGGCGTTCAACCGTGTAGTCGCGGCACACCCCAGCGGGCGCGTTGTGATTGTATGTCACGGGGTCGTATGCAAGGTATTGCTGCTCTCGCTGCTCCGCGGCTACAGTTCGGCGAACTGGGCCACCATCGGCCGCGTCGTGAACCTCGCCGTCAGCGAACTCGTCCCCGATGGCGAATTCTGGGCCGCGCGGCGACTGCTGATTGTCCCGCCACCGGTCGCCGCGATCAACGCGGTCTTCGAGGAACCGGGGGTGAAAAAGACGGAAGCGTAGGTGGCGAGCGGCTGTCGGCTCTTCGCGTTCCGTTCTTCAACTTGGATATTTGGAACTTGGAACCTGGAACGCCCGAAGGGTGCAATTGTGCGGTTCGTATGAAGTGCCCTCCGCGGCGCGGCCGATACCTGTGTCGGGCGGGAGTTCGGCCGAGGGAGTTGAAGAGATGACGACAGAAGACGTGCTGTCCCCGGTCAACGAGACCGAAGCGCTACGGCAACAGTTACTCCAGGCCCAGCGGCTCACGAGCGTCGGCGAACTTGCGTCGAGCATCGCTCACGAGTTCAACAACATTCTCACCACAATCCTCAACTCCGCGAAACTCGGTGGTCGCAACCAGGATCCCGCAGAGAAGCAACTCGCGTTCGAGCGCATCATGAAGGCCGGGCAACGGGCCGCCGCCATCGCCAGCGGAATGCTTGGGTTCGCCCGCAAGAGCGCGACGCTCCGCCAGCACTGCGATATCGTACGGTTGGTTGAAGAGGTGCTGATTCTGACGGAGAAAGACTTGGCGAAGAACCGCGTTCATGTGGAGACAAAGTTCCACGCGCGCCCGGTCGCATGGGTGGTATCGGGACAGATCGAGCAGATTCTCGTGAACCTGGTTCTGAACGCGCGCCAGGCAATGCCCAACGGCGGTCGGTTGAAGATCGAGGTGCGCGACAACGTGGACACCGAGACAGCCGAGATCAAGGTATCCGACACCGGTCTCGGGATCGCACCGGACCAGCTGCGTCAAATCTTCGAGCCGTTCTTCACCACGAAGAAGCCCGATGAGTACGGTCGCGGCGGAACAGGGTTGGGTTTGAGCGTGTGCCGCCAGATCATTGAACAGCACCACGGGCGCATTCGCGTCGAGAGCGTGGTCGGCAAGGGATCGACGTTCACCGTCAAGCTGCCGAAGCGGTTGACCGACGACCCGGCCTAAGCCGAGTCAGGTGGTGCTGGTTTTAGCTCTCCGAGGGCTAAAACCAATACAGCCGCACTCCTCAACTCTGCCTGTTACTCGCCGCCGACCTTCACGACGTGAACGAGAGCTTTCTCGGCGGGCACGTTCTCCGGCCAGTGGTAAACGACGCGAGCGCCCGGTTGCGTGGCCAGAGCCTTCGCCTCAGGGAGCACGGGCAAGCGCGAATGCGGGGTCGCGGACGTGTTCTCCAACACGATGTACGTCGCGCGCGAAACGCGCGGGTTGTAATCACTCGGCCGGTACAGTGTGCGTCCCGCGTACCACGCGGCCCAGCAGAACGGATCGACGATCGCCTCGTCGGATTTCATGTTGGTCGCGAGCCACTTCCCGGCGTGCTTGTGGCCCTCGCGGTTCGGGTGCATCGGCTTGAGGGCGAATGGCAGCGATGCGGCGACGAGCATTACAAGTAGGCTCGCAGCGGTGACGCGCACTCCAAGCCGCTCCACCCGCGGCAATATCTGCCCTATTGCAGCGGCGAGCAGCGGAAGCCCGGCTGCGGCGAACTGGCACGCGAGCAATGTGAGCAACAGCGTGTGCCGTTCGGACACATACCCGACACGAGCCGCGAGGTACAGCAATAGCGCGAGGTTGCACACCGCGACCGCCACCAGCACCCACAACCCAGTCTCGTTTCCGAACCGGCGGCGCAACGCCAGACTCGCGAACAGCGCCAGCGGCCACACGACGTAGTTCGCGCCCTTGCTCACCTCTTTCCCCACCGCCTTCACGCCCCACACTGTTTGCGACTTACCCACGTCGCGGTCGTCGTTCCACCACGCCGCGAAGAGCGGTCCGGACGGGGCCGCGGCGATCGCCGTATTTCCGTCGTGGACGATCGGGCGCGGCGGGGCGAACGGGTTCTGGAGTTCCTGCCCCGACGGCTTGTTCGTGAGCTTCCCAATCAGCGCCATATACGGCACCGCGATGAGGCCGACGCCGACCAGGAGTGCCGCGCAGCGGCCCAACGCGAGGTCGCGCGGCCAGCGCCGGGTCAGGCCCATCCAGAGCGCTATCGCGCCCGGTCCGGCGGCGATCACCAACCCTTCGGGGCGCACAAGGTATGCTCCACCGATTGCGAGACCGCAGAGCAGGAAACTACTGATGCGAGGAACCGTCACGGCCCGCACTGCCAGCGCGACCGCAACGGCCGATGCGAGCAAGTACACGCCTTCCGTGAGTCCGTCACTGGTGATCCGTGCGGGAACAGGTAACACTTGGAAGAGCAGGGCGGCGGCGAACCCGACGTTCTGGCTGAACAACATCCGTCCGATCAGGTAAGTTGGGATTACGAGCAGGATCGCGGCGAGGACGTTGGCAATCTGTGCCGCGAGCAAGGCGCGATCCGCGATCGGCGCATCCGACACGAGGCCCAACACCTTGTAAACCGCCCAGATGGCGAGTGGGTAGCCGGGCGGGTGTTCCGAGGCGCGGATGTGGTCGATGGTGTTTTTCGAGCGTCCGTCTTCGTTCGGCGGAGCGGCCGACGGCGTTTCGAAACACAGCGCCTGGCGCGCGAACCCGAGGCTGTCGCGGGCGGTCAGAGCGGTGTGCGAAACGAGCCAGCCATGGACCGCGACCGCGACGATGACCAGCGCGGCCAGGCGCAGATAGTCCGGGCCGAACAGCGACCGCTTCGGTTCGACTTCTTCGAGACGCCCGCCGACAGAGGCACTCATACCGCTCCGCTCCGTGGTTAAGAGGGCGCGCCGCGCGCCGGCGGACGATAGGCGAACTGCGCCGGCCCGTCAAGCCGGAGCGTGACGACGAAGGGTCTCCCGATGCTCCAGATCACCGATACCATCGCCATCGCCGACGAAGAGTTGGAGTGGAGTTTCGCTCGCTCCGGTGGTCCGGGCGGTCAGAACGTGAACAAGGTCGCGTCGAAAGCGGTGTTGCGGTGGACGGCCGCGACCACCGTCGCCGCGATTCCGATGACCGCACGTGCGCGAATGCCGGTGTTGTTCCCGAGTCGGTTCACGACCGCGGGCGACGTGGTGATTTCATCCCAGAGATACCGCGACCAGGAGCGGAACAAGGAAGACTGTTTGGTGAAACTGGCAGATATGGTGCGCGCTTCGCTGATCGAACCCGTCGTGCGGAAGAAACCGAAGGTGTCGAAGGGCGCGAAGAAACGCCGCGTAGCCGACAAGCGCCGCAACTCGGACAAGAAGCAGTCTCGCCGCGTCGGCGGAGACGATTGAGGGCATAAGCCCCTGCTACTCCTCGACGTGAACGGTAACGTCGAGGAGTAGCAGGGGCTTATGCCCTCAATTGCCCTGACCTGTTACTGATCCTTGAGTTCCATGTCGAGTTGGCTAGCGATTCCACGGACAATAGGTGCGCTCGGCTTACGCGGTTGTTGGTAGCCCCACATCGTCTGGAGCATCTCGAAACCCATCAGCGCACCAGCTAACACGAAGAGTAATGCCGGGGCCAGGAACAAGACGGGAACAATGCCCCACGGTTTGGTCGCTGCGAAGTCAGCGTCGTCCTCGTCTGAACGACTTCGCTTCGTGCCCTTCGCGCCCTTCAGCGCCTTCGACACCGACTCGTCGTCCTCCGCCGCTGAGTCGTCAGCCAGATCGACGTCTACATCGTCGTCTCCTGCCGGTGCTGCTTTCTTCTTGCCCTTGAGGTCCTTCGGTTTGGCCTTCGACTTTGCCGGTCCTTCCTCTTCGTCATCGAGCAGTACAACCTCGCTGCCAGATTCCTCGCTCGACACGTCACTGTCGTCCATCTGAAGTTCAAAGTCTTCATTCGATCCGTCTGTGTCCGATTCCAGCGCGACCGCCTCGGACGCGGACTCGTCCGGCATTGCTGGGATCTCGAAGTCGGTCTCGAAGATGTCGCCCTTGTCTTCCGAATCTTCCAGCACGTCCTGCTCGAGGGCGGCCTGTTCGAGCGAGCCGCCAGAGTCGTCGAGTGTCAACTCAAACTCGCTGTCCGAGTCCGAATCGAGAACCTGTTTTCCAGACTTCGGTGCACCGAGGTTGGTACCCGACGCGACCGCGGACGAGTCGAGCGACAGCTCAAAGTCCACATCGGACGCAGTACTGTCGTTCTGTTCCTTCTGCGACTTGTCGTTGGCTTTTTTCTCTGTCTTGCCCTTTTCGAGCGAGATGCCGCTGTCGGCAGGTACGCTGAGGTTGATGCCACTGTTGCTGGCGCGTTTGGCGCTGCTGCCGGCCTTGTCTTTCGGGAGGCTGCCGAGAGCGACCTCGTCACTCTCAGGGTTCATCTGGAGGTCGAAGTCGTCGCTATCCGCATCGAGGCTCAGTTCAAACTCGCTGCTGCTGTCGATCAATTCCGGGTCCGTCGGCGTGTTTCCCTTGCCCGTGCCCTTCCCCGCGTCCAGTTTGCCGGACGAGCCGGAACTCTTGGGTGCCGACAACTTGGCCGAACTGCCGCCCTTGATGACCACGCTGCCGGGACCGCTGAAGTCCAGCGCGATCTCCTCGGTTAGAATCGCGGACTCGTCGTTTTCGCGGTTCTTCGCCGTTGCGTCATTGAGGCGCAGCACGTCACTATCAGAACTGCCCGACATGCCCTTGTTTAGCGGCTTGATCTTCGCGGTCAGTTTGCCCGGTGTCTTCGGTGGTTGTGGTTGCGGCTTCGGCTCTTCGGCGAGCGAGAACACGTCGTCATCAGTGCTGCCGAAGTCGATCGGTTCGTCCGCGGGTAGCGGTTCCTTGAGGGTGTCGTCGATGGTCTTCACTTTGAAGTCGTCGGAGTCGGGTGGTACGAGTTCGTCCCTCGGCACCCTCGGCTGCCCATCCTCGCTGGCTATGCCGAGTTCGCGCCCGAGTTCGTCGATGGCGGTGACCTTGAACCGGATGGTGGCACCATCGCGGACCTGGCTGAGTATTCTGAATGCGGGGTCGGTCTTGAGCCGCTTCTTCATCTCCTCCGGGGAGATGCCGAGTCGTTGGGCGGCTTCCTCGAGCGTGATCAACTGCTGCGCCATGGGAAACCCGTCGCGGCATGAGGGGGTTCGGGGGCACCGACCAAAAGGGCGGTGCATTAGTAATGATTGTAAACCGCGTGCCAACAGACACAAGTGCTGATCTTGGTTCGTGATGGCATCTCGCGCGGCGCCCGTTGTGCAGGCGGTACAATCGCGCTGCGCCAGACGGCACACTCGCACCAGGCGGTGTCCTCAGGCGCGGGGTACCGGAGGTGCGGGAAACAATAAGCGAATGAGATTCCAGAACGGGCCACGTAGTCCGGCGCGAGAATCGCGTTATTCGTTCGGGCCGAAGGTCGCGAGTTGATCCAGGTTGTCCCAGTCTGGGACGCGGATCGTTCCGAGCGGCTTGGTCGTATCGATCTTGTGAACGACGTATCGACCGGAACGAAACACGACCGGCTGGTTCCACGGGAACTTCTGGCGCTCGTTCTCGGGTAGCCACACGGGGAGCGGGTCGCCATCGCGCCACGAACGCGGTTGATACGGCGCAGTCCGGTCCCAATTGGTGCGGAGCAGGTCGCTGACCACGTATTTCTGCCGGCTCGTGCGAACCGCATCCGCGATTTGCTCGCGTTTCGATCTCTCACCTGGTGGAAGCGTTCCAGGCTCCTTGATGCCGAACACGGTGCCATAGTGCATGTACCGCGTGGCTGGGTCCACGTCGAGCATCAAGTAAAGCGGGTGCGTGCTGTCGTGCCAGCAGTTGAGTTCGCCCGGTCCAATGCCCGGTTCGACCTTACGCAGGAAGTCCGCGACCGCGTTGAGTTCGCGCCACTGTGTGCCGCAATGGATGTCGGTATACTGGCCGAGTTTGTCGCGGAGTTCCGGCGAACCGCCTTCGCGCCACGCGCGCGGCCACAACTTCACGATGTTCATGTCCGCGAGCGGGTGTTTCTCGAATTGCACGCGCGGGTTGGCCGGGTCGAGGTCGCGGATCGCGGGCGCGACCGCCGGGTAAGTCTCCGCTACGTTCACCAGGACACCAACCACGACGAACCACGCGAGATACGCGAACCCGAAACACCACCGGTGCGTCGCGACAACCGCGAAACCGAGAAACAATAGCGGGACATGAACGTAGTCGAACGCCTTCTGAAGTAGGACCGCCTGCGCCAGCCACCCCAGATAGAGCGCGGCCAGCAGCGCACGTGTGGAGGCGACCCGTTCGCTGTCGGCAGGCAAATACCACCACTCCGGGCGGGGCACCTTCGCCGGGTCACCGGGTGTGCGCGACCACACGCGCGCTTCCCACAGCGCGAGAATCGCGAGCGGGATTGCGGCGTACTGGACGAGACCCCACGGGCGCTGGCACGTGAAGACAATCCCAAACCGGCCGCTGACCGAACCGGAGTCGGAGAGGTACGCGGGGTTCCAGTTGAGGAACACGTCGAGGAAGTGCGGCCACGCACCGCTCGCGACGAGCCACACAACACCCGACGCCCCTGCGATCAACCCACCGGTGACCAGCATCGCGAGGTCGCCCACGACTTTCCTTCGCGGTTCGCGGCGGCCGAGGAACACCGCCGACACCGCCCACACCGCGAACGCCGGGAAGATGACGTGCGGCTTCAGCCACACCGCGACGCCCCAGAGGAACCCTTCGAGGAGGGCGGGGGGGGTAGGTTGTTCCGACACCACACGCTTCAGGCGTAACCGGGCCGCAACCGCCGCGGGGAGCAGCATCCACGGGTCGCGCTGGATGTGGCTGAACTCGGACGTGAACGGGTAGAACAGCGAGACTGAGGCGACGAGCCACGCGACCGATTGCGCTGTGCCACCGCACCGCCGCACCCACCCACAGAGCACCGCGACCGATACGCCGATCACACACATATCGACGGCGCGGAGTGCCTCGTAGTTCCAGCCGAAGACCGCCTTGAACGCGGTCATCGCCCACACGAAACCGGGCAGGTTGGTATCGAAGATGTCGCGGTAGTGGACCCCTCCGTTGAGGACGTTGCGCGCCGCCATCTGATACAGCGTGACGTCGCACCACGGCGGCATCGCGAGGAACAGCGGCACGCCCGAGAGCAGCGCGGCACCGGCCACGACCCAGCCTGAGGTCGCCGATCGCCACAGCCGGAACCCGGTATTGCTTGCGAGGGTGTGCGGTGGTCCGTTCACGTCGAATGATATACAGTGGAACGCTCGCCCCGGAAGACGTGAGCGGTTCGCGAGAGAGACTATTGCCGGAATTCCCACAAAGTCGTTGCAACCGATACAGGTGGCGTATAGCATTTGTTTTTGGGAAAGTAGTCCCGTATCGCCCGGTGCTCGGAAGGACGAGCCAACTCATCTCACCAACCACCGGCGTATCGTTCCACCAAACCCATTTTCCGCGATTCTCGATGCTTGCATGGTCGGGGGGGGCTCCAGTACGGAGACTCGGCTGAGACCATCCTCGAAGGAGCGACACGATGAACACCAACCGAGTGTTGACGTCCGGATTGCTGGACGCGCTGACGAGTAGCCCGCTCGGCCAACTCCGCCTGCTGCGCGTGATCGAGAACGAAACCGAGGTGGTCATCATCGGCCTGGTGTCGAGCTACTATCTGAAGCAGATGGCGCAGGAAACCATCCGCAACGCGGTGGGTGAGCGGACGCTCGTGAATCAAGTCGAAGTCAGTGCAAGTGAAGAGGCCTGAAGCCGTACGTAGAGAACGCATCGTGCCCGCGGCGCCCTTGTGGAGGGCGCCGCGGGCACGGTTGTTTTTCGAGATTGAACGCCTTTGCTCGCCCACTCGAGAGACGAACCAAGTCAGTCCACGTAGACGAACTCATTCGAGCATAGCAGCGCCTGGCAGAAGTCCGCGAACGCACGTGCCAGGGCCGGTTCGCCCTTGCCGTAGGTCTCAGCGTGTCGGCCAACAAACGCTGCTGCCCGGTCCTTCTCCTGCACCGTCGGCTTGCGGCCGAATGTCGTGCGGTACGCGGCCTCGACAGCCGCGGGCAGTTCCACCGCTGCCGAGGGTCGCACCCGCTTCGCCAGCAGTTCAGCCTGTTTGCGCACGAACGGTGAGTTCATCAGCGCGAGTGCCTGTGTCGGCACGGTCGTGACCTGACGTTCGCCGATGCTCTGGATCGCTTCCGGGGAATCGAAGATTTGGAGGATCGGCACCGGCCGGCTTCGCTTCACGGTCAGGTACACGCTGCGCCGCGAACTTGCCTCGTCCAGTGTCCCCGCGCCGTACATTGTCGTGTCAAGTGCGCCACCGGCGGCAAGTAGGGAGTCCCGGACCGCCTCCGCTTCGATGCGCTGTGGCGGGCGGCGCCACCACAGTTTGTTGTCGGGGTCGGCCGCGCGGCTCGCGGGGATGTCATCGCCTGCCTGTTGGTACACCGCGCTTGTCATGATGAGCTTGTGAATCGGCTTCAGGCGCCAGCCGCAGCGGATCAGTTCGCTCGCGAGGTAGTCGAGCAGCTCGGGGTGTGTTGGGCGGTCACCCTGTGCGCCGAAGTCGTTGGGGGTGGCGACGAGTCCGCGACCCATGTGGTGCTGCCAGAGGCGGTTCACGATCACGCGAGCGAGCAACCGGCCGGCACCCGAGTCGGCGTCGGTCATCCAGTTCGCCAGTGCGATGCGAGGCTCGACCGGGGTCTTCTTGTCCGCGAGGGGTCCGGCCCACCTTGCATCTTTTTCCGGGTTCGACATCAGCACCTTCATGAACCCCGGTGCGGGTTTGCCGTTCTTGCGCGCGGTCTCACCGCGGACCAGGAAGAACACCTCCCCGCCCTGCTGCCCGGTTGCGAACACCGCTTCGAGTTTCGGCTTCGGCTCGGTCGCGCGGTGCGCCAGGATCGGCGCGTAAGTCTTTCGCGACTCCGGCTCCAGCCCGCGGGCCAGCTCAGCGAGTTCCGCACGGTTAACGTCGGTGATCGCACTTTCGCTTTTCTCCAACAGCGCGGCCAGTTGCCGAGCCACGATCGTACGCGGGTCCGGGAAGACCCTTCGAGACACCACCGCTCGCTCGCCGTTCTCGGCCCACCACTCCGCGAACACCTTCGGGAATCGGTCGCGAACGAATGACTGCCACTCCGCGTCCAGCGCCGCCCGAATCACGTCCCACTTGAGCTTTTGTTGCAGGTACATTTCGGGGTTCGCGTCGAGGTTCGCGGTCGTTGAACCGGTCGTCGCGAGAGTGGCGAGCAGCCGGTAATAGTCGTCCTGCGGGATCGGGTCGTATTTGTGATCGTGGCACCGCGCGCAGCCAACCGTCATGCCCAGGAACGCGGAGCCGGTGGTGGACAGCATGTCGTCGAGTTGGTCGTAGCGGATCGGCTCCAACGTCTTCGCGGTCGTCTGTCCGGGGTATGGACCGGCGACCAAAAACCCGGTCGCGGAGACAGCGTTGAAATCGCCCGGCAGGAACTTGTCGCCCGCCAACTGGAGCCGAACGAACTGGTCATACGGCATGTCGGAATTGAGAGCGCGAATGACGAAGTCGCGGTAATGATGCGCGCCCTTGCGATCGCCATCGAACTCGTACCCGCCGCTTTCCGCAAACCGCGCCACGTCGAGCCAGTGCCGCGCCCACCGTTCCCCGTACCGCTCGCTTGCCAGGAGTTTCTCAATCAGTTTCCCCCAGGCATCGGGCGAAGTGTCGTTGACGAAAGCGTCGATCTCAGCCGGTGTCGGTGGCAACCCTGTGAGGTCGAAGTAGGCGCGGCGGATCAGGCGCTCGCGGTCCGTGGACTTGTTCGGCTGAATCTTCTTCGCTTCGAGTTGGGCGAGGATGAACCGATCGACGTGGGTTCGCGCCCAACCAACCGTTTTCACTTCGGGCGGTGTTCCCGCGGTTAGGAGTCGGAACGACCAGAAGTCCCGGCCGGCTTCGAGATCAATCGTACTTTTAGGACGGACCGCGGTGCCGGTGTCCTTCGGCATCGCGGCCCCCGACTGAACCCATTTCGTCAGGTCCGCGATGACGGTAGCGGGGAGTTTGCCCTTCGGCGGCATCTTCGGGTGCGCGTCGGTGTGCTGAACGGCCTTGATCAGCGGGCTGGCGTTCGGCTTTCCGGCGATCACGGCCGGACCGCCTTCGCCACCCTTGAGCAACCCGGCTGCCGTGTCCAACTGCAACCCGCCTTTCGCCTTCTTCTCGGCCACCGAGTGACAGGAGTAGCACTCCTTCACCAACACCGGGCGGACCTTCGTTTCAAAGAAGGCGATACCGGGGTCGTCGGCCGCACCCGCACGCGGAGCGAGCGCGAGCCACGCGAGTCCGGCGACAAGGGCGATCAAGTTTGGGCGCATGAATTGGCACCTGGGGAACGAAAACGACATCGGAACGATGAGCGTAGCGGCGGGGCTGGCGCGGCGGGAATTCTCACCGTCCAGTCTAACCAGTTCGACGCGGGATGGAACCATGACGAGTAACATTCCGGGTTCCAACTGGACGACGGCCGGTGACATCCTACGCTACTCGTTCCCCAGGAGATTCTTACGAACCATGGCGAAGGCAAAGACAAAGAAGAAGCCGGTGATCGACGAAGACGATTTCATACCGGTCGAACCCCTCCCCCCCGAACCCGTAACACCCACCCGCCGAACCGATACCGGTTTGGTGCTCGACATGGAGGGATACGGCAGCGAGGTGGCGAGCGCGCTGATCGTGAACGGGTTGCGGGCGTATCTGTCGGTGGTCAACAAGGGCGTGAACCTGGTTGCGACCAACCGCGCGCACACCGCATTTTCGCCGGTGAAGATTTCGGCGTGCGCCGCGGGCCTGGACATCAAGCGGGACGAGGCCAAGCCCCTGGTCGAGGCGCACGGGGTGCTGGCATTCTTGCTCGACGATGGGGAAGAGCAGACGAACTACTACCTGCCGGTCGCGGAGTATCTGGAGAAAGCCGAGGATCGGGGTGAAAGCGGACTGCGGTTGGACCTGGACACGCACGGAGAGTGGCTCGAGAAGTACGAGGGCCACGCGGGCATCCGCCGGGTGTTCGCACAACTGCTGAGTTGAGGGCAGCGTATTTCACTATCCTCACTCCGTCATGGAGAACCGCTCGCGCCCGCAGTCGGGGTTACCTCGCGCCCTGGATAATCTTCGCGTAGACCGTGCGGGCGGCTTCTATCTGCTCCTGGGCTTGTTCGCGGAGTTTCGCGTTCGGGAATCGGTTGCGCGTACGCAGCACCAACTCGAACTGGTCGATCCACTTCAGGAACGCTCGCGCTTCGTCGGGCGAACGATGCACCACGCCGCCGGCTTCGATGTACACCGGGTTCGTGTGCGCGTTCTGCGCGGCGAGCGCAGTATCGGGCGTACCGGGGCCGTCGGCACGGAAGCACAGCCATCCGCCACGCGCCAATGTGATTTCCTGATCGAGTGTCGCGCTCAACTTGTCTGCGGCGAGTGTCGCGGTCGCGATGACTGTTCCGTTGTGAACCAGCTCGGCTTTCGTGAGCGGGAACGGTGATCGGGCTGTCGCCTTCACGCGAACTTTCGGCTTCTCCCCTACTTTCAGCACCGCACCAGGGCCGCGGTCGTCCACCGTGAGTGCCAGCATCGGAGCGTTTGTCACGAACGACTTGCCCGCTTTCAGCCCGTCGATCCACTCCGAATAGTTCAACGGTCCGCCGGTGTGGACATAGACGCGATCACCGCCCGGCAGGTTGCTCCCGACGCGGTTGAGGAACACGTCCGTGCCTGCTGTCGCGGGGACGCGGAAGCCGCAGTTGAGGAGGCGATACCACACCGCGACCGAACCCGCCCAAGAGTTATTAATGTCGAGGGTGTCGATCTTGCCGAGCGCCACATCGATCGGGAGCGACTTCGCCGCGTAAGGCGTCTTTGACCAGTCTTCGCTTTGCGAGACGTGCGTGTAGTTCACCACGCCCTTTTGCCAGTGCGTGCGGTCCGCGACGTCGCCGTTGGTCGGCGTGTCCCACGGGTTCGTCGTGTCCTTGAAGCCGGTGAACACCGGTTCGACGATCTGCTTCAAGTTCACGAGCGTCATGTGGCCCCAGATGGTGCTGCGAAACTCCTGATTCCAGTACAGGATGTTCTCGCTCGTCGAGAGTGGGTCCGGTCCGCCGCGGAAGAACGGCCGGTCGTACACCACGTCGGCGTCGGAGTTCGCGACCACGAAGTTGCAGACGTTCAGGTCTTCGCCCACGCACTGTTGGCGCATCGTTTCGGGTGTGTTGAACCATTGCCCGTAGCCGTAGTTCGCGTGGATGTGCAGTTCGCCGGAGTGCCAGCCGTCTTTCGCCATGTGAACCCACCGGGCCATCTCGATGGTGACCTCGCGAACCTGTCCGGCTTCGATCGTGATCTCGTGCGAAGCGACTTTGTACTCTGGGCCGCGAAAGCCTGCGAGCCTGTACGTGCCCGCTGGCAGCGTGAACTCGGTTGCCTTGTCGCAGTAGAAGTGCCCGCGACCGCGCAGCGTGCGGTGCAGTGCGCCCGGCGGTGCGTGAAAGCGGCCCTTGTCTTCTCGCAGTGAGAGTCGCGCGATGGTGGATTTGCCGCTCGCGGTGTCGTTGATCCTCAACCGCAGCATGCCGGTTGCGCGGCGATAATCCATCTTGTCGAAGCGCATCGCGGACTCTTCGCCGCTCGTCATCTCGCGGAGCATCAGCGAAGTCGCACCGGCGCGGTTGTCGGTGTAGATGAGCCACTTCCCATCGCGTGAAACCGTTGGGCGGTCTTCGTCCGCTTGCCCGGTGGTGAGCTTCACCATCCCGCGAAGCGGATCGCCGTTGAGCGGCACCTTCCACAGATCATCGTGAGCCTGTCCCAACTCCGCCGCGAGGACGATCGCGCGCCCGCCATCTGTGAAGCAGAGATCGTGAACGCGCCCTGCGAGCTTGCAGAGAGTCGTTGGTTGGTCCGTGCCGTCCGCGGCGCGTTTTATCAGGTCGGTGTGCGAGCCGTCGCTGCCGGATTGCTCGAGCTGTACGTCCGGCATTGCGGTGTGGACGACCCACTTCGCGTCTGGCGATAGCGCGTACCGAAACGTGTACGAGACCGGCGGCAGCGGCATCACTGGAGTGAGTTCGCCGCTTGCGAGATCGAACCACGCGAGGCTGTTTGCCTTACCTTCGTCGCGGAACGCGCCAAGTATCTTCTTCCCGTCGGCGGAGAAGTCGAGTTTGTTCACCGCGTAGGTGCCCGCCGTCTGAATCGCCTTCGGCAGCGGAACGTCCTTCCCGGTGGGGAAGTCCACGATCTTCACAGTTGCGCCGCGCACGCAGGCGATGCGCTTGCCGTCGGGCGACCACGCGGGTTCGGTGTCGAAGCCTTCGCTTGCGGTGAGTAACGTCATTGTGCCGCCGGTGCGCGGTGCGGTCCAGATTTCGCCCTGGTACGAGAACGCGACCATGGCACCGTCCGGCGAGAGCCGTGGATGAATCGCACCGAGCGCCTTCGGCACCTTCACCGCGGGTAGTTCGGCCGGCTTCTCGGCGCGCGACCAGAACACAACACCGACGAGGATGGCGACCGTTCCGAGGACCGCGACCGCGCGCTTGTTCATGGTGAACCCTCCGGGAAGATAGTTGACCCGGGACTTGATGGGCCTGAGGATAACGCGCACCGGTTTCACCTTCAGTCGTATTCCAGAGGAATCCCACCATGCGAATCGGGCACTGGCAGCTCGAATCGAAGACGGGCGAGTTCGACGCGAATCTCGCGAAGGTCGTGACCGGACTCGAACGCGCGGATAAAGATCGCGTGGAGGTCGTTTGCTTTCCGGAGTGCTTCTTGACGGGCTACCCGGACAAGGAGGAACCGGCGCGGAAGAGTGCGTTCGCGGCTGATTCGCCACAGATGATGAAGTTGCTCGACAAGACCATGAAGTTCGAGGCGACGTACATCGTGGGCTTCAACGAGACGCGCGGCAAAGACCTCTACAACACCGCGGTCGTGGTGCAGAAGGGGCACATCCTTGGCTCGTACAGCAAGTGTTCCGCGTACATGTCGTTTCACAAGCAGGGTCGTGAGTTCCCGGTGTTCGAGCGCGGCGGCGTGAAGTTCGGCGTCATCATTTGCTCTGACGGCGGGTACATCGAGCCGACGCGCATCCTCGCACTTAAGGGCGCGCGGATCGTGTTCGCCCCGCACTTCAACTACATCAGTGCGAAGGGCTTGATCGGCCACTTCCAGCACGTCCGCGCCGACCATATCGCGCGAGCCGTGGAGAACGATGTGTGGTTCGTTCGCGGGAACAACGTGGTGCTGGCCAAGGATTCGGGCCTGAGCTACGAGGGCGTCGGTTACGGCGACAGCTACATCATGGACCCGCAAGGCGAGATGCAGGTGCGCAGTCGGCGGATGCAGGAAGATTTCATCTTCGCAGACATCGACCCCGGCCAACCGAACAAGGCGTGGGGCGTCGGTCGCTCGCTGTGGAGTGCCCGCGAGTTTCAGACGCATTTGGCGGAAGCGATGAAGGGAAAGTAATTGACGCGCCGCTAGCGGCTTTGCTAGCGCTCACTAAGCCGCAAGCGGCGTATCAGGAAAGCACACCCTTCACCACACTTCCGAAAACGTCGGTGAGCCGGAAGTGCCGGCCCTGGTACTTGTACGTCAACTTCTCGTGGCTAATGCCGAGGCAGTGCAACAGGGTGGCGTTCAGATCGTGGACGCTCACGCCATCCTTCGCGACATTGTAACCGTAGTCGTCGGTCGCGCCGTAGGAAATGCCCGGCTTCACACCGCCGCCGGCCATCCACATCGTGAAGCAGCGCGGGTGGTGGTCGCGACCGTAGTTTTCCGCATTCAGTTTGCCCTGGCAATACACGGTGCGGCCGAACTCACCGCCCCAGACCACGAGTGTGTCCTTCAGCAGACCACGCGATTTCAAATCCGTGATGAGCGCCGCCGACGCGCGGTCCGTGTCGTCGCACTGCGCCTCGATCTGCTTGGGCAGGTTCACGTGCTGGTCCCACCCGCGGTGGTAGAGTTGCACGAACCTGACATCGCGTTCCACGAGGCGGCGCGCGAGCAGGCAGTTGGCCGCGAACGTGCCCGGCTTCTTCGCGTCCTCTCCATAGAGCTTGAAGGTCGATGCCGGTTCTTTCGAGAGGTCGGTGAGGTCTGGCACGCTCTTTTGCATCCTGAACGCCATCTCGTATTGCGCGGTTCGCGTCGCGATTTCGGGGTCGCCGGTCGCGTCCTGTTTCATCTGGTTGAGCTTCGCCAGGTCGTCGAGGAGACCACGTCGGTCTTCGGCGCTGACGCCATCGGGGTTCGAGAGGAACAACACCGGGTCGCCTTGTGAGCGGAACTTGACGCCCTGGAACCGCGACGGCAGGAAGCCACTTCCCCACAGCCGATCGTATAGCGGTTGGTCGGCGGGGTTGCCCGAGCCTTGTGAGATAAGCACTACGAACGCGGGCAAGTCTTTGTTTACGCTGCCGAGTCCGTAGCTCACCCATGAGCCGAAACTCGGCCGCCCCGCGAGCTGCGCTCCGGTCTGGCAAAACGTGATCGCGGGGTCGTGGTTGATCGCTTCCGTGTGCAGCGACTTGATGAAGCACAATTCGTCCGCGACGCTCGCCGTGTGCGGCAACAGATCGCTGAGCCACGCGCCGCTCTTGCCGTGCTGCCGGAATTTGTACTTGCTCGGGGCGACCGGGAACGTGTCCTGGGTCGCGGTCATGCCGGTGAGCCGCTGACCATTGCGGATCGACTCGGGCAGGTTCTGTGCGAAGTGGTCCTTGAGCTTCGGCTTGTGGTCGAACAGGTCGAGATGCGACGGCCCGCCCGACTGGAAAAGGTAGATGATTCGCTTCGCCGTGGCGGTCGTCTTGAGCGCGGGTTCGTCGCCACTCGCATCTTCGCTGATGAGCGATGCGATCGCGGCGCCTCCAACGGCACCGGACAGGAAAGTGCGGCGTGTCTGAAGACGCAGGGCTTCAAGAGCAGGGTGCATGGATCGCCTCAGATAGAGTTACCACTCACATCGTTCAGCGTTCGGCCCGAAGGGGCGACGCAGCTATTCCTTGGTCACCACCTCGTCGAGGTTCATGATGAGGCTGCACACACTCGCATATGCGGCGAGTTCGGCCGCATCGAGTTTCGCATCCGCCTTCGATGCGCCGACCTGAAGTAGCTTCGCCGCGCTCTGGGGGTTCTTCTTGTAAGTCGCCAACTGTCGCTCGAACGCCGCGCCGAGAACCTTCGCCTCCGCTTCCGTCGGCGCGCGAGCGGTGAGGTATCGGAACACCTTCGCTAATCGTTTCTCTGGTCTGGCATCCTCCTTCATCACGCGTTGCGCGAGCATGCGAGCCGCCTCGACGAAAGTGACATCGTTCAGCAATGTGAGGGCGTGGAGCGGGGTGTTCGTGCGAGTCTCGCGGACCGAGCACGTTTCGCGCATCGACGTGTCGAACACGCCGAGCGTTGGTGGCGGGACCGCACGTTTCCAGTAGGTGTAGAGGCTACGTCGGTAGAGGCTCTCGCCGGTGTCCAACTTGTAGTCGCCCGCGCCGGAAAGTTCGCTCCACAGACCCGCCGGCTGGTACGGCTTCACGCTCGGTCCACCTTGCTTCTCGACGAGTAGACCCGACGTGAAGAGCGCTTGATCGCGAATCATCTCGGCGGAGAGGCGAAGACGCGGGCCGCGAGCGAGTAACCGGTTGTCGGGGTCGCGTTCGAGAAGCGGCTTCGTGACGCGTGATGATTGGCGGTACGTCGCGCTCGTCACGATCAGCTTGTGCATCCGCTTGGAATCCCAGTCGCGCGCGAACTCGGTGGCGAGCCAGTCGAGCAACTCCGGGTGCGACGGGAACTCGCCCTGTGTGCCGAAGTCTTCGACGGTGCGAACGAGGCCTGCCCCAAAGTGAAGTTGCCACATGCGGTTCACCGCGACGCGGGCCGTAAGCGGGTTCTCTCGGTTCACGAGCCACTTTGCGAACTCTAGTCGATTCCGGGGCGAACGGTGAGCGTTATCCCCTTGATGCATCAGCGCCACGGGTGCCGCGGGGAAAACCTTTTCGCCCTTCTTGTCGTACTCGCCGCGAAGGAGAACGAACGCGTCGCGCGGCTTCGGCATTTCTTCCATCACCATCACCGTCGGGACCGTTTCCCAGAGTTTCGCGCGATCGTTGCGGAGGCCGCGCGGGGCAAGGAACGCTTTGCTGATCTCCGGTGGCGCGGACGTTTCGAGGAAGGTCGTGCGGAGCTTGTCACGCTCGGCCGGCGTTCGCTTCTCCGGTGTCGTGCCGAGGATGGCGGCGACTGTGGCGGGCACGGCGAGGATCGCGACCTCCTGCGGTTCGATCGCGCGACCGTAGACACGAACGTCGTTCATTAGCCCGACGTACCTGTTTTCCTTACCGCCGCCCGCCCCGATGCGCAGCGGTTCCTTGTTCTGGAACGTCTGGTTCAGTTCGTCGAGCAACACGTTTGTCTTCTGCTCGGCGCCGTTGACATAAACTTTCACGCCTGCGGCGAGACGTGATCCGTCGTAAGTGACCGCGAGGTGCTGCGCGCGACCAGCGACTATCACCTTTCCGGTTTCCACGCGTAGCGCATCGTCCAGCCATCGCTTGGTGAGCGACACTCGCACCTTGCCGTCGATCAGTTCAACCGCGTAGCCATCCGCCTGGGCCTCGTCGGGCATCCGCGTAATGATCGCACCGGTCAGTTTGCGAGGCGACACCCACGCCGCGAGCGAGAACCGGTCGTCGTAGCCGAAGTCGCCTACGTTGCCGGCATCCGTGAAACGCTCTCCGTCGAACGTGAGCGGCGCGTCGAATGTCCATCGCTTGAGCAACCCAAGATCGGGAACCCAGTCCTTCACTTCCGCGACCTTCACCGCGCGCTCCCACTTCAGTTGAGCCATGAGGACCGCGTCGCGCATCTCGACCCAGACCCGGTCAGCGTCTTTCAGCTTTGCGTCGAGGTCCGCGACTTGTTTCTGTTGTTCGCGTGTGGGCGCCTTGAGGAGTGGTGGGGAGTTGCCGAACTTCACCGCGCGGCCCTTCTCCGGCACGTTGTTGAAGTACGAATAGAGCTGGTAGAACTCTTTCTGCGAAACCGGGTCGAACTTGTGATCGTGACATCGCGCGCAGCCGACCGTGAGGCCGAGCCACACGGTCGCGGTCGTGTCCACGCGATCGACGACGTACTCCACCGCGTACTCTTCTGGCACGATCCCGCCTTCGGAGTTGCCGCGGTGATTGCGGTTGAAGCCGGTCGCGATACGCTGTTCGAGCGTAGCGTTCGGGAGCATGTCACCCGCGAGTTGCTCGATTGTGAACTGATCGAACGGCAGGTTGCGGTTGTAGGCCTCGATGACCCAGTCGCGCCAGCGCCACATGTCGCGTTCGGCGTCGGTCTGGTAGCCGTTGGTGTCCGCGTATCGGGCCGCGTCGAGCCAGCGCCACGCCATGCGCTCGCCGTAGCGAGGGGACGCGAGCAACCGGTCAGCAAGTCGCGAAACCGCGAGCGACTCGGTGTCCTTCACGAAGGCATCGACCTCTGCCGGTGTGGGTGGAAGGCCCGTGAGGTCGAACGTCATCCGCCGAATGAGCGTCACGCGGTCTGCCTCGGGCGATGGCGCGAGTCCTTCTTTCTCCAGTCGCGCGAAGACGAACGCGTCGATTGGGTTCGCGATGGGGTGCTTCGGCTTCGGCGGTTCTGTGCGCGTTGGTGGGATCAGAGCCCAGTGCTTCTCCCACTTGCCGCCCTGAGCGACCCACGCGGTCAACGTCTCGATCTGTTTCGCGCTGAGCGGGCGTGCGAACTTCTCCGGCGGCATCCGGACGAATACCTCTTTGCCCGTGATGCGCTGGATCAGCTCGCTTTTCTCAGGCTTGCCCGGCACGATGATGATGGGCGCGCGGGGGTCAGTCACGGGATCGACATCGAGCCGGAGCCGCGCCTTCCGCTTGCCCGCGTCCGGGCCGTGACACTGGAAACAGTGGTCCGAGAGGATCGGCCGTACATCGCGGTTGAAGTCCACCTTCGCCGGTGCTGGCGGCGCGGCCGGGCTGAGCAACAGCAACGCGGAGAGGAGCGGGTTCATCGTTACTTCCCCTTCGCGAATAGGTCCAACACCGGAACACCCTTGCCGTCTTCGGTCGCGTAGAACGGGCGTTTCTCCACGTCGAACGCGGTCTTGGGCGAAATGCCCACGGCATGGAAGATGGTGGCGTGCAAGTCGCGAATGCTGATCGGGTTCTTCGTTGTAACGAGCGGCCGCTCGGCCGCGGTTTCGCCGTAGAGATTGCCCTTCTTGATGCCGCCGCCGAACATCAATACCGAGCCGCTACCAGTGAAGTGC
This sequence comes from Planctomycetia bacterium, assembly GCA_005772955.1. Taxonomy (GTDB): domain Bacteria; phylum Planctomycetota; class Planctomycetia; order Gemmatales; family Gemmataceae; genus Gemmata. The sequence goes on from SXID01000253.1 coordinate 26,372, forward strand.
CGGTGCAGGCCGTAGTGCTTCAACTCGCCGAGCTTGTCCGTCTTCGCACGCGACTGGTCCTTCGCGGTGCTACCGGGGACGCCCTCGATCATCATGTCACGGCTGAACTCGCTCGCCAGCACGACCAGCGTGCGGTCGAGCATCCCGCGTTGCTCCAGATCGAGAATCAGTTGCGCGATGGGTCGGTCGATTTCTTTTTTCATGCGGGCGTAAGTGGTGTGGCCGTTCTCGTGCGTGTCCCAGTGCAGGAACGGCACGTACTCGGTGGTCACCTCGATGAACCGCGCACCCGATTCCGCGAGCCGGCGCGCGAGCAGGCAACCCAACCCGAACCGCCCGGTGTTGTACGCGTCGTAACTTTTCTTCTCTTCCTTCGTGATATCGAACGCATCGCGTTCCTTGCTCGTGAGCAACCGGTGCGCGTTCTCGATCGACTTCAGCATCGACTCGTGGTGATGGTCAGATGCCATCTCACCGACGGGTGACGCCTTGAGCAGTTCCTTGAACTTCTCGTGCCGCGCTGCGAAGCGTTCCGGCGTCATGCCCTTCGGCGGTTTCACCGCGTTCACCGCGTCATCGGGGAAGGGCAGGTTGAACGGCCCGTACTCGGTGCCGAAGAATCCGCCCGTGGTGAACGCTTTCAGCTCTTCCGATTCGCCGTGTCCTTCGAGTTTCTGTCCGATGTTGATGAACGGCGGGATCGCGGCGTTTCGCGGTCCCAACACGCGAGCGATCCACGCGCCGATGTGCGGGCACGCGACCGTCTGCGGCGGAACGTACCCGGTGTGCCAGTGGTACTGGTGTCGCGAGTGAAGGATGTTGCCGAGGTCCGCGACGACGTGCGAACGAATCAGTGTGCCGCGGTCTATCACCTTCGCGACATTCTCAAGCCCCTCGGTGAGTTTGATGTTGTCCACGACGGTATCGATGGCCGGGAACGTGGAGAGAATCTTGTCCACCGGCACGCCGACTTCGAACTTCGTGTACCGCTTTGGGTCGAAGGTGTCCGGCGCCCCCATTCCGCCGGCCATCCAGAGCAGGATGACGGTATCTGCGGTCGCCTTCGGCTGCGCGCTCGGTTCCGCGGCACGAAGGCGCGGCGCACCGCCCGCGACAGTGGCGAGGCCGGCCGCGGTCATCGCGCGAAGGTATTCGCGTCGGGAGAGTTCGCGTGCGTGCATTTGAAAACTCACTTTCCTCACTTACTTACCAGCCCGCAGCGCGAGCAAGGGCACAGCGAACCTCTTGCTTGCGCTGCGGGCGGGTGGATATTACCTCACCAACTGGAACTCCGGCAGCATCACGACTGCCCACAGCAGATCGGCCACGTTCTCAGCGGTTGGCTTGCCACCAAGTAGCCGCTTCGCGGCGTCGCGTTCGCCCGCATTGGGTTTGCGCGACAGCGCCCGCACGAACACCCACTCTACCAGTTCCTCGGCTGTCGCCTTCGGGTTCGCCTTCAGGATGTTCGCGGCGCCGCGGTCGAGCGTCGTCGTGAGAGTCTGTCCGTTCGCCAGGTCGAGCGCCTGGAGCGTGGACAACTGCTCCGGCCGCGTCGTGACTACTTGTTCGCGGTTGGGCCGACCGAGAGATCGCATCAGCGCGTCGCAATCGACGAGCGTTGTGCGGACGAACTGCCGTTCCTTCGGAACGCCCGCCGGGAACGGCGGGAGAGCGCCCTGGAACGCGGCCGACTGCTTTAGCGGCGCGGTGCCGGTGAGCATCCAAATCGCGTCGGTGAACTGCTCGGCGGTCAGGCGCTTCAGTTCGGGACCGCGGAACACGTAGCCGTCACCGGCTATTTCCTTCGCGAGCGGCACCGCCTTCGATTGGTACGCGTGCGACGTGGCGATGTGTTCGATCAGTTTCTTCAGGTCGTAGTTGTTCTCCGCGAAGTACACCGCGAGGTAATCGAGGAGGTCTTCGCTCCACGGCCTGTTGCCCATCACATCGACCGGGTGAACGATCCCGCGACCCATCAACCGGTGCCAGATGCGGTTGACCATTGTTCGCGTAAACCGGCCGTTGTCTGGATGAGTGACCAGCGCCGCGAGTTGTTCGAGGCGTTTCGCTTTCGGTGCGGTCGCGTCGATCGTGCCGAGTTCAGGGAACAGGAACTTCACGCTCGCGGTCTTGCCGGTCGGCTTGTCGCAGCGGTGAACCGCGAGCGGCTTGTCCGCGATTACCGCCGCCAGGCCGTAAGCGTCGTCGAGCTTCCACGAGTCGATGAAGCTGTCGTGACACGACGCACACTTGAGGTTCGCGCCGAAGAACACCTGCCCAATGTTCTGCGAGAACTGAAGCTCAACGATCTGGCTCGCGTTCACCTCGCCGCGCCACTTGATGCCCTTCGCGAAGCCTTCAGAGGCCGGTGTCGGCGCGATCAATTCGCGCGCGAACTTGTCATACGGCTTGTTCTCCAGCAGCGACTGGTACAGCCACGCGGTAATCTGCTTGCGCCCGCCGTCGATGTAGCCGGTGCCCTTGTATTCGTTGCGGAGCGCGTCGTTCCAGAACGCGAGCCAGTGGTCCGTGTACGACCGGTTTTCAGCCAACACCCTCCGCACAAGGTCTGCGTTCTTGCTGTCGTTCTTGCTCGCGACGAACGCTTCCAGTTCCTCCGTGGTAGGCGGTAGCCCAAGCAAGTCGAGGTAGACACGCCGCGTAAACACCTCATCATCGAGTTTCGCCGGTGCGGTGACCTTGTTCGAAGTGTGGTAAGCATCAATAATGCGGTCAATCGGGTGTTCGCGCCCAACGGTTTTCGCGGGCGGGACCGCCACCTTTCGCGGCTTCAGTGGAGCGAGGTAGGTCGCGGGCTTGAAACTGAATCCCGGTTCCCACGGTAAGCCGTCGTCGATCCATTTCGCCAACACCGCCACTTCCTTCGCGCTTAACGGCTCCGCCTTCGGCGGTGGCATCCTCGCCGCTTCTTCCTTGCTATTCACGCGCTTGTGAATTTCGCTCATTGCCGACTTGCCCGGCACCGCGGCCTTCGCCTTGAGCAGCTCTTCGCGAGTGTCGAACGAGATGCCGCCTTTGTAAGTGCCGTTCGTGTGGCACTTCGCGCACTTCGCTTTGAGGAGAGGGACCACGTCATGCGCGAAGTCCGTTTTCTTGTCCGGCTGCGCGACAACTGAGTTGGTGCAGATCGCGAGCATGGCGAGGCTGAACAGTAATCGCATGGCGGTAGGGAGGTTCGCGGTGTGGCGGCAGTGTTCTTCATAGTAGTGTTCAGTCGCGCGCGAAAGGGAAGCGGAAATCGCGAAAACGGACGCCGCACGGCCAACCACGGTTGTCACTTCCGCCCACTCACGCCACAATCACCGGACCACTTCGGAGTGCGTGCATGAAGACCAAAGCCGAGATCGTTCTGGACTGGCTGCCGCGGTACACCGGGCGGCCCGTAGATCAGTTCGGGAAGTACATACTGCTCACCAACTTCGCGCACTACGTCGATCTGTTCGCGGATCGCTACGGCGTCGAGATCCTCGGCCGCGACCGGCCCATGACCTCTGCGACCGCCGAGAACATCACCATTCTGAACTTCGGCATGGGCAGCGCGATGGCCGCGACCGTGATGGACCTGCTCTCCGCGATCGAGCCGAAAGGCGTGCTGTTCCTCGGCAAGTGTGGCGGGCTGAAGAGCACCAAGGTGGGCGACTTCATCCTGCCGATCGCGGCGATTCGCGGAGAAGGGACGAGCCATGATTACCTCGCTCCCGAGGTGCCGGCGCTGCCGTCATTCCGGTTGCAAGCCGCCGTAGCGGCGGCGAGCAGCAAGCACGACATCGACTACTGGAGCGGCACGGTTTACACGACGAACCGCCGCGTGTGGGAACACGATGACCGGTTCAAGCAGTACCTGCGAGACATCCGCGCCATCGCGATCGACATGGAGACCGCGACGGTTTACGTGGTTGGATTCGTGAACCGGATACCCAAAGGCGCTCTCCTGTTGGTATCGGACAACCCGATGACGCCCGAAGGCGTGAAGACCTCAAAGAGCGATGCGGCCGTTACCGAACTGTACGTGCGCAAACACCTGGACTTGGGCATCACGGCGCTGATGGAACTGCGCGACTTCGGCACGTCCGTGCGACACCTGAGGTTTGAAGAGCGGCCGGGCTAAACAAAAGCCACGATCCTCACCCGGCTGCGGTTCGCGGCCGGGGGAGGGGGAAAGTTGACTCATCGCCGAATCGCCAGGAGTTCCCATGTCCCTCACATTCCAGGTTCTCGGTCAGCCGGGGCGGGACAACGCGCTGTTCGTGAAGGTCGATACCGGGCAATCGCAGACGCGGTTCCTGTTCGACTGTGGTGACGGCTGTCCGCACCAGGTCGGCCCCACCGAGTTGTGCGAAGTCGAACACCTGTGCTTCTCGCACCTGCACATGGATCACGTGGCGGGCTTTGATCTCTTCTTCCGGCTGAACTTTGACCGCGTTGCGAAGGAAAACCGCATCTGGGTTCCCCATGGTAGCGGTGAGGTGATGCATCACCGACTTCGCGGGTTCATGTGGAACCTCGTAGACGAGAAGCAAGAGGGCGAGTGGCTCGTATCCGAGATCGCGCCGGACACGGTTCGCACAGCGCGGTTTCTCGCGAAGGAAGGCTTCCGCACGGCACACGCGGAACCGGAGCAGGAGCGAACCGACCGCACCATCATCGCGGGCGAAGGCTTCACGGTGGAGGCGATGTTGCTCGATCATGGCACGCCGTCGGTGGGCTATCTGGTGCGTGAGGCTAATCGCGTGAATGTTGACACCGCGAAACTCGGCGCGAAGGGCTTCAAACCCGGACCGTGGCTGAAGCGGCTTCGCGGGCCGGGCGCGGCCCCGGGCGAAACCGTTGAGATCGGCGGCGTCGCGCATTCGCTCGGCACGCTGCAAACGGAACTTCTCGTCACCACACTGGGCGATTCGATCGCGTACCTGACCGACTTCCGCCTGACGCCTGCGACCGCGGACGAACTCGTGCCGTCGCTCCGCGGAGTGACCACGGTCGTGTGCGAAAGTCAGTACCGTGCCGCGGACGCCGACCTCGCCAACAAGGTGATGCATTCGACCGCGGAAGAGGTCGCGTCGATGGCGGCACGCGCCGCAATTGGGCGCCTCGTTCTGTTCCACTTCTCGGATCGTTACGACGCGGTGGCGCGACGCGAGATGCTGGACGACGCGCGGACGATCTTCGCGAACACGACTCTGCCCGATGGATGGTGAGCTGCCTCGCGAAGCCGCGACCGGCCGTTAGACGGTCGACCGGACGATCAGCAACGCGAGGAAGACGATCCACGTACACGCGAACAGGAACGGTACCGCCAGTGCCAGCGGCTTCGAGATGGCGAACCCGCTGTGCCCGCTCGGTCCGGCCCAGCCGTCGAGCGTCGCGCGGTATTCCGGCACCAGTGCGCGAATGCGTGCGTGGACGTGTTCGCAGTACGCCCAATGTCGCGTCTGAATGGCGATCCACAGGAGCGTGAACAGTAGCCCCACCAGCATGATCGGCAGGAAGAACCCGATCGCGGGTTCCTTGTTGTACATGATTCCACAGATCGTCAGCAGCCCGGTTTCGAGGAACGAGAAGTAGTTGAGCCGGTCGTGGAAAAGACGTTCCTCGTGCATCCCGTGTTGCCACAGTCGATTGATTTCGTCCGCTGATGGCGGCTTCGGCGCGTCTTCCGTGCCCATGATAAGTTGGTCCTTCCGTAGTCAGCGCGGTCCGGCGAACCGGTAGCCGTCGCCGAGGATCGTCCGTGTCATGTGGATGATTTCTTGAGTGTGCCCGCGGAAGTGGCTAATGCTCCGCACCACGGCCTGGATGCCGGTCCAGTTGAAGTTGTTCACGACGCGATGTTCGGTCAGACGGTCGTCACGAGCGCCGAGGATGGCGTCGCGCGCCCGCTTTACGGTAACGATCAGTGCGCCGAGCAGTTCGTCCTTTGGGGCTACGTCGCGCGCCGCGAATTCCGCGGGTCGGTCGCGTGTGTCCGGCACGCTGGTGAGGTTGTTCACGATGAGTTGCTGCACGTTCCCCGTGAGGTGCAGAATCAGGTTGCCGATCGCGTTTGTCCCCGCGGGCGGGCGCGACCACACCTGCGCGTCACTGAGTTGGTTCAAACAGTGGACGATGCGCGAAAGCGCCGCATCGATCTCATCGCAGATCGCATGATTCAGTGCGGAACGGAGGTCTTCGGCCATCGTGGTATCCTTACGGGTGACGGGCCACAGTTAGCCTATCAGGAGTGGATCGCCCAGACCGTCCAGAGTGTGAGGCCGAATAGCAACCGCAACCCGATCTGCACCGACACCCACCACAGCGATGCGTTCAACGTGGAGCGGTAGTCTTGCAGACTCTTCTTCACCTCGTCGTCCACCATCTTCTGCGGGTTCACGATGCCGAGCGTGATCGCGCGCACGAGCGGGCCTTTCCAGCCGAGCCACGTTTCCGCCTGATCGAAGTACTTCACCGTCTCGTCGTGGTCGAACCGGCCCACGCGAACCACGAAGTAAATGTCCACCGCGAGCATCGGTACGAGCGGCACGAGGATGACCGGCACCCACCACCACTCCTGACGCAGTTGCGGCCCTGTCAACTCCGCGAGCGGAAAGATGAGCCGCGACACGATGAGCTGAACAACCGTCAAGGCCAGCGCGAGGATCGCGGGACGGAAGAACGACCAGTTCAGGATGAGGCTGCGGTGCTCGCTGAGGCGCGTGATGAGCTTCGGCCAGCGCCCCCGGACCCGGATCAGGATGCGCACCGCAGCCAGATAGACATCCCAGCGGCGCACGAGACTGATGATGAACATCAGCGTCACGTAGAAGTCGAAGACGCGAATCAGGTTGATTGGCGGTTGCTGGTCGGGCGGCATGAGTTTGCGCTCGCGAGAATCGCACAACAAGGTTGTATCGACTCGCACACGGTGAAAACTTGACCCGCGCCCGCGAACCGCGTACCCTCTGCGAACACTCTCCCAGGCGAACCATGCCGCGACCGCTTATCTATCTGCTCGCCACCGCGCTCCCGTTCGTGTTCGGGTGCGGCGGTCCGAAGGAGCAGTTCACCGTCGTCGTGATCCCCAAAGGGCTGACGCACGAGCACTGGCAGTCGGTGCACCGCGGGGCCGAGCGTTGTGCCGCGGACCTCGAAGCCGAAGACGGCACCCGCGTGCGGATCATCTTCGACGGCCCGCTTCGTGAACGCGACGCGATGGAGCAAATCCGTATCGTGGACCGGCGTGTCGCTACCGGTGCGAGCGGGATCGTACTCGCGCCGCAGCACAGCCGCACGATGACCGCGTGCGTGAAACGCTCCGCCGACGCCGGTGTGCCGGTGATCATCATCGACTCGGGTATCGACGACCCGGATCACTTCGTGAAGTACGTCGCCACCGACAACTACAACGGCGGTTGCCTCGCGGCGCGGCACCTCCTGGGCGAACTGAAAAACAAGGACAATCCGAAGTTGATCCTGTTCCGCTATGCGGTCGGTTCTCAGGCAACGGAGGACCGCGAGAAGGGCTTTCTGGACACGGTGAAGCAGATGTGCCCGGGCGCGGTGTGGCTCTCAACGGACAAGTACGCTGGGGCGACTCGCGATTCCGCGATGCGCGAAGCCGGCCCGATGATCCTCCAGTTCGGCAAAGAAGTCGACGGCATCTTCGCGCCCAACGAATCGTCGGCCTCTGGCACCGCCGATGTGCTGCGCTCGCAGGGCTTGAACAAGAAGGTGGTGCTGATGGGGTTCGACGCGAGCAAACCGCTCCTGCAATCGATTCAGGAAGGGGACATCGTCGGGAGTATCCTTCAAGACCCCTACCGCATGGGTTACCTGTCCACGTGGTACTGCGTGCAGCATCTCCGCGGGCGTGACGTGAACAAAGGGCGCACCGACATGAGTGAGAGCACGGGCGAGTACCTCGTCACGAACAAGAATCTCAGCGACGTGTCCACGCTGAGGTTGTACGACGAGGAAACGCAGAAACGCCGTACCACAGAAGAACTGCGGGGGAAGCGATGAAAGAACCTCTCCCCCCAACCCACTCCCCTAAGAAGGGAGGGGGAGCAGAACCAGAGCCAGAGGACGCCGCGTCTCCTGCTGAAAGCCCCTCGCTTCTTAGGGTTGGGGTTGGGGAGGAGAACTCCACATGACCGCACGCCTTCGGATGACCGGTATTCGCAAGAGCTACGGCTCAACGGCCGCGCTACGCGGTGTCGATCTCGAACTGCAGTCGGGCGAAGTTCACGCGATTGTAGGCGAGAACGGCGCGGGTAAGTCCACGCTCATGAAGGTGCTTTCGGGCGCGGAACAACCCGATTCCGGCGCGATCGAACTTGATGGCGCAGCGTACGACCCGACAGGGCCGCAAGCGGCACGCGAACGCGGCGTCGCGATGATTTACCAGGAACTCGCGATCTGTCCTGACCTCAGCGTTGAAGCGAACGTCACGCTTGGCCAGGAACGCAGCGGCTACGGGTTCCTCGCGGCGGATGCCAACCGCACGCGCGTTGTGGCCGCGCTCGCGCAACTCGGTCACCCGGAGATCCAACCCGACGCGCCGGTCGCGTCGCTCTCCTCGGCCGGGCGCCAGGTGGTCGAGATCGCCCGCGCGCTGCTCTCCGACGTGAAGGTACTCGTTCTCGACGAACCGACCAGCGCCCTCACACAGGAGGACGCGAAGCGCCTCTTCGTGCTGGTGAAGTCGCTCAAGGGAAGAGGTGTGACGGTTGTTTACATCAGCCACTTTCTCGAAGAGATCGACGCCGTTGCAGACCGGTTCACGGTGCTTCGCGATGGCCTGGCGGTCGGCAGCGGGAAAGTGGGCGAAGTGACCCGCGAGCGGATCGTTGAGTTGATGGTCGGGCGCACGGTGAACGAGCAGTACCCGCGAACACCGCACGCGATCGGACCCCCGGTACTCGAGTTACGCGACGTGTGCGGCGAGCAGTCACCGAACGGCGTGTCACTCTCGCTGCGTCGCGGTCAGATTTTGGGAATCGCGGGTATCGTCGGGTCAGGGCGCACGGAATTGCTTCGCGCGGTCTACGGTCTTGATCCGGTTCGCTCCGGTACGGTAAAGGTCGGCGTGTACACCAGCGATCGCGCCACCCCCGCAGACCGCATCGCGCAAGGCGTGGGGATGGTGAGCGAAGACCGCAAGTCGGAGGGCTTGGCGATCGAACTCCCCATCGCGGAGAACATCGCGCTCAGTCGACTCGACGAAGGCGCGACGTTCGGGTTTCTGTCGCGTTCGCGGTTGCGTTCGGCCGTGAGTGATGTCCTCACGCGATTCGGCGTGAAGTTCCGCGATGCGGACCAGGCAGTCGGCGAACTGAGCGGCGGGAACCAACAGAAGGTCGCGATCGCAAGGCTCTTCCATCAGCGCGCCGACGTTCTGCTCCTCGACGAACCGACAAAAGGGGTGGACGTGGGCAGCAAGGCCGACATCTACCGGCAGATCGGTGGAGCTGCCGCGAGCGGTAAAGCGGTGCTGGTGGTGAGCAGTTACCTGCCAGAGTTGTTCGGCGTCTGTGACACGCTTGCGGTGATGTGTCGCGGGAAGCTCTCGGCAGTGCGGCCGGTGAGCGAATGGACCCCGGAACAGGTGATCGCGGTGGCGACCGGTAGCGCGTAACACAACGATTGGTTCGCAATGTCAACTTCTTCACCTGCTCCTGCTGCAAAGTCGTTCAGCCTCCCGGCCGGCCCGTGGGTCGGGTTCGTCGCGGTACTCGCGCTGTTCACGTCGCTCATCGCGATCAAAGGCGGTCTCGACACGTTCCTGAGCCTCGGCAACCTTCGCGTGCTGTTGCACGAAGGAACCGTGCCCGCGATCGTCGCGCTCGGGATGCTACTCGTCCTCATCAGCGGCGGCATTGACCTGTCGGTCGGTGCGACAGTCGCGTTGGTTTCGGTGGTGACGATGCGAGTCTACACCGCGATGTACACCGCGTCCGGGCCTTCCCCCGCGAACAGCCTTATCGCGGTCGCGGCTGGCGTGAGCATCGGCGGCGTGTGCGGCCTCCTGAACGGCTTGCTCGTTACGAAACTGCAACTCCCGCCGTTGGTCGCGACGCTCGGCATGTTCGGCGTCGCGCGAGGCGTTGCAACGTGGCTCGCGGGGCGAACCGTGCTTCCGTTCCAGGAGGGCGGAACCCCGGAGTGGGTGAACACGGTCGCGTCTACCCAAACCGAGTTTACAAACCCCGGCCTGTGGTCGCTCGTGTTGCTCGCCGTACTGACGGCGGTGTTGCTGCGCCTGACGGTGTTCGGGCGGCATCTGTACGCGGTCGGGTCGAATGAGGCGACCGCGAGGCTCTGTGGCGTAAACGTGACGCGCACGAAGATGCTGGTCTACACGCTCGCGGGGCTGTTAACCGGTTGGGCAGGTGTGATCCTCTTCGCGCATAGCAACAGCGGCAACCCGACGCTTGGCGAGCAACTGGAACTGGACGTGATTACCGCCGTGGTGATCGGCGGTGCGAGTCTGTCGGGCGGGAAGGGGACTGTCGTTGGCGCGATGCTCGGCGTGCTGATTCTGATCCTTATCAAGAACGGCGTGAGTCTCTTCAATGTCCCGGTCGAGATGCAGTACATCCTCATCGGCGCGCTGCTCATCGCGAACGTGAGCCTGAACCGCTGGCGACAGGGCAAGCGATAGCGTGCGCATTATGGCACCGGCAACACGACGCGGAACCCCGTGTACGGGCTAGCGACGTTCGCGAACTGCGTCTGCGGTTGCGCCTTCCGTTCCACCTCGATCATCCTGTACGTCAACGGGCGGTCGAGGGTGTAGTTTCGGCCGCGCAGGATAACCTTGTCCTTTTCGGCGAGTGGATCCGTACCGAGGATCTTCTCTTCGCCCTTCTGAGTGAAGTTGCGCGTCCACTCGCGGCCGTTGCCGGCCATGTCGACCAACCCGAAGTAGTTCACATCGGCTTCGTTCGCGGCGCGTTTCACCGGTCCCGGTGCGTCCTTCTCGACCCACGCGCGACCCGGTGGCAGCGTTGGTCCCAGTCCTGCCTGACCTTCCATGACGAAAAGCCCCGAGGCGATATCCCACTGGATTGTCGTCGGCAGGTCGCCACCGAATTCCTTGGCCGCGAACGTTCGCGCGTCGAGTGCGGTCACGCTCACTGCAGGGAGACCGTCGCGAACCTTGCCACCCGAATACACGTCGTTAGTCATCTTCGTTTCCGAGATGTAGTACGGGTCGCCGAGTTGGCCCGTTTGCCCGGCGATAAGCCGGAAGCGAACCGTCTCGCCGTGTCTCTTCACGAACACCCAGTCCGGCAACTTCTTGCCAATGAGTGACACAACCTTCGCGTTCTCGTCCGGCGTGGTGCCGGTGGGGAATACCCACTTAGGTTCGGGCTTCGCTGGAACCTCACGCGGGATGCCACCGACCACAGCGCTGGCGGAGGCGAGAATCATCTCGCTGGTCGCGGGGACCACTGGCCTCGGGGGGGGGATTGGGTCAGGTGGTGTGGTCTTCGGGTCAGTCGGTTTGGGGTCCACCTTCGCGACGCTGCCGGGTTCGGTTGGCGTGGTTTTCGTTCCGCTGATTGCGAGGAGCCAGACGCCAAGAACGACGACCGCGGCCAGCGCGAGCGATCCGCCCGCGATCAGCGGCCACGCGCGATGCGTCCGCTCCGGGAGCGATTCCTCTTCCGCGGACGGCTCCTCTTCGAGGACCGGTTCCAGTTTCGGTTTCGATCGCAGCGAGTCGATGACGAGTGTTCCCCCGCTCTCGCCGGTGTCAACCACGCCGACGGAACCGAACACCGGGGTGGGGCGATCCGGGAGCCGCCGCCCGCCGCCCGCGAACGGGAGCCTGAGCGCCTCGGCGAGATGCGCGGCGAAGTCGGTACAGGTTGCGTGGCGTTCGTGTGGCTTCGCGGCCAGCGCCTTGCGTAGCACCACTCGCTCGGCATCGGTTATCGTGTCGGCGAACTCGTAGCTCCCTTCCTGGTGGGCGATCATCAATTCGACTAGTGGGCGGGAGCTCAGTGGCGAACGACCTTGTCGCAGTTCGACGTAGGCGAACGCGAGGCTGTAGAGGTCGCTCGCCGCGCCGCCTTCGCCGCCCCAGATTTCCGGGGCCATGTAAGCCGGCGTCCCCGCGAGGCTCATCGACTCGACGATCTGCGTCTGAGCACGCGCCAGGCCGAAATCCGCGACCTTCGCGTGACCGTGCAGAATGAGGATGTTGTCCGGCTTCACGTCGCGGTGTGTGATCTTCTGTTCGTGGAGGAAGTCCAGCCCTTCTGCCGCTTCAGCGATGTACTGGAACAACTCGTCCGGTGGGACACCCGGTCGCCCCTGGGCGAGGCACTGCTTCAGTCGCCCGCGGAGAGTGCCCTCGGCCAGTTCCATCACGATGTGGAGCCGGTTATTCGTCACCCAGAAGTCTTCAGTCGCGAGTAGGTACGGGTGGCGCAGGTTCTTGATCAGTTCGAGGGACTTCAGTTCGCGCTGCCCGGCTTCGCGGTCGGCCGCTTGCAACAGAATCTTGATGGCCTTCTCGATGCCGCTGGGCTGCTTGCGCGCGAGCCACACCTCGCCGTACATCCCGCGGCCAAGTTCGCGGACCAGTTCGTACTGCTGATCGACTGCGACCACGCTCTCGGCCATCGGTTCCCAGCGTGGACTACTGCTGGACGTGACGGTCTGCGACATACGGGCCGAGTTCAGGTCGGTCTGGATCGCGTCGAACTGCGACGGGAACCGCTCGCGGTAGCTGGACACATCGACCATTTCGCTGGCACGAATCCGGCACTGGTGCTCTGCAAGAATGATCTCGGGCGGAACTTTGTCCGTCGGTCCGAGTTCTGGGTAGCGCGTGAGGTAGTCCTCGACCGTCGGCCTCTCGCCCTTGGCCCACCGGTGCTTCAAGTCGTGCGTGACGAGTTCCGTGAGTAGGAGCAGGCGTGCGTCGCCAACAAACCCCGTGAGGAACGGTTCCCAGTCGGTCACTGCGCCGCCGGAGAGCGCACGGTTGAACTGCTCGACGCGTATCGTGAGCAGGTTTCCCTCGTCGGTACCAAGCGTGTCGTCCATCGGCCTCGTTCCGGGCGTCGTGAGGATAAGATAATTGTACTTGAAATCTGTGGCCTTCGCTCGCGTATGCTATTTACATCGACCGCGTTTCGCCCAACAAACAACCGACGGCGATTTATGAACGCGAACTCGCTGCTCCTGGCCCTCGCTGTACTCGCGAGTTTCGTGCCCTCTGTCGAGGCGCAACAACTCGACCGCCGTTCGCGCGATGAGCCGGAAATCGTCGTCGAAGCTGGCGGGCGGGTCGGGACGTGCGACGCGCTGTTGTTTACTCCCGACGGGAAGTACCTGCTCGCGGGCGGCGACGACAAAGTGGTTCGCGTTTGGGCGCACTCCGCGACCGGTCTCGAAACGGATCGCGCGAAAGTGCAAACGCTCCGGTGGCGCGCGTGGCGCGAACAACGAGGCGGGATCAAGGCCGTTGCCGTCACCGCGGACGGTTCGCGCGTCGCGGTCGGCGGCTACGGCATGAAGCCGAGTACGGTCGCGCTTCTCGACCGCGTGACCGGCGACACGATCGCGCTGACCTGGCCCGCCGTGCGCGAAGGCGATGCCACGTTCGGCACCGTGCGGGCGGTTGCGTTCCGGTCGGACGGCCATATCGGGTTCGGCACCGCCGACGGGAGCCTGTGGGTATGGGATCCGACCCCATTAAAAGCGCCTGATAAGGACGGACGCACCGCCGCGCCGCCGCGACGCGTCGGCAAGCACGACGTGCCGAAGCAGTCGGTCGGAGACGCCGGGTTCAACTTTCCGCGGCTCGTGTACTTCCCCGATAAGAGCAAACTCGTTTCAGTCGCACAGAGCGGTCAGGTGTACGAGTGCGACCTCGCGAACACCATAGCCGACACCCCCAAGCAGGCGCCGCAGGGGAAGCCGTTGTTTGAAGCGGACCCGGACCAGCGGAACCACGCGCGTGTCTACCGGGCGGAACTCATCGACAACGGGAACTGGCTTCTGATCGCGTGCGCGGACAAGAAAGTACTGTTGCGCAGCGCGGACGGCGCGAAGACGATTCGTTTCGACCTCGATGACGACAACCAGTTCCCTCGAAGTGTCGCGTGGCACCCAAAGACGCGACAACTCGCGGTCGGCGTCGGAACCGTCCTCAAGACCGGTGCGAAGCCGCGGTTCTATTCCGAGGGGAACGATCAAATCTGGCTCTACGACGATCCCATCAAGAACCCGAAGCAGGAGCCGAAGCGGATTCCGCACACGGGTCCGGCGGAGGCGCTCGCGTTCCACCCCACCGAACCGCACCTCGCGATAGCGGGCGGCGACGCCGACGAAGTGACGCTGATCAACCTCGCGAATCTTGAGAAGCCGTTGACGGTGGTTCGCGGGGCCGGGCGCCGCCCGTGGTCTGTGAACCTCTCGGCGAACGGCAAGATGGTTGGCGTGCAAACCGAACACGACGCGAAGTCCATCGACCCGAACGCGCGCGGTGCGGGCGCGTGGACTCGCTTCGATCTGTCTCGCCTCAAAGCGACACTCGACGAGGGCCAGGCCTGGGTGAACCCCGTTCCGGCGGCGGACGGGTGGACCATCGTGCCGGACGAGCAGAGCCAGTTCGTGTGGTACGCGGAGCGATTGCGCGACGGGAAGAGAGAGCAATATCAGCTCAAACTCGACCGCGTTCGCGACCAGGCGCCGACGTGTTACACCTTCCTCCCCGCCGCCGGCGCGGTCCCAACACGCGTTATCGTCGGCCACTACTACGGCTGCACGCTGTTTGAACTTGTGCCGGAACGTGCCACTAAGGACAACACGCTCGCGGGCACGAAGGTGTTCACCGGACACGCGGGAGAGGTCACGTCTGTCGTAGCGGCGAAGGATCAAACGTGGTTCGTCACCGGCGGTAAGGATCAGACCGTCGCGGCGTGGTCGCTGAAGGACTGGAAGAGCGAACCGGGCCTAGGTGCAAAGTTCATCGAGAAGGACGGCGCAAGTGTGGCCGCCGTTGATACCGGTTCGCCGGGATGGGAAGCGGGGCTACGCGCCGGCGACGTTCTCGACCTGCTCGCGGTCGAGGGGAAACTCGTGTTCGATCGGCGCAAAGGCGCGTCGGTCGGAACGCTGGCGGACGCGCTCGGTGCGCTGAAGTCACCGCGCCCGGGCATTGAACTCTTCCTCGGGATCGCGGCCCGCGAGAAGGCTACACGGCGCGACACACTCACCACAGTGCGCCAACGTCCGCTGTGGAAGTGGTTCCCCGCGTTCGACAACCAGAACCGCATGAACGACTGGGTCGTGTGGATGTGGCACGGTTCGTACTATCACACGAAGACCACAAACGGCGACCGGCTCGCTGGCTGGCACGTCAACAGCCCCGATCCCGGCGGGCGCCCGGAGTTCTACCAACTTCAGCAGTTCGAGAAGCAGTTCCACATGCCGGACGTTCTCGAAAAGATCACCGATACACGCGACGCGGGTGAGGCGCTCGTCGCGGCCCGTGGCGAGACACCGACGCTTGTGCCGTTTACGAAGTACGAACCGGCCCCGGTCCGGGTCGCGTTGCAACAACTCAGCGTGCAGAAAGAGGGCCTCCCGCTCACCATCACGATGCGCGCACGCGGGACGAACCCTGACTTGCTTCCGGAACGCGTTGAACTGTGGGTGAACGATCACCTCGTGGAGTCGTGGCCGCCGACGGGGAAGACGCTTGATTCGACGAAGCCATTCGACGTGCCGTACACGATCCCCGCGGACAAGTTTTGGGCGGGCGAGAACCAGATCGCGGTCCTCGCGTTCAACGCTGCCGGCGGTCGGGCGGAAGAGTTTCACCTCGTGAAGAACCCGCGTCAGCCCGGCGACGCGAACCTGCTTGCGGTGCTCACCGGCATTAACGACTACTCCGACACGCGGAAGAATCTGCTCGGCGCGCGGAAGTTCGGCGACCTCAAGAGCGCGCACAACGACGCGACCGCACTTGGGAAAGAACTCGGCAAGTATGCCGGACCGAGACTGCTGTTCAAGGACGCGAAGATCGACCTCCAACTCGACCCCGTCCGCACCAAACTCACCGACACCCTCGCGCTGCTCGCGACGCGCGCGAAACCGGACGACACGCTACTCGTGTTCTTCGCCGGCCACGGCGACCTGCTCATGCCGAAGGACGGGCCGCTTCCGAACGAGGGCCGCAGTGTTCTCACGGACCAGGGCGTGTTCCTGTTTTGCTGCCCGGATTATTCCCCGCACAAGCCCGGTGCGACCGCGCTCTCCGCGGAGGAACTGTTCGCCGCACTCGCGAAGATCAACTGCCGCAAGGTGGTGTTGCTCGACGCATGCCATTCGGGGCGCGTCGCGACCCCGAATCTGCTCCGCCGGTGCGTGCCAAACGGTCGGGGGCCGCTCATCATCGCCGCCTGCGACCAAGGCGAACAGTCCTACGAACACCCGAAGTACGGCCATGGGGTGTTCACCTACGCGGTCCTCGACGCGCTGGACAAGGACAGGGGCTACCGGAAAGCGGACTACGACTCCGACGGCGCGCTGTCGCCAGAAGAGTTGTTCGATTACGTTGCGGAGAAGGTGCCGGGCCTGCTGAAGCGGGTCGGGCTGATGGAACCGCAGACGCCGGTCAGCTACCCGCGTCAGTTGCCGAAGACCGCGTTCTTGAAGCGGTGAGGGGCTTTATGCGCACGAGAATCGGTCACATCCGCGCAATCGCGGTGTTCACACTCCTGTTCACACCCGTGTTCGCGCGCAGTGCCGAGCCGCCCGAACACCGCGTCACCGGCGATCTCGCGATCCGCGCGCGCGCCATCATCCAGAAGCATTGCTCCGCGTGCCACACCGGGAACCCCGAACCGGGCTTCAGCAAACTCAAGTTGATGGACCGCAAACAAGTGGTCGCGAGGAAGAAGCCGGTTCCGCTCGTCACCGCGAAAGGGCGGTCGCAACTCCTCGAACTCGTCAAAGACGGTTCGATGCCACCGGGGAATCGGCCCGGTCTGGACGCCGAAGAGATCGCGGTATTGGAGAAGTGGGTGAACGCGGAAGCACCCGCGTACCCGATCACGTTCGACGAGCGGACCACACTTTCGGATATCGCCGATGACTTCGAGCGAATCGTCGAGAAGACGAAGGTCGGTGACCCCGCGGAGTACATACGTTACGTCTCGTTCGCGCACCTGATCCGCGACGGTCAACCGATTCCCGACCTCGTCGCAGCGGAGAAAGCCCTCAACGATGCGCTTTCGGCAGCGGCTGAGCGGCCGTTCCACGCGGAGCCTGTCGATGTCGCCGCAACGCTTTTCCGCGTCGAAACGAGCCGACTGGGTTGGTTGACACGCGAACTCTTCAACAAGATGGAGGTGCGCGACAAGGACAAGGGCGGCAAACGGATCATCGGTGGCGCGTATCGCTTCCAACCGTTTGACTTGCTTCTGATGGAGTATCCCCATGCGCGGGTGCTCCCAGCTAACGACCCGGACGAACTGCGACTGGAAAAGTTGCTCGCGCGCGAGAACCAGTTCCGACCGGTGCCATTCGTTCGCGGGGACTGGCTCGCGGACGCACTCCTTGGCGATGGCTTTTTCTCTCGCCTGATGGGGAACAAGAAACTGACCCCGCTCGCGGAGGACATCAAGTCACTGGCCGCACTTGAGAAGGCGCTGGCACGCAAGGGAGAGGAACCCGATGGGCCGATCGCGAGTCCATTCGTGGGAGCCAAACCCGTGATCGTGCCCGCGCCGCTCGCGGGCCGAGCATCTATCCCGCCGCTCGCGGGGTGGTACACCGGCGATGTGACGCCCGAGAAAGCCCCGTTCACGCTCAAGGCCGAGTTGGTCGTTTCTGGAAAAGCAGTCACACAGGTGGTTGCCGACCAAGAGTTCCAGTTGCGTGTGGAATGCGATCGCACGGTGCAGTTCACGTTGCTGATGATCCTCTCGGACGGCGAAGTGCGGGTGCAACCGGTGCAGGGCGGCAGCGTACTCAAGGAGAGGACCGAGCGGTCACTGGCGCCGCTCGGGAAGACCAACTTCGTGATCGCGGGAATCGGAACCGGTGGCGACGTGGCGACAGAACACTTCGTCCTCCTCGCCTCCGAGACCGCGCTGCCGGAAATACTGATCGTGAGGAGCAAGCACCCCGACAAGTGGATCGAGCGGTTCCTGCCTGATCCGACCGCGAAAGGCTTCGACCCAAATACGGCGGTGCGGAAAGTCATCCCGATCAAGGTAACGAGGAAATGAGTAGGTCCGGGAAATCCGGCAACGTGTGGCGGAACGATTGAACCGGGAAAGTGCGTTGTGCCGATAATGTGAGCGCGTCGCCTACTCGGATCCCCTCGCGGACACGGAGCGTCCCATGCGCCGGGTATTTGTCCCCGCACTCGTCGGTCTGTTGCTCGCGGGTAGCACCGCCCGCGCGCAGGAACGGTTAGTCCCCTCGCTCACGGGTCACTGGAACGGGTTTCGCTACTCACGCCCACTGCCCCCGCCTTGTCCACCTCCTGGGGTCGGCCCCTACGTGCCCGGCGTTCCGGGCATGCCGGGAACCATGCCGGTCGATCCGAATGTGCCGCGCATGAACCCGCCGATGCCGCCGCCCGGCGTGCCTTCAATCGATCCGCCTGTAGGGGTAGCACCGCCCCCGAACCCAGTCGAACGCCGGCTGACCGATCCGTACGCACAGGCGCGGGAAGCTGGTGGCGAACCCTCGCGCACGTTCAACGAGAACTTCGACGGTGACTTCGGAGGCAGTTTCTACAAACAGAGCCTCACCACGGGCTTCAAGGTGGTGCCGCGTGTGGTCGGTTCCACGCCGCGAGTGATCGGCACTTCGCAGCGCGTTGTCGGGTTCACACCGGTCCAGCGACTGGACGTCAGCGGAGAACCGATCATCGTGAACGAACCGATCATCGTGAACGACGTGGTGGCACAGAAGCGCCTCGCACGGATCACGCTCGCGTCCCGTTACAGCGGCGTGATGATCACCGACAACGACAGCCCGCGCCCGCAGGACCGCATCTATGGAGGCTACAACTTCTATGACGACATTGGCGGCTCGCTGAACCCCGGTTCCCCGCAGACCGACCTTCAGCGGCAGACAGTTGGCTTCGAGAAGACGTTCCTCGATGGCGATGCGTCGTTCGGGATGCGGATGCCGTTCGTACAGCAATACGGGGGCGGCGTTGCTGGGACGAATAACGTGGGCGACCTTTCGCTGCTCGGGAAGTATGCGTTCTACAACAACCGCGAGACTGGTGACCTGTTCACGGTCGGCTTCGTGCTAACCGTGCCGACCGGGGGTGGGGACGCGATCCTCGGCGACGGTTCCAAAGCCCCGCACTCGCTCCTGTTCCAGCCGTGGGGCGGGTTCGTGAAGGTCATCGACCGCACGTTCATCCAGGGCATCACGAGCCTGATCGTCCCGACAGACGAACGTGACCCGACGTTGTTGAACAACAGCATCGGCGTCGGCTACTACGCGTACCGTGGCGGGGTGGGCAGCGTGTTGGCGAGTGTGGCGCCGGTCGTCGAGTTGCACATCCGGACACCGCTGACGAGCAGGCACCAGGATGGACTGGTGTACCTTCAGGACCAGGTTAACGTAACTAGCGGTGTCCGCTTCCGGTTCAACCGTGCGACGCTCAGCACCTCGGTATGTATCCCAGTTGTCGGGCCGCGTCCCTGGGCGGTCGAGGCGATGAGCTTCCTCAACTTTAACTTCTGAACCACCAGTCTCAGAATGGCTCGCGGATGACGCGAGCCATTCGATGAACACGCCAGAGCAAATCTCTCAGATTCGCCCCCTTCGGGAATCAGCACACGCTCCCAAAATAATTCCCACCGTATTTGGGACAGCACGTGAATTTCGGTTGACACACCCCATTAGTCGGGTACTCTTAGAAACACCCGTTCATCCCTCAGGACCGCGCATGAAGCGCGACCGGCCACGGTTGGCCGCGGATGCTTGGCTCCAGCCTTCCCCCCAACACGGCTGCGAGGCACCGCGAATGTCGAACTTAACGAACGTCCCGCAACCCGCGGCGGCGCCTGACACTGCGCCTGACGCGGTACCCGATGCCAAACACGGCTCCGGCACCACAACTTTCCCGGCTGATCGACGGAAACGCAACATTCCCGTTGCGACGGATCGCCGACGCGCCGAGAATGCTGCTGCCAAGCGCAAGACCAGTGAGCGCCGGCGGCTCATCGATCCAACCACCTGCGAACGCGACTACACCGACGACGAAACCGAGTTCATGAAGGCCATGGACCGGTATAAGCGCGAGAATCGGCGCCCGTTCCCGACGTGGAGCGAGGTGCTCGAAGTTCTCTATTCACTCGGCTACCGTCGCGTCGCTGAGACCACCGAGTTGCCGGGACGCGGTTCTGGCGTGGTCACAGCGCCTGCCGCGGAAACGGTTGCCCCATCGCCCGCCAAGGGATAGTCGCAACTGGTCACGGAGTGACCGGACCACACCACGATGGCAAGGATGCCGCGATGAAGTTGTTCGTGAGCGCTGGGGAGCCGAGCGGTGACCTGCACGGCTCAAATCTCATCCGCTCGATTCTCAAAAAGCAACCGGAATCGCGCATCACCGCACTCGGTGGTGACCGCATGCGCGCTGCCGGTGCGGACCTACTCTACCCACTCGCCGACCACGCGGTCGTGTTCTTCAAGAATGCGATCCGCGAACTGCCCCAGATCTTCAGCGTGGGCAATCTCGCGATCCGGCATATCCGCACGCAGAAGCCAGACGCGGTCGTGCTGATTGACTACCCCGGCTTCCACCTTGAACTCGCGAAGCGCATTCGCGACTTCGGCATCCCGACCTACTTCTTCGTGCCTCCGCAGATCTGGGCCTGGCGTCAGGGTCGCGTCCGCATTGTGCGCAAGTATTTCACAGGCGTCTTTACCGCG
The DNA here is from genome assembly GCA_005772955.1 of Planctomycetia bacterium. Taxonomy (GTDB): domain Bacteria; phylum Planctomycetota; class Planctomycetia; order Gemmatales; family Gemmataceae; genus Gemmata. The sequence continues at coordinate 47,309 of SXID01000253.1, forward strand.
CTCCCGTTTGAGGAGGAATGGTATCGGGCACGCGGTGTCAAGACCCACTACATCGGGCACCCTTACTTCGACGAACTCGCGAGTCAGCAACTCGATCCTCAGTTCCTTGCGCAAGCGAGGGCAAAGCCCGGCACTCGGGTCGCGATCCTCCCTGGCTCGCGCAACAGCGAGGTCGCCGCGAATGCCCAGATGATGCTCGCCGCCGCGCGAAAGGTCCACGCGGCGCGCCCCGACACGCGGTTCCTCGTCGCGGCCTTCAATGCGGCTCAAGCCGACGCGGTGCTTGCAATCCTGCCACCCGGCTTGCCGGTCGAGGTTCACGTCGGCCGCACGCCGGAGATCATCGAACTGGTCGAAGCGTGCATCGCAGTGTCCGGCTCCGTGAGCCTGGAGTTGATGTATCGGGCCAAGCCCACGGTCGTGGTCTACCGCGTGAACCCGCTCTCCGCGTGGGTGCTGTCGAAACTGCTCAAGGTGAAATACATCTCGTTGGTGAACCTTCTTCTCGATGACGAGGTGTTTCCCGAATTCCCGACCGTGCGAGACTGCTCCGACGAGGTCGCGGGTCACATCCTGGGATGGTTGAACGAACCAGCCCGCCGCGCGGCGGTCGTCGATCGTCTTGTCGCGCTGCGGGGCCGCGCCGCTGTGCCCGGAGCGTGCGACCGGGCCGCCGCGTTCCTTCTCGGTGTGGCGGAACAATCTCGCGCCCGGCCCGCGGCCTGATTCCGCACGTTCCACGAACTCCACCCGGGCTACAGGGTCCTGGTTTGTTAAGATGACACGAAGCGAACCCCGCATGGAGTCTCGGCATGGCCGACAAGCCGACGCCAGCCGTTCAGGACTACCTGAAAGCCATTCACCAACTGGGCGGTACTGACGAGGGCGTTGCGTCTGGGAAGATTGCGACCGCGCTTGGGGTCAAAGCGCCGTCTGTCACGGGCATGTTGAAGCGCCTTGCCGACGCTGGGTGGATCGAGTACACGTCGGGAACGGGTGCGAAACTCTCTGCGGCTGGCCTCGTCGAAGCGCTGCGAGTGATACGCCGTCACCGGCTTGTCGAACTGTTCCTCACGCAAGTCCTCAAACTCGACTGGAGTGAGGTGGACACAGAAGCGGAGGCGCTCGAACACGCCATCTCCCCACGTCTGGAACAGGCGATCTCCGATTATCTCGGCGAACCACACGAAGACCCGCATGGCCACCCAATTCCGTCGCGCACCGGTGAGATGAAGTCGCGGAACCTGAAACGGCTCTCCGAATTCCGTGCGGGAGATACGGTTGTTGTGCGCGAAGCCCAAGATGACAACCCCGACCGTCTACGGCATTGGAGCGCACAGGGGTTGACCCCCGGCGCACGTGTTCGCGTCCTTTCGTACCAGGAACTGGACGACCTGTTCGAGGTAGAAGTAGATGGTAAGTTGGTGCGACTCGGCAGCGAGGGCCTGAATGGGCTTCGCGGCGAACTCGTCACTTCATCCGGCATGAAATAACTTCCCTGTCAAGTCGCCGGTGTCAGTTCGTCGTATTGAGTGGTCGTGCGACAGCGGCCGAAAAAGCCATCTCTGCAACCAACTCTCAACATTTTCCGCAGTCTGCGGTTGACCCGTTCGATCTGCGACCTACTGTTCGGTGCCCGCAGTAGTCTGCTGCGCACTTACAGCGACCGCCATGATGCTCAAGGGGAGTATACCTGTGTTCGAACTGCTCGCGTGCAACGTCGCCTGCCTCGCCATCGCAGTTGTTTATTACGCCTGGAGCGATGTGTACGTCCAGAGCCGTCGCCGCGAAAAGCTCAACGACCGAGTCGCGTACATGTTGTGGGTTGCGGCCAACCGCACCTCATGAACTGTGGAAGAATCCGACAGGTAGGGAGGCATGAGCCTCCCTGCCTGCGTTTCACCTGCCTTGGGTGCGCCGATTGACCACATCCGCCGCGCCCGGTACGATCACTTCTGGAATCGCGCCTCGCATTATTGACATCACAACGGACCCGATGTTCACAAAGCGGATCATTCCGTGTCTTGACGTGGACCGTGGACGCGTCGTTAAGGGCACGAATTTCGTGGACCTGCGCGACGCCGGCGACCCGGTCGCTGTCGCGCGGAAGTACGATGAACAAGGCGCCGACGAGTTGGTCTTCCTCGATATCTCCGCGAGCCACGAGGGGCGCGCGATCATGTTGGAGATGGTGCGTCGCGTCGCGGAAGAAATCTTCATGCCGTTTACCGTCGGCGGTGGGATTCGCACCCTCGCAGACGCGACACAACTCATTCAGGCTGGGGCGGAGAAGGTGAGTCTGAACTCCGCTGCGGTCAAGACGCCCGAACTGATCGCGGAGGTGAGCCGCAAGTTCGGGAACTGCGCGACCGTGGTGAACATCGACCCCCGCCGCGTCCAGCGCGACGGCAAGGAGTTTTGGGAAGTTCACGTGAACGGCGGTCGCGTGCCAACGGGCCTGGAAGCGGTTGCGTGGGCACGCCGCGTCGTGGAGCTTGGTGCGGGCGAAATTGTCCTCACCTCGATGGACGCGGACGGCACGAAGAACGGGTACGATATCCCCATGCTTGAAGCGGTGAGCCGCGCGGTGAACGTGCCGGTCGTCGCGAGTGGCGGGGCCGGGAACCCGGAACACCTACGCCTCGCGTTCGAGGCCGGTGCCGATGCCGCGCTCGCCGCCAGTATCTTCCACTACAACGAATATTCGATCCCCGA
>SXID01000254.1 GCA_005772955.1 Planctomycetia bacterium
GAAGGCTCAACGCCAGGAGGGTTCCTTCGGAACAATGAAGCTCTCACCCATCGCCAAAAAGTTACAGAAACTCATCGACGGGGAAGACGCGAACTCGGCCGAACGCGGCTGAGTTACAAGTCCACAGCGCAAGCCCCTCCGGGAAAACTGTTGGTGCCCGTCCGCGTTCGTCGATGTACTCGCGGGAGTGAGCGGTTGGTGAGAAGGCGAAAAGTAGCACTCGACATGGGCGCCCGATCGGATACGCTCATGTCCCTGCGATCTTATCTCGCCCCTTCCTCTCTCCTCTACGCACCGGAGATCGGTCATGGTTCGGTCGCGCTCGCGTCTCGGTTTCACGCTGATCGAGTTGTTGGTGGTGATCGCGATTATTGCCATCCTCATTGGGCTACTGTTGCCCGCAGTGCAGAAGGTGCGAGCAGCGGCGGCCCGCATGAAGTGCCAGAACAACCTCAAGCAGATCGGCCTTGCGATCCACAACTTCGAGTTGGCCGGCCAACAGCTCCCGTTTGGCACCGGTGTCTGCTGCACCCCGACCGGGCCGAACTGGGCGGTTGCGATCATGCCCTATTCCGAGCAGCAGAACACCTACAGCTCCCTGAACCTGACGATCGCCACGGGTCTCAAGAACGCGGTCAACGCCATGGCGGTCCAACAGACTGTCCCGATGTTCATATGCCCGAGCGACCCGGCCTCCAGTACCCCCGTTATGACCCGGTACGCGCCGCACAACATCACGCCCGCTCACGCCCTGTGGTATCCCGCGAGCATGGGGCCGACGCACATGGACTCGTGCCCGTTCTGTCCGAACGGCACCCCGTCCGCGACCAATCCCTGTTGCCAGGGGAATAACTTCGGGACCGGGGCCGGGAACGGTTACCCGGCGGGTTCGTCCGTCGGCATGTTCGGACGCACCGACGTTGTGGCCATCAAATTTGCTCACGTGACCGACGGGCTTTCCAACACGATCATGGTCGGGGAAACGCTGCCGGGGCACTGCACCTTTATGGGGTTGTACAGCCAGAACTTCCCGCTCTCGGGAACCTCGATCCCGATGAACACGATGGAGACGGCCGTCGATACGAACTGGTTCCGGACCTGCGGGTACAAGAGCATGCACACGGGCGGGGCGAACTTCGTCATGGGCGACGGGAGCGTCCGGTTCCTGAACACCACGGTTGATTACACGGTCTACAACGGTCTCGGCACCCGCGCGGGTGGGGAAGTCGTGTCCCTGCCCTGACCCACACGGGGAATGTTGGTCCGCGGCTCTTTCTTTTTTCGATCTCGCTCTGTGAACGGTGCTACCGATGTCCACCCGTCTTCGCGGACTTGTCTTGTTCGGCGCGATCCTCGTGGCCGCGGGTTGCGGTTCGGGCGAGCCGAAGTGCATTCCGGTTTCCGGGAAGGTAACGCTCGACGGTGGAAAGGTGCCGGGTCCGGGGTTCATTTACTTCACGACCGACGGAACGGGAAAGGTCATCACCTCACGACCGGGAACCGCCGAGTTCGACGCTGAGGGGAACTATCGGGCGCAGTCGTTCGTCCCCGGAGACGGGTTGCTGCCTGGGAAGTACACGCTCCGCGTGGACTGCTGGAAGACCGCGCCGAACATGGATGGGAAGCCGGTGGTCAGCTTTTTGCCGCGGCGATACCAGGACGCTTCGCAGAGCAAACTCGAATTGAACGTGGAGCAGGACGCAAAACCGGTCACGTACAACATCGACCTGTTGAGTAAGTAGGGGTTTCATCGTCGTCATCACGCAGAGTGTGATGACGACGATACCCCCGGTCATTTCCCGGTCAGGAAGTCCCATCCCTTGCGGTACTCCTTGCTCACGAGCTTGGTCGCCGCGGCGGAGTTCGTGAACTGCAACTTTGCCGCGTCCCACTGGAGTTTGGTGCCGGCGAACCGCACCGCGATGTTCCCCATCAGCATCGTTTCGGTGAGCCGACCAGCATAGTCGAAGTTCGACGACGCCAGCGATGGCTTCCCGGCCCGAATCGCGTCGGCCCATTCTTTCTTCATGTGCTGGTCGTGATCCTTGTCCACGCCTTCGGGGTTCTTCTCGGGCTTCGCGATCTGGATGCCAACGAAGTCCTTCTCCGGCGTGAACCTGAACTGCGCACCGTAGTCGTTGGGGCTGAACAGCACGCCCTTGTCACCGACCAGGATCGACCCGCTGTCGGAGAGTTTTTCGCCCTTCTTCAGCAGTTTTGCGAGCAACTCTTCGGGCGGGAGTACCGTCTTGCCGTCTTTCTTGCCCTCGTACCAGTGGAGCGTGCAGGCGGGCGCGTCGCCGCGGGCCGCGAAAATGTACTGAATGTGTGCCCACGCGGGGAACGTCTCCGAGTTGATTTCGGCGGCTTCCGCGCTCACCGCTATTGGAGCGTCGAGTTTCATCGCGCGGAACGCCATATTCGCGGTGTGGCAGGCCATGTCGCCGAGCGCGCCGGTGCCGAAGTCCCAGTAGCCGCGCCAGTCGTGCGGGTGGTACGCGGGCCGCGGCGAGAACGCCACCGCGTAGGGCCGCATCGGGGCCGGGCCGATGAACTCTTCCCAGTGAACGCCTTTGGGGATCGGCGCTTCTTTCGGGCGCGCGACGATGTCGGGCGACTGCTTCCAGTAGTGCGCCGGGCGGTTCGTCCAGACGTGCGCCTCACGCACGTTCCCGATGGTGCCGGCGTGGATCAGTTCGACCGCGCGGCGCAGACCGTTGAGTGCGGAACCCTGGTTCCCCATCTGCGTGCAGACCTTTTCCTTCGCCGCGACCTCGCGCATCACGCGTGCCTCGAACACCGTGTGCGTGAGCGGCTTCTGGCAGTACACGTGCTTGCCGAGTCGCATCGCGAGGACCGACGCGGGTGCGTGCGAGTGGTCCGCGGTGGACACGGTGACCGCGTCGATCTCCTTCGCCACCGTGTCGAACAGCTTGCGGTAGTCGAAGAATTTCTTCGCGGCGGGCCACGTCTCGGCTCGCTTGTTCAGGCGATCGGTATCGATGTCGCAGAGCGCGACGACCTCCATGAACTTCCCGGCTTGCTCGATGTCACCGGACCCCTTACCGCCGACGCCGATCCCGGCGACGCGGATCTTCTCGTTGGCGCCGTAGGCGAGTCGGGTTGAGTACGCGGGGCCGGTGAACAGGTAGCCAAGGGTGCCGACGGTTCCGACTTGAATTGCGCGGCGGCGGGTGATTCGACGGAACATCGGGAAAGCTCCTTCGGTGCGGGAAAGGACGGTCGTGTTTGAGAGTAGCCGCCGGTGCGCGGCGTGTCCACAACGCGGTGGTTTAATGGAGGTTCTTGCGCGTTCGGCGTGCGCCAGGATTTTCAGGCGTCGGTGGCGGTGGTCAAATCGCGTTACCCCAGTCCTCATTGGTGTTCAAGCGGTTTATCTTGTCTGGTCGATGACATTTCGTGATTTTTACCCCAGTC
>SXID01000032.1 GCA_005772955.1 Planctomycetia bacterium
AACTTTTCAGGTTTTGTGCGATAACGGCAACCTCGGAGGTCACGCGGATTCGGGAAGGCCCCGGCCTGGGGATCTCGTGTGACCTTGGAGGTCGCGCAGAGGGCCCCCTTGACAAGGCTGCCGGCTTCAGATCTGACGGGGCCCGTTCACAGTGGGTGGCTCCAAAAGCAGGGAAGCACTTCCAAATGTTGAGGCGCTTCGTCCCCCGCCTTGTGGAAGAGTTTCCCACCCTCCGGGGCGAAAACCAACTGCCAAGTCCTCGTGAGCTTAGGTGAGCGCAACTTCAAAGCTCACGCATCCGGCTCGTCAAAAATCGAACTGTCTTACCTCGGGCCGCGTGAAGTACAGCACGCCTACGGGGTCGTAGTTCTCACGTTCCGCGTAAGAACTCCATTTCGACCGAGCAACCGAACCGCCTCATCCTACCGCGGACGCACGCCGCCAGCGGGCTGCACCGTCGGTTGCGGTACGCGCGGAGCGTAGCCGGTGGCTTGCGATGTCGGAACCAGCGGCTCGATGCGAATGTCGTCGAAGTACGCGACCCCGACGCCCGTCAGCGCCATTGTCAGCGAAATCTGACCGCTCGCCGGCACGCGGCGGTAGAGATGGAACTGTTTCCACATCCCCTTCGTCTCGATGAGGCGCACCGCGAGCGGTTCACCGCACACATCGTCGTAGAACAACACGCCGTCGGAAGTCAGCGTAATGGGTTCCGGGATCTTGACCCATCCGCTGACGCGAACGAGCGTGCCCGGTGGGAGTTTCACCGGCGGGCTTTCCACCGCCAGGAACGTGCGCTCGAGTGGGCGCGTACTCTGCTCCACCAGTTTGCCGTCAGGAGCGATCTCGCCGCGCCGCCGCACTTCCAGTTTCATCACCCCGCGGCCGAGTTCCGGCGTGGGCGGGACGTACCCGTCATCCGGGCGCGTGATCGGCCGGCCCGGGTGGAACATCTTCGGCCCCTGGAACGGCTCCATCTTCGGCACGATCTTGTCCGCGAGTTTGTCCGACGGGACAACGCCAGCGGCCACGTTCACCCGGTCGAGCGCGCCGAACCGGGCGCTCCAGCCGGGGATTGCGTTCACCGGGAACCCGTCGATGGGAATCTCCTGACCGGCTGGCTCGAACGACCCGCCCGGCAGCACCGTGTTCGACGGCTGACGTGCCTGAATTTCGCGGAACAGTTCCCAGTGCTTCGGCAGGCTGAAGTAGCTCACCGCGAACGGGCTGGCGCTCGGCGTGTCGAGGGTTGCGGTGGCCTGATTCCAGTGGTCCCGCATGACGACTCGCAGCGGGCGCAGCGCGCGGTGTGCATCGGCGAACGCCTTGTCGTAGAGTTCCGCGGCGAAGTTGCGTCGGGCGTCCTCGTGGAACTTCACCGCTTGCTTGAACAGGTTGTCCGCGTCGCGTACCTGCACGCCCATTTGCGCGAGCCTCGCGTGAACGGTGTACGTCTTCTCGTACTCCTCCGCCGCCAGGTCCATCGCCCAGCGCGCCGCGAGGCGACCGTACTTGCGGTTGTAGTCCTGCCACCACACCAAGAGACCGTTCTGGGTCTGATCGTTGGTGAACACGATCGGGGTGACGAGGTCGAACTCCTTGATCGTGAGTTCGGTCCCGCCGGTCACTTTCTTCGCGTCGTTGCGCAGGCACTCGACACCGGCCGGGGAGATGCGCCACGGGTCCGCGCCGTCGGCCACCAGCGGCACCGTGACGGTGAGCGACGCGACCGCGCCCTGGTCCGGGACGTACTGACTGCCGCTGCCAAGCCAGATAGGGAGCAACAGCGCGCCGCGACTCCCACGCAAGAGCGCGGCCTTCACGTTTGGGTGGCTCGTGTCGAGCCATTGCGGGCGCTCACGCTGGGGTGCAAGCAGCACCGGTGCGAGCATTTCCAACTCGGAGTTCAGAATCGCCATTCCTTGAAGCCGGTCGCGGCCGTGGTGGCTGTCCGCGAGGAACTGGTCGGACCAGAAGCCCAGCCCGCGGCACCCGCACGCGACGCTGATGTAGGCGAGCAACCGCACCTGCTCTGGGTGCGGGCCGATCGGGTCTGTGAATTTGCCCGCGTCTTTCACACCAGCCACGTTCGCGACGTACCAGTCCGGCGCGTGGTTCTGCACCCACGTCCAGAACACCGCGCGCTCCGAGGTGAGCGATTTGCGCTGCGTGATCCAGTCGCGGTAGCTGCTGAGTTCGAGGCTGGTGAATAGCGGCCAGCGGTGCGCACCGACCGCGTCGAGGAACGACGAGTAGCCCTGGAACCCGTCCCACACATCGGCGCTGAACGGGCGTTTCGCGTCGAACTTGCGGATGTACTTGGTGGTGCGTTCGACTGCTCCGCTCTGTTCCGCGAGGCGCCCGCCGCCCATGTCCCAGAACAGCACATCGGAACCAGAGAACTTGCGGTAGTAGCCGTCGAGCGCGGTCTCCGTGTCCGCGACCGCGGCCTTGTCGGTAATCGTGGGTGCCGGTGCGAGCGGCGCTGACGGCACCACCAGTATGCCGTCGCGGTTCGCCTCTTCCAGTATGTCGTTGCCCACGTCGGCGGGCACCCAGAGCGTGTCGAACCCGGCCTGACGCAGCACGTGGAGCGGGGCGCCGGTGTGCCGCACGGCGCGGAAGAAGAACGGCTTATTGTCCACGAACAGTTGCCCGCCCTCTTGCCGCGAGAGGCGCCCCCGCGGGCCGGTCGCGGAGTCGGCCGGTTTGGGCTGTTTCACCGGCACACCCGGTCTCTTCGCATCGTCGGGCGTTTTCACTGGTCCGATGTCGAGGTCGTCGATCCAGATGTCCGCAGTGCCCGGACCTGTGTACAGGTTCAGCACCAAGCGGTCGATGTACGCGCCGGTGCTGTTCACCGCGCGGCCGATCTTGGTTTGGAGAACGGGCAGGTGCTTCCCAACCAGCCCCGGCACGTCGGTGAGCGTGAGCTTCTTCCACGTCCTCGCGTCGGCGTAGGCGTCACCGACGACGAGCATCGTGAGCGGCGATTCCGGGCGCGCCGGGTCCGGCTCCTTCGGGAACACGACCCGCGCCCGCAGTTGCACGCCGGTCTTCGTCGCTTTCACCCACACGCCGGCCGAGAGCGCCGCGGTAATTGGCGCGGGCGGCGTGTCGTAGTGGTAGTGGATGAACGCGGCGTCGCCCGCCGCGAGGTCGGACGTGAGTTTAAAGTGTTCGCTGGTCGGTTGGCTCTTGAACGACTGGTCGGAGATGTCGTGTTCCTTCTCCTCGACCTTTACGTTCGCGTCGCCACGAACGAGCACCGTGTTCTTGCCGCCGAAGCCGAACCGGTGGATTGTCTCGCCTCGCAGTGGCACGAGCGCAAACGCAGCCCCGAGGACGACCAGCACGGCGACCAGGATCGCGTATCGGCGAGTCGGCATCGGCATCGGCATCGCGAGCGGCTCCTTCGGGACGGAACACGGGCCGATGCGTATACCCCACGGCCACGTGGGACGGAAGGCCAACCCGTGTGAACCTGTGCGCGCCGCGGTGGGCGTGGTAAAGTGGGAAGCACACCCACAATTCGGGAGTCAGAATGTTCACCATCGAAACCGAGCAAGAAGACGACGGGCGCTGGATCGCCGAAGTGAACCACTTGCCAGGTGTGCTGTCCTATGGCGACACACGACAGGAAGCGGTAGATCGTGTGCAAGCACTGGCGATAAGGGTCGTTGCCGACCGCTTGGACCAGGGCGAAACCGTTCCGCGGCTCGCAAACGTGTTCGCGGTGACGCCCTGAGCGCGTGGTCCGCAACCCGCGCCCGACGGGTTTTGGCAGTGCTTCAACGAATCGGGTGGTCGATCAAGCGGCAGATCGGTTCCCACCGCACCCTGCAACGAGCGCGATGGCCCAACTACGTCTTCGCGTTTCACGACGATGAATAGATTGGACCAAAGATGCTCGCACGGATCGGCAAAGCTACTGGGCTGACGCCGGACGACCTGTAACGTTGTGTGTTTCGCGTGAACCGGTGGGCGGACGCGTGTCCTTCCGCTACTGTGCCCGCGACGGGTTCCGTCGTTACACATCCCCGATCTCGAAGGAGTTCCACATGTTCCGACTGCTCGCGGGCGGCTTCGCTCTGGCCTTGGTTGCCCTCAGCGCCGGCGCCGAAGACAAGAAAGACCCGAAGGAAAAGGACAAGGCGATCGCGTGGGTTCGCGAGTCCAATGGCGTCGATCTCAAGTTCGAGTTCGGCAAGGACACCGCGACGTTCCATGTCACTGCGGGCGGCAATGGCGTCATCATCAAGGCGAAACTGACGAAAGAGAAGGACGTGGTGACAGCTGAGTTCACCGCTGTGGAGGAGAAGGGCAACTTCCCGAACAAACCAAAAAATGGCGAGAAGATCAGTTTCAAGTGGGCC
>SXID01000255.1 GCA_005772955.1 Planctomycetia bacterium
GTTACCAGCCGACGCTCGCCACCGAGATGGGCGAACTTCAAGAACGCATCACGACGACGAAAGACGGAGCCATCACGTCGGTGCAAGCCGTGTATGTGCCCGCAGACGATCCTACCGACCCGGCACCCGCCAACACGTTCCAGCACCTCGACGCGTTCATCTACCTCGAACGGTCGATCTCCGAAAAGGGCATCTACCCCGCGATCGACCCGCTCGCGTCGAACAGCCGCCTCCTTGACCCGCAGTTCGTCGGCGAACGGCACTTCCAGGTCGCGGACCGCGTGAAGCGCATCCTTCAGCGTTACCGCGAACTGCAAGACATCATCGCCATCCTCGGCGTCGAAGAACTCAGCGAAGACGACAAGAAGGTTGTGGCTCGCGCCCGCCGCATCGAGCGGTTCTTGAGCCAACCGTTCTACGTGGCCGAACCGTTCACCGGCAAGTCGGGCAACTTCACGAAACTCGAAGACACGATTCGGAGCTTCGAGGAGTTGTGTGACGGCAAGTGGGACAACGTGCCGGAAGGCGCGTTCATGTACGTCGGCACGATCGAAGAAGTCGCCGCCGCTGCAGCAGCCGCGAAGTAACTGGCGACCCCCGCCCACGAGCGGTGGGGGTGCGCATCCCTTCACTCCTGCCCTCGTGGGCGGAGTTCGCCGAGGATACCGATGTCCGACACGCGACAACCGGAACCAACCGTGCAATCTGCGGTCGGTCGTATGATGCCAAGCCTCGAGAGTGAGCGCGAAGACGCCCAAAATGGGAAGGTCCGCTGCATCGTCGTGACGCCAGAAAAGGCCGTGCTCGATGAGGTTACCGAGTTGGTCGTTCTGCCAATGATCGACGGCGAACTCGGCGTGCTGCAAGGCCGCGCCCCGTTCATCGGGCGTCTCGGTGCGGGTGAACTCCGCCTCAAGAGCGGCACGACCGTGACGCGATACTTTGTCGAGGCTGGCTTCGTGCAAGTGCAGGCGAACGTCGTCACGGTGCTGACCGCGAACGCGAAATTGGCTTCAACCGTGACCGCGGACCTAGCCGCCGCCGCCGCGACCGAGGCGTCGGGGTTGCCTTTCGGCACTGCAGTGGAGCGTGCGAACAAGACGAAGGCCCGCGACCGTGCCGCGGGTATGAAGAAGGTTGCCGCGAAGAACACAACCGCGTAAAGCCGCCCTCCCAATCCGCTACGGCGCAGTCACGATGGCCAGCGCCACACCGACGCGTTACCAGTTCGTTTGGATCGCCCTCGCGGTCGGCCCGATGTCCGCCGTTCACATCGCGCTCGTTGCCATTCCCTTCGTCGAGTTCACACTCTGGTCAGTACTTCTAATGCTGGCCGTGAGCCGCTTCATCGGGTTGGGCGTCACGGCCGGGTTCCACCGCTGTCTCACGCACCACTCGTTCACAATGCCGCGCTGGTTCCGGTTCTTGCTGATCGCCGCTGGCTGCGCCGCCTTACAGAAGGGTCCGCTGTGGTGGGTCTCGCAGCACCGCTTGCACCACAAGCACTCGGACACGCTCGACGACCCTCACTCGCCGGTGATCAAGAACTTCTTCCACGCACATCTCGGCTGGCTGTTCACCGTTAACCCGGCGCTCCCGGATGCACATCTCATCCGCGACCTCACGAAGTACCCCGAACTGGTGTGGCTGGAACGCCTGTGGGTGTTGCCTGGCGTGTTGCTCGCGTGTGCGTGCTACGCGATCTTGGGTTGGGGTGGTGTGATATACGGCTACTGCTTAACGGTGGTGTTCGTGCTGCACGTCACGTTCGCGGTCAATTCGGTGGCTCACCTGTTCGGGCGGAAGCGGTTCGACACCGGGGACAGCAGCCGGAACAACGCGGCGCTGGGCATTTTGGCGCTGGGCGAAGGTTGGCACAACAACCACCACCGCGCCCCGCACTCCGCGCGGCACGGGTTCGCGTGGTACGAGTACGACGAAACCTACCTCTTCATCCGCGTGCTGGCGTGGTTTGGGCTGGCGTGGGCCGTGAAGTTGCCGACAGCGGCTGGACAGGCTGGCGAAACAAGTCAGGTCTCGCCGCTAACCAAGGAAACTGGCGAATTGCCTGAACCTGTGTCGTCCTCCGTGACCTGAATCGGACAGCCCACGCAGCACACGCACCGGTCGGCGTCACACGGGTTCGGCCACCGTCCTTCTGCCGCTTCATCCCCGGCTGTCAGCTTTGCTTGTCGCGGGTTAGAATGGGTGGATGAAACCCACTACCACACCTGCCTCTGACCCGGCCGATCCCACACTCACGTTCTGGGGCGCGGCTGGAGGCGTCACCGGGTCGATGCACATCATCGAAACCGGGAACCACAAAATCCTGCTCGACTGCGGTCTCCACCAGGGTCGGCGCGAAGAAGCCCGGCAGCGGAACGGGCACTTCCCATTTCACCCCGACCAGATCGACGCGGTCATCGTCAGTCACGCTCACATCGACCACTGCGGCAACCTCCCCACACTCCTGCGACAGGGCTTCGACGGCCCCATCTACTGCACGCCGCCGACGTGCGATCTGCTTCGCGTCATGCTCGCGGACAGCGCGAAGATTCAGGAAGAGGACGCGGCGCACCTCAACATCGCCCGCAACTACGCGGAACCGTGGGTTCAACCGCTGTACACGGTCAACGACGTGGAGAAGGTGTTCAGTCGGCTCGTCTCGGTGCCCTACGGGCGCGACACCGACGCGACCAAAACCGTGCGCTTCCGATTCATCGAGGCCGGGCACGTCCTCGGATCCGCGATGGTTCACGTCGTCGTCGCGGCGCCCGATCGCGACAGGACACTTACCTTCAGCGGCGACATGGGGCGGCGCGGGCTACCGATCCTGAAGCCAACCGGCACCATCCCTCCAGCGGACGTGCTCGTGTGCGAGAGCACCTACGGCAACCGCACACACCGGTCGTTTTCAGAAACCATCGAGAAACTCTACGCGACGATTCGCGACACCATGGACCGCGACGGCAAGGTGCTCATTCCCGCGTTCAGCCTCGGCCGCACGCAACTCATCATCCACGTGCTGCAACAGGGGCTGCGTGAAGGGAAACTTCCGCCGATTCCGATCTTCGTGGACAGCCCGCTCGCGTCGGAAGTCGCGGGGGTATACAGGGCGCACCCGAACAGCCTCTCTGACGAGATTGCACAAGCGCTCCGCGAAGGTCACGGATTGCTCGGCGGCGACGGCGTCACCTACGTGCGCGACTTCGAGCAGAGCACACTGCTCGCCACGCGCCCGGGGCCGAGTGTCATCATCGCGTCGAGCGGGATGTGCGATGCCGGGCGCATTCAACAGCACCTCAAGCAACTCGTGGACGATCCGCGCTGCACGATCATCCTCGTGAGTTACCAGGCGTCCGGCACGGTGGGACGGAGGTTGCTCGAACCGAAATCGACGGTGCGATTCCAAGGTCGCGACTGGAACAAGTGGATCGAGGTTGTTCACCTGGACGGGTTCAGTGGTCACGCGGACAAGCACGACTTCACCGCGTACCTGGGACCGATCGCGGGAAAGGTGGGGAAGGTGCGATTGATCCACGGCGAACGGGAGCAGTCCGAATCGCTGGCCGGGATGCTGCGCGAACTCGGCTTCGACGACGTGGCCGTGCCCTCGCCCGGCGACCGCGTCACGATCGGGTAACTTCTCGCGAACCGGAGCACCGTTCACGGCTCTTTCAACCATGACGCTCGATAACCCCTTCCTGAAGGCGCTGCTCGCGGAGCCGGACGACGACACGCTCAGGCTCGCGATTGCGGACTGGCTCGACGAGAACGACCAGCCGGCGCGAGCCGAGTTCGTTCGCGTGCAGATCGAACTTGCGCGTGGCGTGCCCGACCGCGACCGTCTCCGCTACCTCGAATTACGTCAACGCGAACTTCTGATGGCGCACGATGCCGAATGGGTCGCACCGCTCGCGCAGGTGTTAGAGTGCAGGCCGGGGCAGTGGGGCGGGTGGGTGTTCCGCCGCGGATTCGTCGAATACTTCAACCTGCCAGCGCCGGTTATCAACAAGCACGGTGCGAAGCTGGCGAAGCTCACGCCGGTCCGCGAGTTGTTCCTGCGCCCGTGTACACCGGGGAACGTGGTCACGTTGTGCGTAAAGCCGTGGCTCGCGTCAGTCACGCACCTGTATCTGGTGAACGCGGATCTCACCAAGGTCGCGATCGAGGCGTTGCTCGACTGCCCGTACCTCACGCGCGTTCGCGTCCTGCGGTGTGAGATACCCGGCAACGCACGCGTAGTGAAACGCTTCCGCACCCGGTTCGGGAGTGTCTGGATTTCCGACGATTGATCCGGTGATGGCAGGAACGACCACGACGCACTTCTCCGCGCGATCGGGGAGAACGGAGAACACCCCGCCGCTCATTTACGCCGACTGCACCGACGACGGCGTGACAACGCTGATCCGGTCAGGGTTGCTCGTCAAACTTCGCCAGGTCGAACTGTCGGAGAACCGGGTAAGCCCAGAGATGTCCGCCCGCGTCCAGACCGGCGGGGGTTCTTACTCACCAACGGCCGCGAAGGCCTCAGGCAACGAACTCACCCGCCGGTGGATTCCTGACCTACTTCAGCAATTCCGCTGCACCTTCGGCCAGCAACATCGCGGCGAGTTCCTGACCGAGCGCGAGCGGTGCGTCCGCGAGTCCGGTGTGCGTCGCGACCACGCGGCGCTTACCGTCGGGCGTCAGCACCGCGCCCCGAACCGTCAGTACGCCGTCAATCACCATTGAAGTAGCCCCGATGGGCACGAGACACCCACCACCCAACGTGTAGAGCATCGCACGTTCCGCCAGCACACGTGCGAAGGTCTCCGCGTCGCGCAGCGATTCAACGAGGCGTTTCGTCGCATGGTCGACGGCGCGGCACTCCAGGCCAATCGCCCCCTGCCCCACTGCGGGCAGCATCCAACTCGCGTCCAGAATCTCCGTGATGCGGTCCGCAAGGCCCAGGCGAGCGAGGCCAGCCTCCGCGAGGATGATCGCGTCGAGGTTCTGCTCGTCGAGTTTGCGCAGGCGCGTGTCCACGTTGCCGCGAAGGTCCAACAGGCTCAGATCGGGCCGGCGGTTCAGTACCTGCGCGCGCCGGCGCAGGCTACTCGTTCCAACAGTCGCGCCTTCAGGCAAGTCGTCGAACCGCTTGTGTTTCCGGGAGATGAACGCGTCCCCGGTCGGACCGCGTACTGGCACCGCGACCAGTTCCAGCGCCGGCTCCGGGATCGTCGGAAGGTCTTTGAGGCTGTGAACCGCGACATCCGCGCGGCCGTCGAGCAGCGCGTTCTGGATCGCCTTCGTGAACACACCGAAGCCACCCATCGCGGACAGCGCCGACGCCTGATCGCGGTCGCCGTGCGTTTCGATCAACACCAGTTCGACCGCGCGTGGCGCCGCGACCGGTCGCAGCTTGTCCGCGATGTAATTAGCCTGCCACAGCGCGAGCGGGCTGCCGCGTGTACCCAGTCGCAGCGGAGCGGTGATCATGCGGCCGGCGCTCCGTTGTTCGTGAGCCACTCGCGGAGCCGGGCCACGGCTTCGGCGCGCGGCACGGTGCCCAACGCCATGTGACGCTTCTTGGTGGTGTCCGCGTTCGCCTCTTCGAGCGCGAACCACACCACCCGACGGCTGTCCGATTCGGTGGCGTAGCGCGGGAAGATGTGCCAGTGCAGATGCGGCACCTGATTCCCTAGCAGTTCGTAGTTCAGTTTGAGCGGGCGGAAGCAGGCTCCGATCGCCTCCGCGAGCCTGGCCATCTCGTCGAGGAACGCGGCTCGATGTTCACCGAGGTCGCTGAGTTCGGTCGCGTGGTCGCGAGCGACGAGTACGCAGTACCCGGTGTACTGCTGCCACTCGCCGAGGATCGCGACGGAATGCGGGAACCGCCAGACGACATCGCCTTCGGGCCAGCCGTTCGGGTCCGCGAGTTTCTGACAGAAGGGGCAGTTCGGGTCATGCGCCATGTTGCTATCGTAGAAAGTTGAAACCCCGATCGCAGGCGCGCCAAAACGATTTGTGCCGCTTGCGGCTTCGCGAGTCTCGCGAAGCCGCAAGCGGCACGGGTCAACTCAACTCTCATGGCGCTTAGAAGTCGCCGCCGAAGTCGCCGTCGCCGCCGCCGCCACCACCGCCGAAGTCACCACCGCCACCGTAGTCATCGCCACCGCCACCACCGCCGTAGTCGCCACCGCCGCCGGTGTCGCCGCCGGAGCCGCCGTCATCGAAGCCGCCGCCGGCGCCCGCGTCGTCACTGAAGTCTCCGGCACCCGTGTCACCGCCACCGGCGTCGGTGTTCGAGGAGTTGTCGCCGCCAGCGTAGGCGTCGGAGCCGTAGTGGGTGCCCATCATGCTGTTGTAGAGCCACATCCCGGCCATCGCGCCGAACAGCCCACCCATCAGCCCCATGCCGAACCCGCCGCCACCACCGCCGTACCCGCCGCCACCACCGCCGTACCCGCCGCCGCCACCGCCGGTGAGCGCGCGGAGCAGGCCGATGACCAGCCAGACACCGAGCAGAACACACAGCCCGATGCAGATCCAACCGCCGATGCTCATGCCCGTCTTCTTCGCCACCTGGTTGTTGGTGGAGGTCGTACCGGTCGTCCCAGTCCCGGCGACGACGGTGTCCTTGAGGTCGTTGATCACGTAGTTGGTCGCGGCCAGCAGCGCTTCGTCGCGGAGCCGAAACTTCTCGTCGTCCGACTTGTCCTTGGAGGTGTTGAACGCATCAAGGAACAGCTTGCGTAGGTGTTGCTCGTGGCTCTGTGCAAAGCCGCGGTCGCGCGTCTCCTTGTCCGCGATCACCTCCACGTAGCCGGGGCTGCGGCACACGAGGACGTAGATCCCCTTCGCGTGATCGCCGACGGCGAGTTCCTTCGCCCAAGCCTTGAAGAACTTCTCTTTCTCGCCATCGCTCGCGTCCTTCGCCGGCGCGGTCTTGTCCTTCGCAACCGTCGAGTGCGTGTCGATGGTCAGTGACAGACCGTGGTCGAACTGGACGTTACCCATCGTGCCCTTGGCCTTTTCAACGCCACTTTTCGTGAACATCGAGCCGCCGTCATACACATGCAGCACGCCGGGGTGCTTGACCGCGGGCTTCCCGGTGGCCTGAGCCGGAGTTGGAACCGCGACCAGCCCGCCGGCCAGCAAGGCGGCGAAGGTCGCCAAACTCGTCGTGAACTTGTTCATCGCGTCTCCTTGTGGAACGTGGATGGCACCAACGCGCCGCCCACCAAGTTGTCTCGGAATCTCGTTTATGGTGTCCTGACGGTGTCCTTCAGGACGCTCGTCACGTAATCGCCCGCCGCGCTCAGCACCTTGTCGCGGGCCTCGAACTTCTTCTTGTCTTCGGTCTCCTTCGCGGCCTGCTTGAAGCCGTCCAGCAGGATCTCGCGAAGGCGCTGTTCGTTCGCGGCGCTGAACCCGCGGTCGCGGGTACTCTTGTCGCAGATCACAACGACGTAACCGGGGCTGCGGCACACCAGCACGTACACACCTTTCGCCCGGTCACCGGCCGCCGCGGACTTCGCCCAGTCCTGGAAGAACTTCGCTTTCTCGCCTTCGGTCGGCGCGGTCTTGTCCTTTGGGATCGCCGAGTGCGTGTCGATGGTCAGCGCCGTTTCGTGCGCGAACTGCGTCTTTTCCATCGCCACCTTCGCCCGGTCAATCGCGGTCTCGGTGAACATCGCTCCGCCGTCGTACACGTGCAGCACACCGGGCTTCTTCGGCGGTTCCTTCTTCTGCGGCAGTGCTATCGCGGATACGGGCAGCGCGATCAACCCGCCGACCAGCGCGGCGAAGATCGAACGGCAGCCACCGATCAACCGAACCATCGGGAACCCCTCAAGTCCGTGAAGCCCCATCGCATTCTATCTCACGGCCGCGTGGAAACTGCGTCAAATCGAACTCGGTTTCGGTGTCCCACCCCGGTTCGTCACCGCCCCGTATCATATCCTAGCCCGCACCGCGAGGACTTCGCCCGTCAGCGTCCTGTCCCTATGTGTCGGTCTGAACAGTATTCGCCGCACCCGGAGCAATCTTAACGTGTCTCGAATTCGCGCCACAACTATTTTGGCAGTTAGGACTTCCGCTGGGGCCGCAATCGGCGGCGACGGCCAGGTCACGCTCGGCAACATCGTAATGAAGGCCGACGCCCGCAAGGTCCGCAAACTCTACGACGGGCAGGTGCTATGCGGTTTCGCTGGTGCCGCCGCGGACGCGTTCAGCCTGCTCGAACGCTTCGAGCAGAAACTGCGCGACCACCAGGGTTCGGTGCCGAAGTCCGCGACTGAACTCGCGAAGGAGTGGCGAACGGACCGCATTCTGCGCCGCCTGGAAGC
This sequence comes from Planctomycetia bacterium, assembly GCA_005772955.1. Classification (GTDB taxonomy): domain Bacteria; phylum Planctomycetota; class Planctomycetia; order Gemmatales; family Gemmataceae; genus Gemmata. The sequence goes on from SXID01000255.1 coordinate 8,334, forward strand.
AATGTTAGTCGTGCTCGATCGCGAGCATCTCCTTCTTGTGAGCGGCACCGGCGACGTGATCAGCCCAACCGACAACGTCCTCGCGATCGGCTCGGGCGGCCCTTACGCGCTGGCCGCGGCCCGCGCGCTGATGGCGCACACCGCGATGAAGCCGGTGGAAGTGGTGCGGGCCGGATTGGAGATCGCGGGCGATCTGTGCATCTACACGAACCGCAACATCGACGTGCAAGAACTCAGTTAGGAGGCGAACCCCGCCCGCAAGGGCGGGGTGTCCATCCGCTCGCAATCTCACCCCCCTCCCACAAGGGCGGGGGTTCGCCAGGAGTAACATGTGGCAGACGCGATGACACCGAAGCAGATCGTGGCCGAACTCGATAAGTACATCGTCGGACAAGGCGCCGCGAAGAAGGCGGTCGCGGTGGCGATCCGGAACCGCTGGCGGCGACAGCAACTTCCCGCCGAACTGCGCCACGACGTGACGCCCAAAAACATCATCCTCATCGGCCCGACCGGTGTGGGCAAAACGGAAATCGCGCGCCGACTCGCGTCACTTACCGGCGCGCCGTTCATCAAGATCGAAGCGACCAAGTTCACCGAAGTGGGCTACGTCGGGCGCGACGTGGAAAGCATCATTCGCGACCTAACCGAAGCCAGCATCGGCCTCGTTCGCCAGGAGATGCGCGTCACCGTACAGGAGAAGGCGAAGGAGAAAGTGACCGAACGGTTGCTCGACCTACTCGTGCCGATGCCGAAGAGTAGTTCGTGGGAACCTGAGCAGGAGAAGGAAGACCAGGAGCGCCGGCAGCGGACCCGCGACAAGTTCCGCGTCATGCTCGCCGCCGGCGAACTGGAAGACCGCATGGTTGAGTTGACCATCGAGCAGAAGGCTTCGCCGGTGCAAATCTTCTCCAACCTGGGCATGGAGAACATGGACGTCGATTTGCAGGGCATGTTCGACAAGATGATGCCGAAGAACTCGCAACCGCGTCAACTCGCGGTGAAGGACGCTCGCAAGGTGCTACTCGAACAGGAAACCGAAATGCTAATCGACCGCGCCGCGGTGGTCGAGCAAGCGGTGGAGCGCGTCGAGAATCACGGCATCGTGTTCCTCGACGAAATAGACAAAGTGTGCGGCCCGTCGTCAGGCAACGGCCCGGACGTGTCTCGCCAGGGCGTGCAGCGCGACCTGCTGCCCGTCGTCGAAGGCACCACCGTGAACACGAAGCACGGCCCCGTGCGAACGGACCACATTCTGTTCATCGCGGCGGGCGCGTTTCACACGTCGAAACCTTCTGATCTCATGCCGGAACTGCAAGGGCGGTTCCCAATTCGCGTGGAACTCACCGACCTCACGAAAGCAGACTTCCTTCGCGTCCTCACCGAGCCGAAGCACGCGCTCCCGAAACAGTACGCGGAGTTGCTGAAGACGGAGGGTGTGGAGTTGGAGTTCACCAAAGACGGATTGGAGTCGCTCGCCGACATCGCGTTCGACGTGAACCGCACGAACCAGAACATTGGCGCGCGCCGGCTCCACACGGTCATCGAGAAGGTGGTTGAGGAAGTGAGTTTCGACGGACCGGATTTGGCGAACAAGCGCGTAGTAATCGACGGCAAGTTCGTACGCGACAAACTCGGCCCAATCACCCAGCGCGAAGACCTGAGCAAATTCATCTTGTAGGACCAGCCAACGGCGTGCCCCAGAAAAGAATCCTGTCGTGCCGAATATGCCGCGCAGCGTTGCGCGGCTCTATCGGTATTACAGTCGCGCCTTGTCGTTTCCTGTGGTAAGTTCGCTATCGTACTCAACGTTCATCACTCTTCACTCGGAACCCATGACCAGTCTTCCGCTCGCGCTCACGAACGCAGACACCGCGACCTTCGACTGTTCTTTCGGCCGCGGATGTGAGGGGATCTGTTGCCGAAACGGGCGGCCCAGCGTCGGTCCCGACGAGCAGGCTATCATTCAGTCGGTGATGCCCCGTGTCATGCCGCTTCTGCGCCCCGACGCGAGAAAGGTGATTGAGGCCGATGGGTTCGTGAGCGCACGCGCGAAGTTGGGGCAGCCCATGGTGCGAGTGGTCGGTGGGTGGTGTGCGTTCTTCAATCAGGGTTGTACGCTGCACACCATCGGCGCTGAGGACGGCGAATCGTATCAATACAAACCGACGCAGTGCGCGTTATTCCCCTTGGAGCCAAGCGACACAGCAGGCGAGTGGTACGTCCGGCAGTGGGGATTGGAAGGCGAGCAGTGGGATCTATTCTGCCTGAACCCGGCAAACAGTACGCGGTCCGCGTCAGAATCGCTTACGCCCGAACTGGTGTTGGCGGCGGCACTGGAAATGGAGCGGATTGAGAGGGTAGCGGACCAGACGTGACCGTACACCGCACGGGCAAAATCGTCACGCGCCACTTGACAGAACGCGCCAGAACCAGAATGATTTCACTACCCCGTGTGGTCCGCCTACACCGCTGCGCGTGCTGGCGTTCGCTCCCCTTTTTTCTTGAGGGTGTGTTATGGCTTCCCAAGCCCCCCGCCGTCGCCGGCTCGAAGTCGAAGACATCGGGGACATCGCTGTCGTCAATTTTGTCGATAAGAAGATTCTGGACGAACAAAACATCCAGATGATCGGCGACGATTTGTTCCGTCTCGTCGATGAACTCGGCCGACGGAAGGTGCTGCTCAACTTCGGCAACGTTGAGTTCATGTCGAGTGCCGCGCTCGGCAAGTTGATCACCTTGCACCGCAAACTCCAGGCCGTGCAGGGCAAACTGGTGCTGTGCAAGATCGCCAAGGACATTCTCGACGTGTTCAAGATCACCAAACTGGACAAGATCCTTACCATCTACCCTGATGAACAGGCCGGATTGCAGGGATTCTAACCGGTTTCCACCACAGGCACGCCGAGTCCTCGCCCGACTCCGCGCGGTTTCGCCTGTCCTCGCGGCTTTCAAGTATGAGCGTCATGCGTGTGGCTACCGAATTGACCATCCCCAGCGATCTGGGCGAGGCGAGGCGCGTCCAGGAGTTGATCGAGGAGGCGCTTCAAGCCTCTGCCTACACCGAACACGACATCTTCGCGATCAAACTCGCTCTCGAAGAAGCCCTCATCAACGCGATCAAGCACGGCAACCAGATGGACCCCGACAAGCGCGTGCTCGTCGTTTTCCACGTCACATCCGAACGATTCGACATACGCATCACCGACGAGGGCGTCGGCTTCAACCCCGAAGACGTGCCCGACCCCACCGCGATCGAGAACCTGGAACGCCCGTGCGGGCGCGGCCTCTTGCTCATGCGCGGCTTCATGACGGAAGTCGAGTACCACGGTCGCGGCAACGTGGTCACGATGGCGAAGGTTCGCGAAGCCTCGACGTGATGCGCCCTGTTCTCACTCGGTCTTGAGCAAATCGTCACAACTGACCACGTAGCGAATCCGACGTCGCGAGGTCGGTGTCAAGCGATTCGGCCGGTCCCGGCGGAATCCCGGTCCGATACGCGAAGTATGTGGTCCAGTCGTCATGCCGGATGCTGAGCACTGCGTAAAGCATCGCTTCGAACGGTTTGGACGCACCCACCTCCCGCACTCGACCCACGGGCGCCGTCTCAGCCCCATTCCAGCCGCCTTCCTTGATTCCATTCGCGCTGTCAAGCCGATAAACTCCGAATCAGAGAACCCGCCCACGCTCCCGTATTTGGTGTGCCGATGTCCCGCATGATGCAGCAGTACCACGACGCGAAGAACCAGCACCCCGGCATGATTGTTCTGTTCCGAAACGGCGACTTCTACGAACTGTTCGAGGACGACGCGGAACTCGGCTCGCGCGTACTCGGCATCACGCTGACCAAGCGCGATGGCTCGATTCCGATGGCCGGCGTGCCGGTCCACAAACTCGAACACTACCTCGCGATTTTTCTGCGCGCCGGGCACCGCGTCGCGGTGTGCGAGCAGATGGAGGAACCGGACCCGAAGAAGAAGATCATTCACCGCGAAGTGAACCGGATCGTCACGCCGGGCACCGTCACCGACGACCTGCTGCTCGACCCGAAGGCGCCGAACTACCTCGTCGCGCTCGCGACCGTAAAGCCCGGTGTGTTCGGCCTCGCGTGGGTCGATCTGTCCACCGGTTCGTTCGCGGCGACCGACGTTTTCACACCGCGACTGCCCGACGAACTCTCACGCCTGAACGCGGTCGAGTGTCTGTACGCCGGCTCGCTCGCGAACCCTGTCACGCAGGCGGCAGGCGTGCATCTGCCAAAGAGCCGCGTCGCGCGCCCAGACTGGACGTTCGACCCTTCGACGGCGCTCGCGGCGGTCAAGAATCACTTCTCCGTCGGAACGCTGTCGGGCTTCGGTTTCGCGGACGATCAGCCGTGTCTGATCGCGGCCGGCGCGGTCATCATTTACCTTCAGGAAACGCTGAAGGCGAGTTTGGCGCACATCCGCCGGTTGCGCCCGCACCGGCCGGA
>SXID01000033.1 GCA_005772955.1 Planctomycetia bacterium
GAAGGCTCAACGCCAGGAGGGTTCCTTCGGAACAATGAAGCTCTCACCCATCGCCAAAAAGTTACAGAAACTCATCGACGGGGAAGACGCGAACTCGGCCGAACGCGGCTGAGTTACAAGTCCACAGCGCAAGCCCCTCACAACGAAGAAACCCGCCCACGCAACGCGGGCGGGTTTACGTTGCGTTGTTTCCGGGCCGGGCTACTTCTGACCCTTTCGGCCTGGTTGGTCCGGCTGTTTTGGTTTCTCAAGACCGGCTTTCTCCAGCAGGGAGGGGCCTAACACGTTGTCTTCCGGTTCCGCGAACACCTCGTCGACCTTCACCCCGACCCCGATCTCGTACTGGATGAGGTATTTGTGCTTGGCGATTTCGATCTCGTCGCCGGGACGCAGAGGGCGTTGCCGGGTGCGCTCGCCGTTCACCTTCACGCCGTTAGTGCTGTTCGTGTCACGGAGGTGCCATACGCCGTTGCGCAGGGACAACTCGCAGTGCGTTCCAGAGACGTTCTGGAACTTCAGACAGATATCACACGACTCGCGACGCCCGAGCGTCATTATCTCGTTGACGAGCGGGATTGTGTCGCCGCCGCCTACCGGGACGAGTTGTCCGAAGTGGCCCTCTGCCATGACCGTGCCTCGTCTGGAGATGAAGAGATTGATTCCGAATAGAGTGGGCGAATATCCACCTTTATCGTAACCGGTCGCGAGCCGGATGCCAGCAACAACGCCCGCTTCCCCTTCTCCCAATCAACGTGAACCGCCGCCCGAACGGGTTGGCCCGTTTGGGCGGCGGTGGAGTTTCAACGCGGCGCACTTAGCGCCCCGGCAGTGGCGTAGGCGGTGGGAGTGGCATCGGCAGTGGCATCGCCTGCGGATACGGCTGCGGGGGGTAACCGTAGCCAGCACCATAGCCGTAGTTGGGTTGCGCGCCGGGGAAGTACGGGTTCACCGGGAAGTTGCCCGTCATCGGCGGTCCGTAGAACGCGCCGCCGTTGATCGGAGCTGGCGTCAGGAAGTGACCGTCGTAAGGCCAGTACTGATACCATGGAGCGGCCTGGAACACAGGTAGCTTCGGCTTCGGCTGGAACAGGTTTAGCCCGAGGCCGGATTGTGAGCCGAACAGGGTTGTCCGTTGCGGTGGAGGCCCACCCGGACCACGACCGCCAGGGCCACACCCGACACATGGTGGGCCGAAGTTGCCGGCCAATGCGCGGTCCGCGTTGGCACCAATCGCCAACGCGACCCCCGCGACGAGCACGAACGAGCGGAGCAGTTTCATTTCGGTGGTCCTTTCCATGGGCCTCGATGCACCTCCAGGTGAGCGCACCGAGCGAGCTTCGAAACAGGCCCAGACCGGAACGCGAGCGTTCCGCCGAGCTGACTGGTCGCACATCCGATGCGCCCGGCCGGGGAACACGTCACTTCGTTGGCTCCGCTACTGGCCCCAGGTCCAGTACGGGGTTTAGCGTCGGGGTCTCCGAGTAGAAAGTCGCGGACTGGTCCGGGGAGCCGACGCCCGAAAAGCGGGGAAGCACATCGCCAGTCGGCAACGCTGGTGCCACCACCGCGACCGCGCCGCACGAGGAACACGACTTGTTGAACAGCCCAAATGACCGGCCGTGCAGCCACACGTGACCGCGATACCAGCCGCCATGCAGCCACGACGCGTGCCAGAACCCGCCCGTGGAAAACCCGAACTTGTGGAACAGATCCCAGTGCGGCAACCCGAGGTGCGGCAGACCGATCCGGTGGAAGTCGGGACGCGCGAAGCCGACACGACCGAAGCCGAGGCGTGGGCGGTTTTCAAGGTTCTGGTTCCAACCGTATCTGTTGCTGTTCGGGTCGTCTGTCCCCTGACGCTGATCGGGCGGCACCCAGTTCCGGTACGGATCCCCGTAGAAGAACGGGTCGTAGCGGAGGTATTCGTCCCACGGGCCGTACGGCTTGAACGGGTAATAGCCGTAGTACGGTCCGTAGTTGAACAAAGGCCCGTGCTGGTGGATGCCCTTGAACAGGTTGAGACCGAAATCACCGGACCCAAACCCGCGGTACGGGGTTGGGTTCGCCGCGGTCTTGCTCGCTGTCGTTAGAAAGAGGAGGGGCACCGCCATGAGGGCGGCAATCGAAAGGCGTCTCATCGGCGCGAATCCTTGCGGTGCTGCCCGCTGCGGGCCGAGGCCCGTCCCCGTCCATGCCGCGGGCACACGAAATCTGCCCCGCGAACGTGCCGTACGCCAGCGAAAACGTCGGGAAGTACACCATGCCGAACTCGCCGGCACTGGCGCGACCTGAACAACTGGAAGGGCACTCAGAACGGGGCGCGCCTCAACGAACGGCGCATCCGATCCGGTCGCGGAGTGCGATTAATTCGTCTGACGTGATCGCGTAAGATCCGACGCGCCGGTGCGCCGGGTCCGGGCCGTGGCAGTCGCTTCCGCCGCTGATCGCGAAGCCGAACCGCGAGGCGGCCTTGCGGAGGTGCGCCGCGGGCGAACTCCGACCCCACGGGTACACCACTTCCAGCGCATCAAGCCCCACTTCGCGGAGGCTTGCAAACTGCTCGTCAGCGAGGTCACTCGGCGGGTGCGCCAGTGATGCGACGCCGCCAGCCGCGTGAACAAGTGCGATTGCTTCCTCAATAGGAACGAGTGCTTTCGATCGCACCTTCTTGGCCAGTGGGTTCACAAACAGGTGGAACGCTTCGGTTCGCGTGGCCGCTGCGCCGCACCCAACGACCAGGCTCGCGACGTGCCGCCGACCGAGGCTGACGGTCGCTTCTTCGACCAACCGCACGCGCGACTCAGCGACCGGAACGCCGCGCTCGGGAAGCAACGCGACGATCTCGCGGAATCGGTCGCGACGCGATTTGCACACGACCGCGAGCGCCGCGTTCAGGTCTGCGTGATCGGTGCGCACGAAGTAGCCGAGCAGGTGGAACTCGCGCCTCGCGAACGCGGTGCTGATCTCCACGCCCGAGACGAGTTCAATCGCGTCCCCGGCGGCTTGCTGCGCCTCCGCGATGCCCGCGAGCGTGTCGTGGTCGGTGACGGCGACGGCGCGTAATCCGGCCTGACGCGCGAGCGCGACGACCTGCGACGCGGTGTATTCGCCGTCGCTCGCGGTGGTGTGGCTGTGTAGGTCCGCCCGCGCCGGGGCGTCGAGTTGTGCGAGCCGGCCGCAGAGGTGCGTGAAGGGGGAACGTTTGGGCATTGGCAAACGCGGAGTTACGCGGGCGGGGCGGCTTCGACTTCGGTCTTCTCGGCCTTTCGCAGTTTCCCAACGCGGTCCAGCACGCCGTTCACGAACGCGGGGGAATCCTCGGAGCCGAACCGCTTCGCCAGTTCGATGGCCTCGTCGAGGACTACTTCCAGTGGCGGGTTACTCTTCTCGAATAACAGTTCGTAAGCGCCGAGCCGTAGCACGTTTCGGTCCACGGGTGTCATGCGCGTCAGCCGCCAGTTGGTCGCGGCGGACTTCAACGCTTCGTCGATCTCGTCTTTGTGCGCGACGACGCCATCAAGTAGCGAGAGGCTGTACTGCTCCATGTCGGCGTCTGCGAGGAGTCGGTCACGGACGAACCCTGCAACCGCCTTACGCGGGACTGGGGCCGGGTTTTGGTCCCACTGAAACAGCAGCTGGAGAACCACTTCGCGAGCACGGGAACGGCGGGCCATATGCGATTATCTCGGTGAGGGGACATCTATCATGCTAGTAGCTTTCTCCCTCGCGAGAAATAGAACGCACTCATCCGCTGGAAGTCGTCACGTTTCGAGTACCCACCCATGCCGCGTTTCCGTGTTGTCGTTGCAGATTTTTTGGCCGATGCGCTCAAACCCGAGCGGGAGTTGCTCGGCGATATTGCCGACGTCGTCGCGCTGAACGCGACCTCCGAAGCCGACATGGTCGGCCACATCGACACTGCGGACGCGGTGATGGTGTACCACAACATCGCGATCACGAAGGACACGATCTCACGGTTGCAGAACTGCAAACTCCTCGTACGGTGCGGGGTCGGGTTCGACAACATCGATCACCAGTTCGCGCGGACGCGTGGCATTCCGGTGGGAAACGTCCCGGACTACGGCACCGAGGAAGTCGCGGACTCCGCCATCGGCTTGATGCTCGCCCTCACGCGAGGCATCAGTTTCTTCAACAACCGGCTCCAGCGGAAAGCTGGCGACTGGAGTTACATGCAAGGCGCCCCGCTGGTGCGGCTCCGCGGGCGTGTGTTCGGCGTGATCGGCCTCGGCCGCATCGGGACTGCCGTGGCACTCCGCGCGAAGGCGCTCGGAATGGATGTCGCATTCTACGACCCGCACAAGCAGGACGGGTACGACAAGGCGCTGGGCATCCGGCGAGTCGAGAAACTGAACGACCTGTTCCGACAGGCGTTTGTGATCAGCGTTCACTGCCCTCTGACGGATGAGTCGCGACACATCGTGGACGCTCGCGGCATCGGTCTCATGGCAAACGGGACTTACCTCGTGAACACCGCACGCGGCGCAACAGTGGACGCAACCGTGATCCCGGAAGCGATCCGGTCCGGTCGGCTTGCGGGCGCAGCAATCGACGTATTACCGTTCGAGCCGCCACCGGACGACCACCCGCTGTTGGTCGCGTGGCGAGATTCGTCCGATCCGTGCTACGACCGAGTGATTCTGAACCCGCACTCCGCGTTCTACTCGGAGGAGGGTTTGCTCGACATGCGCGTGAAGGGCGCTCAGGCGTGCCGCCGCGCACTACTTGGCGAACCGTTGCGGAATGTGGTGAACTGAAGAGAACCCCTTCTCTTCAGTTCATGTCACTCCATTCCGCTACGAACGGCTTCATCTGCTCTGCGGTGAGCGGGTGGTCGAAGTGGGCGCCGATGAAGTAATCGCTGGTGCCCAACAACCTCAAGTGTACCACCTTCATCGCGACGCGCTGCATCGCTTCACCGACCACCGTTTCCAGATAGCCCGTCAGCGCCGTGCTTGCGGGTTGCGGTGTGTTCAAGAGCATACTGATCCCGGTTCGCGAGATGTTCCACACCAGCGCGAGCGGGGTGGGACCGCCATTGGGCGAGTCGAGCCGGCATACGGTGCCCATCGCGGGTTGCCGGCGGGGGGCGATCCGGCGTTCGTCAGTTCGTGCGAGAGCCACGGTGGAAATGGGGGCTGCGCTCATAGGTGTCTCCTCGGGGCAACTCCATTATTTTACCGCACGCAGTTGTTGTCCAGTGAGGATTACGCCGCCTTTCTCACTTCCGCGGGTGCGCCGCGTAGCACGGAATCGAGGTAGCCGAACAGTTCTGACTCGAACCGATCCTTGCGGAACAGCACCGATTGCCGGCGCGCCGCTCGCGGGTCGAACCGGTCGCTCTCGCGCTCGAACCGCTCAATTGCGTCACAGGCCGCGTCCGTCGTTTGCTCCGCGAAGAACACGCCGGTCGGTTCATTCGAGTCACCGAGCGGGCGCACGGTTTCCGCTAGCCCGCCGCGTGCGAAACCGATCACCGGGCACCCGCAACCTTGCGCTTCCAGAGGGACGATGCCGAAATCTTCTTCACCCGGGAACAGCAGTGCCTTCGCGCGGCGTAGGTGGTCGCGAATCACTTCGTCTGGCTGCCACCCCAGGAAGCTCACGTTCGGACCCGCGGTCGCTTTCAGTTTCGCAGCGTGCTGACCGCTGCCGATCACGATGAGCTTCTTGCCGAGTGTCGTGCAGGCGTCGATCGCGAGATCGAACCGCTTGTACGGCGCGAGTGCCGAAACCACGAGATAGAAGTCCTCGCGAGTCTGGTTCGAGGGAGTGTAGAAGTCCGTGTCCACGGGTGGGTAGATCACGACCGCGTCGCGGTTGTAGCAGTCGCGGATGCGGTCGCGCACCGTGTTGCTGATCGCGACGAAGTGCGTGACGCGGTTCGCGGTCCGGCGATCCCATTCGCGGATACGACCCAAGAGTGCGTCCACTGCTTTCGCCTTCAACCGGCCGACGAACCCGGTTTTCTGGAAGTACGCGTCCTTCATGTGCCAGGCGTATCGCATCGGCGTGAAGCAGTAGCACACGTGCGGCACGGCTTTCGGCGTGCGTGCGGACTTCGCAACCGCGTGACTCAGGCTTACCACGAGGTCCGCGTCGGTCACGTTCCAACCGGCCGCGAATGGCATCAGTGGTAAGAGATAGCGGTAGTAACGATCGACCTTCGGCAGCGCGTTCAGGAAACTCGGGTGAACGCGTGTGCGTTCGATTGCCGGCGAGACGCTGCCACGCTTGTGGAGGAGCGTGAAGAGCGTTGCGTCCGGCCAGCGGCGGCACAACGGTTCGAGGCATTTCTCGCCTCCGCGAGTGCCGGTCAACCAGTCGTGGACCAACACCACTCGTTCGCGTCGCCCGGCGTCCATGCGGTCTCCCTGGTCGCGCGGTTCATATCCCGCGTTTGAAAGATTCGAGGGCGGCAGAGTGTACCGTGAGAAGACAAGAGGCGTAAAGGTGGGCTGGGCAGGGCAGCGTGCCGAACGGAACCGGTGACGCCAGCGCGGGTTGTGCAGCCCAGAGGAAAACGCCGAATCGCACGTCCCGCGTTGCGTGCCGCGCGGTCGCGTTGTAAGTTGAAAGCAGTTTCCGTCGCGTTGGGCGGAGCGGCGACCGGTTCCAATTATCACCGGTCAGGGGGACGTTTGATGGCTTTCACACTGAACATCGGTAAGTGCAGCCTGCTGGGCAACTACCGCGAGAACAACGAAGACTCCATCGACGTCAAGATCTTCCCGGACCTGACCGTGAACATCGTGGCCGACGGGATGGGCGGGCAAGCCGCCGGCGAAATCGCCAGCCGCAAGTCCGTGGACATCATTCCGAGGGAACTGCGGAAGAACCTCACCCCGCAGCTGAACACCGAAGGCGTGAAGGCCACGATCCGCCGGGCTATCGTTCAGGCCAACGAAGAAATCATGGCGATGGGTGCCCTCGACAAAGACATGAAGAACATGGGCACGACGGTGGTGATTGCGGTGTGGCGGAAGGGAAGCGAAATGTTCATCGCGGGCGTAGGCGACAGCCGGTGCTACCTGATCCGCAACAAACGCATTTCTCAACTCACGGTCGATCACTCGCTCGCGCAGGCGCTGGTAGAAGCCAAGACAATATCCCCCGCTGAGGCGAAGGACCACCGGTTCCGCAACGTGCTCTGGAAGTACCTGGGCAGCAAGGAAGTCGGCGAAGGCCCAGAGGTGGTTGTCGTCCAACTCCAGGCCGGCGACCGGTTCTTGCTCTGTAGCGACGGCCTCACGGGAGTCGTCACAGACGTAGATCTCGCGGCGTTCGTGACCGCCGCGACCGACATGCAGCAGTGCGCCGAGGGTTTGGGCCAACTCGCGCTCGACCAGAACTCACGTGACAACGTGTCCTGCGTCGTGATCGACGTTGTCGAAGGGTAAGAGGACAACCGGCTTGCGGCTCGCCAGTTGTCCACTTCTACTTCAGTTCTTTGATGTAGATGTTCTTGAACCAGAGCGGGTCGCCGTGGAACTGAAGTTCGACAGGCCCCTTTTCCGGGACCGGTTTGCCTTTCTCCCAATAGTTCAGCAACTTCCCCTTATCGACCACTAACTCGCCGTTGAGCTTGACCGTCACCGCGTCGCCGATCACGGTGATGTGGAACGTGTTCCACTGGCCCACTGGCTTGTCGGCCTTCTTCAGCGGGATCTTGGCCTTGTCGCCAGCGGGGTTGTTCCACAAGCCGCCAGAGCCGGAGTTCTTGTCCACGCCCTTCGCGCCGGGAGTGTTCTCCGAGTCCCAAATCTGCACCTGCGGTTGGCCGCGAAGGTACAGGCCGCTGTCGCCGTTCTTCTCGATCTTCCAGTCCACCATCAACTCGAAGTTGCCGTAGTCCTTGTCGGTCACGAAGCTGACGCCGCCCTTGCCGTCGCAGTGGATCGCGCCGTCCGCGACCTTCCAGTGCTCGAGCGCGGTCTTGGTGCGGGTTTCCTGGAGCTTCGCCAGCGCGTCGGGCGCCTGCTTGGCGCGCTCGGCCATCGTGGTGTGGCCCTTCCACCCGGTCGTGTCTTTGCCGTTGAACAGCGCGGTGAACCCGGACGGTGGCTTGTTGTCTTCGCCGAAGGCAACGGGCGCGAGAAGCGCGATTACGAGGCTGGCGGCTGCGAGGCGGCTTTTCATGCGGCTACTCCAGAGAGGTTAAAGGTAGGCGGCATCAGGCTACCCGCAGGCGCGCCGATGGGCAAGTGGCCGAACCATAACGAGCCGCGACCGCAAGGGAACGGGCCCGCGACACCAGGTGGATGTCGCTGGCCTGTTCCCTTGCGGTCGCGGCTCGTTGGTTAACTCGCCTTAGCCGTGAATCTCAGCAACCGCGAGGTAGAGACGGGCGAGCGTGTGCCAACCGCTCGCTTCGGGGATCGCGTCCACCGCCTTTTGGAGCGATGCGCGAGCCTCGACGATTCGACCCAGGAACAACCGACCCATCCCGCGATTGAACAGCACGGCAGGCGCGTCCGGCAGAGCGTCCCACGCGGCGAGCGCTTCGGCACACTCGCCCCGCTGCCACCGCAGTGCGGCCTTCTCGTTCTTCGCCCCACTCACGTTGGCGAGCAGCGTCTCGGCGGTGTCGAAGTCGCCTAGCGTGCGGGCCAACCCCGATGCGACGAGCGGGTTCGCGGAACCGTTCTTGGCGATCCAGGCTCGCAGTCCGGCGAACGCGGGCAGTGCGCCCTGCGTGCCGGTTGGCCGAAGTTCGGCCGGGTTGAACTTCGTGAGCAGCGGTTGCAGGTCTTTCACGCGCTGCGGGAAGTGCCCGGCCGCCATCGGCAAGGCGAACGCGGACGACTGTTGGCCGACCAGCGTCGCCCATTCGGGCGGGAGTTGGGCCGCGGGCGCCCCGGCGTAGTTCGCGTCGATCCACGCCGCTCGTGTGTCCACCCGGAAGCCGGCCGCGACCTCGTGCGGCTCAACTTCGCTTTCGCCCGACTCGACTGCCGAAGCGTCTGAGCGGTTGGCGAGGAATCGCATCATCAGCGATTCGATGCTGGGTTGGTTCGACGGGGTATTGGCGTTCGAGCGGGTCATGATTGCACTCCTCACGGGCCGGGTTCACCGCTCGAACGCCTGTCGAGGCTTTGCTTGCGCGACGAATCGAGAATCTTCGCGTCACTTTTCCAAGATTAGTATAGCGTCGGCCCCGGAGGGGCCGTGTTTCCTACCACTTGGGGAAACACGGCCCCTCCGGGGCCGACGCTAACTGATTCAGCGCTCACATCGGCGGTGGTGGCGGTGGGGGATCTTTCTTCTCCGGTTCCTTCTTCGGCTCCACGGGCACGATCGGCGGGTTGTAGGCCTTCAGGTCGTTCGTGAAGTCCCCGGCCTTGAACGCGAGCATCCCCTTCAGTGTCAAAAACTTGGCACGTAACTCGGCGTCGGGCGTGTTGTCCGGTTTCGCTTGCTCGATCACCTCCGTGACGAGTTCCGGCGGAATCGCTTTTCCGTGGGCGCGGACGTGGCGGAGCGCTGCGTCGGCTGCCTTGCGCCGGAGTGCGACGGGGACGTTGCCGATCTTCTTGGTCGCGAGTTGCAGCAATGCGATTTGCGCGTCGGCCGTCTTGAGACGCTCCACGGCATCCACCGCCGACGAAGCGAGGTCCGGGTCTGGGTGGTTGACTGCGGCCCGCAGTTCGGCCTCGGCCAACTTGTACTCGTAACCGGGCAGATCACCGACCGCCATTTGTCGGAGGTAATCGACCGCTGTCTTCGCGTCGGCTTTCTTCACACTGGCGTCGCGCGGGATCATCATTGGGTCGGCGAACAATACCTTGAACTCTGCGTCTAGTTGGAGCCGTGAATACGGCTCCGGGATGACCTTCACCGCAGGGTAGTTCCGCAGGGTGCGGGACACCTTCGCCTCGTTCACCGGGTCGCGGAACACCTCGACCGAGATGCCCACGTCGAGCACGTCCACCCGCAAGCGGAAGAAGTCGTACTTCTCCTGCGCGCCCTTCACCTTCACCACGTCGAGTTCGAACCGCTCGATCAACTTCATCAGATCGCGCGTCGCGAGAGTTGTGCCGTAGGCCGCGGACGGCGGTTGCTGCGAAATCTGCTTGCGGATGCGGTCGAGTTCCGCGAAGGTTTCGGGCGCCGATTCGGCCGTCAGCGGGAACTCGGCCGCGAGGATCGCGTAGGTGATGAGCTGAATCCGGAAGTCCATCAACCGCTTCTGGTTCTCGGTGAGTGTCAGCGGCAACGTGTCCGTGACGCGCATCAGTCGCTCGGTGCGCGCGGCAGCGGCGCTACGGAACACGTTGTCGCGCTGCTTGTTCCGCTCCGCTCGATCCTTGGCCTGGATTTCCGGCGGATCGACCGCAGGATCGGACGACTTGGGGGTGTACGGGATCGGCATCGCGATGATGTCGTTCTCGGTCGCGGCGATCAGGGCCGATGTACGCAACAGGAGTTGATCGAAGGTCGGCAGTCGCGGCTTGTCCGACGACGCGATCACGAACACCGGCCGTGCGGCGGTCCGAACGTCAGAGGCGACCTGCGAAACGAGATCAATCAACTCTGGGTTCGCGGTGTGGTGGTCGATGAATATCATGTCGAAGTCGGACGCTCGCGCGATCCGTTTGAGCAAGTCGCGACCGTTGGTGAACTGTTCCACCTCAAAACCGAATCCGCGAAGGAGAACCGCGTTCGCTTCCGACCGGAACTTGCCCGGATCGGCCAGTAGAACAGTGCCCTTCGACTCACCAACCTTGCCGGGATCGGTCGCGGCCGCGCGCCGGAGGATTTCGATGATGGCTGGTTTCGCGGAAACCGGGACCGGCACCGGCGAGCGGAGCAGGGCGGTGGCCGCCGCAAACTGCACCGCGTGGTCGGGGTAGGAGAGCGTGCGAACCAGGAGGGACGATTTTCCGCCGGTCCCGGCAGGCGGGGTCGCCGCTTCGCGGTCGGCGCGGTCGCCGAGTACCTGCACCATCGCGAGCACGAGCGTGGTTCGCTTCTCGGTCAGGCCGCGCGACAGCAGTGCGATGAGCGTTTGCGATGGCGCGTCGGACAGAAGTTGATACACAGCGGGTTCGGAAATCGCGAGGTTCCCGGCACGCGACCGTTCCACGGCCCGCTCGGATGCGAGCGACAGCACCAGCGACTGAGCCGGCTCGTAATCCGGCTTCATCTCCAGCGCCCACCGGGCGTAGCGGAGACCGTAGTACTCTTCCGCCTGGCCTACGGGCACGTCCGGCTTGCGGTCGACCTTCAGCACGATCCCTTCCAGCGTCGCGATCCACACCGGCACCTGGGTCGGGCTGCCGTCGGGGTTTGTCCTGGCGCCAAGGTAGCGCGCCTTGTGGTCGTAGAACTTGTGGGCAATCGCGGTGAGTTCGACCTCCGGGCGCTTTGCGTCCGCCCTCGCTCCGGGGATCAATTCATTGAGCAGTTGTTGCGCGAGGTCGAAGAGCGTGGGGTTGTCCGTGCGGGGTTTCGACAGGATTCGCCAGAGGTAGGGTGTGAAGTCTGTTTGTGCGACCGTGAGCAGGTTCAGCACGTCGCGGCGCTTCGCGAGTTGGGTCAGCACACCGTACTGCCGGTCGGCCGATAACCCGTCGAGTGACGCGACCCACCCCGACATCGTTGGGCCTTCGAGGATCGGGATCGTTTCGAGAATGCCGGCGTACAGTTCCTTACTTGGGTTAGTGCGAATCGCTTCAATCAGGAACGGGATCGCGTACTCGCCCGTCCGCTTCAGTTCCTGCTGCGCAAACACTTTCTCTTCGTAGGTTTCGCCGAGGTTGCGGATGTACTTGCTCACGCGCTCGGGCGTGTAGAGGAGTTTCGTGTTGACCGCCAACGCGCGCTTGTTGAGTTCTTCGATGTTGTCGCGAATCTTCTTCTCTGTGGCCGGGTCGTCGGAATACTTCGGCACGGTGCGGAGTTGCTGGAAGACGGTCGTGCCGTACTTCTTTTCGAGTTCGAGGAAGTCCGCATCGGCGGGTCCGCTCTTGAGGAAGTCGTCGAGGAAGATGCCCGCGATGTCGAACTTCCCTTCGTTCATCGTCTCGCGGAACTTCGCGTAGTGTTCGAGTGGCTTGAGGACTTGGCCCTTGGGCGGCTGCGCGGTGGTGCGCCCAGTGTGCGTCAGCGCGATCACCAATGCGAGGGCGAGGAACGAAGCGGTTCTCACCGGGTGTCTCCTCAGTGCGGTCGGGCGCGAGTGCTGAATTGGCTACGGGAACCTCTCCCCCAACCCCCTCCCTTCTTAGGGGAAGGGGGGTGGGGGGAGAGGTTCTTCCTCGACTATTCAACCTTTCATTGTGTCAGCGCCGGTCAGGTTAAGCAATCCACTTCACATGCGACGAGGTCCGCGAACGTCTCGCGGCGGCGGATCAGTCGATGTGTACGGCCTGTAACGAGTACTTCGGCCGCGCGGACGCGCGAATTGTAGTTGGAAGCCATCGCCATGCCGTACGCACCGGCCGAGAAGACCGCGAGCAGATCGCCGCGCTTCATGGTCGGCAAGGGGCGGTCTTTGGCGAGGTAGTCGCCGCTCTCGCACACCGGCCCGACCACGTCCTGAGTGAAGCAGTTCGGCATCGCACGGAACGGCTGTGGGTCATCCGGATCACCGTTCACGTCAGGCTTCACCGGCACATCCGTGCTGGGCGCAACCGGCCAGACGCGGTGGAACGAGCCGTACAGCGTGGGGCGGATGAGGTCGTTCATCGCCGCGTCTTGGATGATGTAGTGCTTCCCGCCGGTGGACTTCGTGAACACGACGCGGCTCAGCAGGATCGCGCTGTTGCCGACGATGAAGCGGCCCGGTTCGAGGATGAGCTGACAGCCGCTTTCGCGGAGCGAGGGCATGATCGCTTCAGCGAACGCGCTGGCGGGCTTCGCCTCGTCCTTGCGGTAGTTGATGCCGAACCCGCCGCCCATGTTCAGGAACTTGATGTCGTGGCCCTGCGCGCGGAACTGCTTGATGAGTGTGACGCCCTTTTCCGCCCCCTGCCGGTACGGGTCGGCTTTCAGGATGGGCGAGCCGAGGTGCATGTGAAGCCCGACTACCGCGAGACCTGGGTGCCCGACCACGGTCTTCGCGACATCCACAATGGTTTCGATGTCGAGGCCGAACTTCACGCCCTTCACGCTGGTGTCGGTCTTCACATGTGTCTTCGGCGGCAGGTCCGGGTTCACGCGAAGTGCGACGTTTGCCTTCACGCCGAGTTTCTGCGCGACGGCCCCGATCGCGTGCAGTTCCTGTTCGCTCTCCACGTCGAAGAGGAAGACATCGTTCTTGAGCGCAAACTCGATTTCCGCGTCCGACTTGCCGACGCCCGCGAACACGATCTTCGACCCAGACGGCCCGGCTTTCAGCGCGCGCTGGAACTCGCCCTGCGAGGTGACATCGAACCCGGACCCGTGTTGGCCCATGAGCCGGCACAGCGAGAGGTTGCCGTTGGCCTTCACGCTGTAGCAGATGACCGGTTTGGCTTCCGCAAACGCGGTCTGCACTTCCTTCAGGCGGCTAACGAGCGCGTGCTGCGAGTACACGTAGAGCGGCGTGCCGTACTTCGCGGCGAGTTCGGGAACGGGCACGTCTTCGCAGAACAGGGTGCGGTCGCGGTAGTCGAAGTGGTCCATGTGATGCTCGTGGTTGAAAGCGGTTCGTGAAGATTCTACCGCTGTGCCTCAACGGTGTCCGGCGTCGTGCGATCTTCGTGGCGCTTCAACACGCGATCGATCACGAACGGGCCGAACGGAACGATAGACGCGATCGCGGCGTAGGCCACGAACTTGAACGTGATCGCGCCTTTGCCCCACGCGATGAACGTGATGAGCGCGTAGAGGATGAACAGTCCGCCGTGGATCGCCCCGACGCAGAACACGACCTGCTTGCCGAGAACCGAAACTTCGGACCCCGCTGGCGGGCCGTATTTCAGCGGCATCGCGACGAAGAACAACAGCAGCGCCGAAACGCCTTCAACGAGGCCCGCCGCGCGCACGCGGCCCACAGGGGTAGACAGCACTATGGTATCCCTTCAGATTCCGAGACGATTTTTCCATTCCGCCAGTTGTTTCGTGACTTCCGCCGGGGCCGTCGAGCCATAGCTCTTGAACGCGCTCAGCGCGTTCGTCACACCCAGCGATGCCTTCACCTCAGGCGCCGGGAACATCGCGTCGGGCAGGTCCGCGAGCCGGCACTTGCGCTGCTCGCACTCGCGCACCAGGTTCCCTACCACTTCGTGCGCCGAACGCATTGGGACGCCGCGCGCGATCAGCGATTCCATCAGAGTGGTCGCGTCGAGGAAGCCCGCGTCCAGACGCGACGCGATCACTTCACGCCGCAACTTAGTTTGGCGCACCAGTGGCGCCGCGACCGCGAGGCAGCCCGCGACCGTGTCGAACGCGTCGAATATCGCGGTCTTGTCTTCCTGAAGGTCGCGGTTGTATGCCAGCGGCAAACCCTTCACCAGCACGAAGAGCTGCTGCAAGGCGCCGATCACGCGACCGCTCTTGCCGCGAGTGAGTTCAAGCACGTCCGGGTTTTTCTTGTGCGGCATAATGCTCGACCCGGTGCAGAACGCATCTGGCAGATCGAGGAAGTTGAACTCCGTAGTGCTCCAGATCACCCACTCCTCTGCCCAACCGCTCAGGTGCGTCGCGACGAGCGAGAGCGTAAACACGAACTCCAGCGCGAAGTCGCGGTCGCTGGAAACGTCGAGGCTGTTACGCGCGACTGAATCGAAACCGAGTTTGGCGCGAACCGATTCGCGGTCGATTGGGAGCGACGTGCCCGCGAGCGCCGCGGCACCGAGGGGGAGCACGTTGAGTCGCGTCCGGCAGTCGCGGAATCGCTCGCGGTCACGCTGAAACTTCTCGGTGTACGCCAGGAAGTAGTGCGCCGCGAGCACCGGTTGTGCGCGCTGTAAGTGCGTGTAACCGGGGATCACCACGCCGTGTTCGCGCTCGGCCGATTCCACGAACGCCTTTTGCAGATCGAGAAGCAGCGTATCGAGTTCGTCGATCGCGTCGCGAGTCCAGAGTTTCAGGTCCGTGACCACCTGATCGTTGCGGCTTCGGCCCGTGTGCAACTTGCGCCCGGTGTCGCCCAACTTCGCAATCAGCGCCTTCTCGATGTGCGTGTGGATGTCTTCCAGCGAGATGGTGAATTCCATCTTGTCCGCTTCGATGTCCGCGCCGATTTCGTCCAACGCGGTCACGATCTGAGTCGCTTCGGCCGCGGTGAGCAGGCCCACCTCGGCTAACATTGTCGCGTGCGCCTGGCTCCCGATGATGTCGTGCCGGTACAGTCGCCGGTCGAAACTGATAGACTCCGTGAACGCTTCCACGCGCGAATCCGTGCTGCCCGTGAACCGTCCGCCCCATGTTTTCTGGCTCATGTCGCTCCTCACACGCCAAACTTGCGCGCTCGCCTTCGGCTTTCGGCTAACTGTGAGGTTTTAGGATTTCTCCCCGCGGCTGACACTTTCCCCCGCGCCAAAGGGTAGACTTGGCGACACACTCACTCTGGAGATAACCCATGCGATTCCGATGGCTGGCCGCGCTCGCGGTCGCGTTCTTCGCAAGCGGCCTCGCGTCCGCGCAACCCAAAGTCACCGAACCCACGGTCGAAGTACGGCTGCGATCCGTGAACGATCTGGTGGACAAGTTCGAGTACGTCGCGGGCCTGGCCGGAAAAGAGAACGTGGTCGAGCAGGCACGCGAACTCATCAAGAACCTCAGCGCTGATGGAAAGGGCATCGAGGGCATCGACCCCAAGAAGCCCATCGGCGTCTACGCGACCCTGGAGAAAGACGTTGCGACCAGCCCGTTCGTCATCATGATTCCTGTCGCCGACGAGAAGACCTTCCTCGCTGCGCTGGTCAAATACAACCTCGCGCCGGAGAAGGGCAACGATGGCACTCACAAGGTCGCGGTGCCAGTGCCGGCCGTCGAACACGTTCACCTGCGGTTCGCCAACGGTTACGCCTACGTTTCACAGAAGGCCAAAGATCTCGACCCCAAGTTGCTCGTTCAGCCGAAGGTGTATTTCGCGAAGGACGACGGCTCGGTCGCGTCGATCATCGTTCATATCGACCGCATCCCGGCGGACCTGCGCACGTTCCTGTTCGGTCAGTTTGAACTCGGGGTCAACGACGAGCGCAAGAAGAACGCGGACAACGAAACCGCCGCGGAGAAGAAGCTCAAGAACTTCATCTTCGACACGCTCCTGTCCGGCGTGAAGGGGACTTCCGACGATGGCAAGCAACTGTCCGTGAAACTGTTCGCGGACCCGAAGACCGACGACATCACAGCCGAAGTCGCGATCGCCGCGAAGAGTGGTTCCGCCACCGCGAAGAACTTCACGGCGCTCGGGAACAAGACGAGTCTGCCCGCGGGCATTGTCGCGTCGCCCGGAGCCGCAGCCCGCGTGAACGCGAAACTCGCCGTCACCGACGGCACCAAGAAGGAGTACGCTGCGGCCATCGACGCCTTGCTCGCGGACGCGGTGAAGAACGCCCCGAACGACCAGCAGGACGTGCTGAAGGCGCTTGTCAATGCGATCGGCCCGACGCTCAAGGGCGGCGAACTCGACGCGGCGGCGGCGCTGTACGGACCGAACACGAAGGGCCACTACCACCTACTCGCCGCACTCGCGGTGAAGGAGGGGAAGGGCATCGAGAAGTTCGTGAAGAAGGCCGTGGAGGACTACGGAGTGTTCGTCGCGGACTTCGTTGAGTTCAAGTTCGACGTGGAGAAGATCGGCGACTTCAACCTGCACCAAATCGTGCTGAAGCAGACGGACGAGAAGCTCGAGAAGATCTTCGGTGTGAAGAACTCGGTGTGGCTGGCGATCTCTGACGGACATGTCGCGTTCAGCATCGAGTCGAGTGGCGACGCGATTCGCAAAGGGCTGAAGGCGAAGGCGGTGCCGGTGCCGGTCGTGTCGGGTGATGTTGCGATCGCGAAGTTGCTGCCGCTGATCCAACCCGACCTGAAGCCTGATGAACTCAAGGCGTTGCTCAAGGACGCATTCGGCGACGGCCCGATCACCGGGAAGGACGCGGTCGCGTTCAGCATCACGGGCGGCGACCAACTGACGGTGAAGTTCAAGGTGAAGGGTAAAGCGATCCGCGCCGGTATGGGCCTGGATCGGCTGAAGTGAAAGTAGGAATCGTTGTACAGATGGCAGGGGGCGGCTTGGGTTTTAGCCCCGGAGGGCGGCCGATGTCAGCCTGCGAAGGGCGGTTGATAGACCGGCGTATTCCCTTCGCGGCTAGCTCTGGCTCCGCGACATCATGCGGAAGCATCTTGGCGCCCATCGCTACCGGACACGTGCGAGAACGCGAACTGCCACTTTCACATGTGATTCAAAGTAGTAGGCACACTCCGTGTGCCGTCGCCGCGACCCTGCCGAACGCCGAGCGATTCTCGCTCGCCGAGCCATGGCGCACGGAGTGTGCCTACTACTTTGAAAGCCACTGCCAGCGAATTGACTTCCCGCGCGAACATCTGAACAATTCACGCTGTCCCTTCAACTCTGTGGGACCGTGGAGTAATAGCCGTGGCGAAAGTAACCCCGAAGCACGCAACCGCTGTACTGTTCGCGTTTGGCTGCGACGTGTCTGTTTTCCCCGCGAACGAGGTGAATGCTCTGGAGCGGTACGGCCCGCGGCTGGAGACGCTCGCGTCGGGGCTGGCGCGCCCGGCAAACGCGGAGGAAGAACACTTCCTTCGGGTAGACCGCGAAGAGACCGCCCCGACGAGTCTCGTCGAGCACGCGTGGTTACGGCTGAAGGGCCGTCGCGAGTACGAACGCGAGCAGGCTCGCGAGGCGAGCGCTCCGTCAGCGGCACCGGAGAACTACGGCATGGTGGAGTTCGACGCCGACCGCTGCTGGTGGTAGTGCGAAACGAACCACGCGACTTTGTGCGGAATTGTCTTTACCGGCTCCGTTCCTGGTGGCGGTGTCAGGGTGCCCGTTCCATTTTCGGCGCCCTTCGCTTCAGTCGCGTCTCGTCGCGTTGCGGTTTGCGTTCGCTCCTTTTCTCTGGGGCGTTGCACTCACGCGAGCCGGTGGTTACAACCAACACAATAGTCTGGGACCAACCGGGTTCGGGGGCCACGTATGAATTCGCTCGAAGGGTTACAGGCCGCGATGGGTGCGGTGGATGCCTACTACAAGGAACGGGGCATCTTCCAGGACCGGTTTGGCTTTGGGGAAAGTCCGGCTCTGGTCGTCATCGACATGGCTTACGGTTGGACAGACCCCGCGTATGCCGGCGGTTCCGCGAGGCTCGACCCCGCGATCGAGGCGATCCGCCAACTGTTACCCGTAGTTCGCGCGAAGCGAGTGCCCGTCTACTACACCACGTCGGCGTACGACGAACGCCCGCAGTTCAAGTCGGCCGCGGATTTCTCGCCGAAGTTCCGCAAGTGGGACCGCCGCGCGTGCGAGATCGACGAACGGGTGCGCCCCGAACCGGGCGAGTTGGTGCTCTACAAGGAACACGCGAGCGCATTCGCTGGCACGCCGCTGATCGGCCACCTGATCGCGCATCGCGTGGACACGCTTCTAATCACCGGGTGTTCGACGAGCGCGTGCGTGCGTGCCACCGCGGTCGATGCGAAGAGTAACTACCTGAAGCCGGTGATCATCCGCGAAGCGGTTCAGGACCGCTCCGAGGTCGCCCATGAGTGGACGCTGTTCGACATTCAGGCTCGCTTTGCGGACGTGGTTGGAGTGGGCGAGACGTTGAAGTATTTGGGCGGGTTGAAGTAGGAACGGTGCCGGCGAACTGCGCGAGCCGCACGCCGCGGGCCCGACCCTCGTACACCGGACCGTAATCCCGTCATCGGCTGAGGAATCTCCATGCGAGGGGTCCACCACTTCACTCGCCGGCTGGCCGCGTGCTTTGGGCTGGTCGCTTTGGTTTGGTTGCTGAACACCGAACCCGCGGCCGCGCAACCGGCCGCGCCGCGGGTCACCACGCCGAAGACGCACTTTGGGTTCAATCTCGGTGACGATTACTGTCTCGCGAACTACGAACAGTACGCGGCGTATCTCGCCAAACTCGAGAAGGAATCCGACCGGCTCAAGGTAGTCAACATCGGCGCCACTGCGGAGCGGCGCCCGCAACTGATGGCGGTCGTCACTTCGCTCGCAAACCACAAGAAACTCGACCGCTACCGCGAGATCGCTGGCAAACTCGCGAACGCGGACGGCGTCACACCAGACGAAGCCATGAACCTCGCGGCCGAGGGCAAGGCGGTTGTGTGGATCGACGGCGGGTTGCACGCGAGCGAAGTGCTGTGCGCGCAAGCGATGGCCGAAACCATCTACCAGTTGCTCTCCGCCAACGACGCCGAGACGCTTCGCATACTCGATGACGTGGTGATACTCTTCGTTCACGCGAACCCGGACGGGATGGACCTCTGCTCCGACTGGTACATGCGCGAGAAAGACCCGAAGAAGCGGTCGCTCGCGTCACTGCCGCGGCTCTATCAGAAGTACATCGGTCACGACAACAACCGCGACTTCTACGCGAACACGCAGGCCGAGACGCGGAACATGAACCGCGTCATGTACCGCGAGTGGTATCCGCAGGTGGTGTACAACCATCATCAGACCGGCCCGCCCGGCACCGTGCTGTTCTGCCCACCGTTCCGCGACCCGTTCAACTACAACATCGATCCCCTCGTGATCAGCGGCATCGACGCGCTCGGCGCGGCGATGATGCAACGGTTCCTCGTCGAGGACAAGCCCGGCGCGACAACCCGCTCCGGTGCCCGCTACTCGACGTGGTTCAACGGTGGTCTCCGCACCACCTCCTACTTCCACAACATGATCGGGCTGCTCACGGAAACGATCGGCAGCCCCACGCCGACACGCATCCCATTCAACCCCGCGATGCAACTTCCCCGCGCCGACTTCCTCGCACCGATCGCGCCACAGGAGTGGCACTTCCGCCAGTCGGTCGATTATTCCGTTACCGCGAACAAAGCGGTACTCGACTACGCCTCGCGGCACCGCGAGCAACTTCTGCGCAACATCTGGTTGATGGGCAAGAACGCGACCGATCGCGGGCACAAGGATAGCTGGACCGTGACGCCGAAGATGGTGCAAGCTGCAAAGGGCGAGACCGGCGCGGGCGCGTTCCAGAAGTTCTTCCGCGACCCGGCGAAACGCGACACCCGCGTGTATGTTCTCCCTGTCGACCAGCCGGATTTCCTCACCGTGACGAAGTTCGTCAACATCCTTATCGCGACCGGCGTGAAGGTTCACCGGGCGACGGCCGCATTCGAGATCGGCGGGAAGAAGTACGCGGCCGGCTCCTACGTCGTGAAGAGCGCGCAAGCGTTCCGCTCGCACGTGCTCGACATGTTCGAACCGCAAGACCACCCGGACGACTTCGCGTACCCCGGCGCGCCACCAACGCCGCCCTATGACGCTGCGGGCTACACGCTCGCGTTCCAGATGGGTGTGAAGTTCGACCGCGTACTCGACGGCATTGCCGGACCGTTCGAGCACGTGACCAAGGAGATGCTGCCTCCGCCCGCTAAGGTACTCGACGCGAAGGACGCGGTCGGGTTCTTCCTTCACACGCGCACGAACGACGCTTTCCGCGCTGTTAACCAACTGCTCGCCGCGGGCGAAGAGGTACGGCGACTGAAGGAACCGTTCACGGTCGCGGGCACGGTACATCCGGCCGGAATGTTCTTCATCACCAAGAAAGACGACACCGTCGCTCGCCTGGAGAAGATCGCGGAACAACTCGGCACGCGGTTCGTCGGTGCACCGGGCGCGCCGGGCAAGGAAGCGGTCACGCTCAAGCCGGTGCGGGTCGCGCTGTGGGACCGCTACGGCGGGTCGATGCCGTCGGGCTGGGCACGCTGGCTGTTCGAGCAATTCGAGTTCCCGTTCCAGGTCGTCTATCCACCGGAACTGGACCGTGGTGGGCTGCGCGAGAAGTTCGACGTGATCGTTCTTGTGGACGGCGCGATCGGCACAGGCAAAGGGGCGGACCCCGGAGTCATCGACGAACTTGCCCTTCCCGCCGACTACCGCGGGCGCCGCGGGAGCATAACGACCACCAAGACGCTCCCGCAACTGAAGAAGTTCCTTGAAGACGGCGGCACGATACTCACCATCGGCGACTCGACGGCGCTCGCCAAGCAACTCGGCCTGCCAGTGGAGAACCACCTCGTGACGATGGACGCAGACGGGAAAGAGAAGCCAATCGGCCGCGACAAGTTCTACGTTCCACCGTCGGTGCTGCGCGCGAAGGTGGACTCCACCCACCCGCTTGCGTGGGGACTTGCGGACGAGGTGGACGTGGTGTTCTCGAACAGCCCGACGTTCCGGCTTCCGGTCAACGCTGAGAAGGCAGGGCTAACGCGGGTCGCGTGGTTCGCCGACAAGACGCCACTGCGGAGCGGGTGGGCGTTCGGTCAGGAGCACCTGATCGGCGGGGTCGCGGTAGTGGACGCACAGGTAGGTAAAGGTCGACTGGTGCTGTACGGCCCGCTCGTGCTGTTCCGGGCGCAACCTCACGGCACGTTCAAGCTGTTCTTCAACGGGATCGTCCGGGCCGGGGAGAAAGAGTGATCGCGCCGGTTTCCTGGTAACACCTCGCGCAGCGTAGCCGGACCGTATCACGATCCGACGCGGAACCGGAGCGTCCGGGGCGCTTCCTTCTTCGCGGGCAACTTCAGGTCCAGATCGAAAGGCCGAAGGAGAGTGTTCCCCGCGAGGTCTTCGAGACTCTCGTGGGCGCTGAGTGTGTAGTCACCGACTTTCCAGGGGCGATCTGGTTGGAACGTCCACGACTGTTCGCGTTCGCCAACGGTTGCCTTACCGGGGACGAGTTCGCCGTTCGCGTCGAGCACTGTGAGTGAGCGGCCGAGCAGCGCGCGGTCGAGCGGTCGCGGGAATCGCAGCTCGAGCGACTGAGTCGTGTTGGCTTTTGGGACGTCGAGTTTCCAGTCCTTCAATTCGAGCGCGGAGCGCACGACAGCCGTCGTGCGGAATGTCTTCTTGAAGACCGTGCCCAGCAGTCGCCCGTCCGCGTCCAATAGTTTCTCGCTCAGCACGAGCACGTACCGGCGGTTCGGCTCCAGTACGGGGCCGATCTCGTCCCGTAGGTTCACTCCCTCTTTGATGCGTCCGGGGTGAATCCACACCGTGAGTCGGGTGGCGTCTTCGTTCCAGAGTTCGGTGCGGCGCCACGGGTCTTCGACCTCTTCGCCCTTCTCGTCGAGGAGCTTGATTCGGTCGAAGATCGCCGGACCTTCGCGCATAGGTTTCGAGAAATGCAGGTAGAACTTGAGCAGGTTCGCGGGGAGTTCATCCGCTGATGGATAAACGGCCGCGACGGTCGCGGGCTTCGCAGGTGGATTGGCGGGAACACGATACTCGGCACGGAAAGTGGTCGCCCCGACGGTCAGTGTAGCGAGGTAGCGCTCACCTGCCGTGAGTCGGAACCGTGGCGTGAACGTGAGCAGGTCGCCGCGCCGCTCGTAGGAACCGAGCATCGCCGGCCCGGTCACGTCGCCGGTTTCCGAAACCAGCACGAAGCGAAGCAACTTCTCGCCGTCGTTCTGCGTTAACTTGCCCGCAGGGACGTCACCGGGCAGCCGGGCGATCACAGCGACTTCCGCCGCGTGCGTCCCGGGTTGGACCCTGACCGGCGCGGCGAAGACGCACACGAACAGAATGATGTGCAACATGTGCGGTCTTTCAAAGTAGTGCGTCCACGCTAAAGTGTCACGCGTTGGAGTGTCTTGTTCTTCGCCCTGAAGGGGCGGGATAACTCAGCCCAGGGCAACGCCATGGGGTTCGTGCGTCAGTGACTTTGCACCCTGAAGGGGTGCGACACGCCACCTGTCCCAGGCTTTCAGCCTGGAGATCAAACGCCGTGACAACCCAGGGCTTTGCCCTGGGCTAAGTTGTCCCGCCCCTTCAGGGCGAAGAACAAGACACTCCAACGCGTGACACTTTAGCGGAGACACACTACGATCACGGCAGCGGAATCGCGGCGAGTGTCAGCCCGCCTTCCTTCTCCTCTTTCACGACCAGCGCCCGTTCCTTGTCGAGCTTGTCGAGGTGGATCGTTCCCTCGAACTCTGCCACGATCGTGATCTTGTCCGTGGCCGGCTTGTCGCCGGTCAGCCGCAGAATCGCCTTGTCGTTCAACTTCTCGTTCTCCGCGAACAGCCCCGACTCCATGCGGAACGTTACGTACGGACTCCACCCGAACGGCTTGCTCTTGTGGTGGAAGCGGAAGGTGTTCATCAGCACGAAGGACTTGCCACCTTTTTCGTACGCGATCATGGTGCGGGGTTGGTTGCCGGACCCGAGTTCGATCACGCTCTCGCCCTTGACCTTCGCCCCGGCCTTCACGTCGTCCAGCGGGTAGCGCACCACCGGCGTGCAGGCGAACGCCCCGACGACGTACTTCTTCCCGTTCGACTCGTATGGCACCAGCGAGGTCATCGGCGCACGCGTCTCCCACTTCTTGTGCGAGACGTGGTAGGTCTCGGTGCTGAACCCAAGCGTGGTGGCCTTCGGGTCGAGCGGCGCGGGGATGGAACACACCTTCGACGCGAACTCCTCGCTCGCCACAGCCCCGACCAGCACCCGGTCGCCCATCCACGCGATGTCGGTGATGCGGCTCACCGGGGCAGCCTCGCCCTTCGGTAGCGGGATCACGACGTGCTTCACCTTTTCGAGTGCGTACTCACTCACCGCGCCGGCCCCGTCGATGGTGAGCAGAAGCGTCTTCCTGTCATCCAGTTTGCGAACGACGAAGTACGCGGTGTGCGAAGCCGGGTTGACGGCCATGCCGCGGATCTCGATGCCCTTCGCCTGCGCGCCGATCCGTGCGGCGAGCTTCTCGTCGATCTTCGCGGTCTTCGCGTCAGCCTTCCACGGCATCGGTTTCACGTCACCGGTGTCCACGGCGACGAGTTGCGCCCCCGGACCATCCCCGATGAGGAGAACCCCGTCCGGGGCGAACTTGACGGCATCGATGGACTTCAGTTTTGGTGTGCCGACGGTGGCGTTCTTGATCACGTCCGCGCCGCTGGTGGCCGACACGAAGGCGAAGAAGGCGAGCGGTAAAAGTGCCGTGCGGACTGTAAGCGTTGTCAAACGCATAGGGATTCTCCGAAAGGTGGTTGGGGGGCGGGCGGTTGACGTTCGGTGTGGTCGCCTGAAACAGAAGCGGTCGCGGGGTCACCCGCAGCCGCTTTACGCGGCTCACGCCAGGACTTTCTTGATTACCTTGATACTGTCCTTGTCCACGATGCGAACGGGGCGTTCGCCGTTGGCCATCAGTTGTGCGTGCGGGTCGATACCGAGTTGCCCGTAGATGGTCGCAGCCAGGTCTTCTGGGAAGCACTCGTCCTCGGTTTGCTTCATGCCGTCAGCGTCGGTGGCACCGACGACCCGCCCGCGAGCGAACCCGCCACCGGCCAGGAGCACGAACTGCGTGCCGCTCCAGTGATTCCGGTCCAGCGGCCCGCGACCCTGCTCGCCCATCGCGATGACGATCGTGTTTTCCAGCAGCCCGCGATCGTCCATGTCTTCCAGCAGCGCGGACATCCCCGTGTCCCACTGCGGCAACAGTTTCGGCTGCCCCGAAACGTTCTCCGGTGCCCCGTGCCAGTCCCAGTTCTGGTAATCGACGTGAACGAACGGCGCACCGGCTTCGATCAGGCGGCGTGCGACGAGCAGGCTCTGGTTCTGGTCCCCGCCGCCGTAGGGGTGCTTGGAATGGCCGTAGCGGTCGAGCACCTTCGGGGAGAGTTTCGAGAGGTTGAACGCTTCGCGGATCTTCGGCGACCGCAGCATGTCGAACGCCTTCTGCTGGTGCTGGTCCATCGCCTCGACCAGCGGGTCGAGCCGGTCCATGTTCCGCAGTTTCTGGTCGAACGCTTTCAGCAGGTTCGTCTTCCGCTCGAAGGTCTTCACGTCGAGGTGTGGGGCAACGAGCATCTCGGCCATTGGGTTTTTGGCGCTGGCGTCGGGTTGCAGCACGAGCGGTTCGTAAGCGGCCCCGAGGAAGCAGTCGCCGGCACCGGGTACGCCATCGGCGCCCTTCGCGGGGAACATGTTCAGCGCGATGTAGTTGGGCATGTCGGCTGGTCCACCCTTCACCTTTGCGACCACCGAACCCATCGTCGGGTAGGCGAGCGTGTTCGGCGTTCGTGGGTTGCCGCAGAGCATGTACGCGAGGGCGGAGTGGGTCCAATGAAGCGACCCGGCCCACATCGAGCGTAGCACCGTGTACTTGTCCGCGATGCGGGCCATTCGCGGTAGCAGTTCGCTGACGTGAAGCCCCGGCAGCGCGGTCTGGATCGGCTTGAACAGCGGTCGCACCGCGTCCTTTTTCGAGCCGGGCTTCAGGTCGAACATGTCGATCTGCGACGGCCCGCCGTACATCCAAACCAGCAGCACTTGCTTGGCCTTCGCAGGTGTGACGGCCAGACTCTCCTCACGTGCTCGCAGGAGCTGCGGCACAGTGAGGCCGAAGAACGTCGCGCCGCCGACCCGTAGAGCGTCACGGCGGCTGAACCGATGGTACTCGCGGCAACCGGGCTTCATGGGAGACTCCTTGGGTTGCTAAGCCGCAAGCGGCTTCGCTCGTCAGTAGTTCAACTGAAACTCGCGCGTATTCACCAGACTCCAGAGCACGTCTTCGAGTCCCTTTCGCGGGGTGATGCTCGATTTGACGTACTCCAGCCCTGCCTTCAGTTCGTCAGCGCTCGGAAGCCGACCGAGTGCGGCCAGGAATAGTTCTTCGATCCGCTGCTCGTTGGTCAACTTGTCGTTGTTAGCCAGCAACGCGGCGCGGCCGTCGTCGGCGGTGATCTTGCGACGAACTTCTTCGTGATTGGCCATGAACAGCAGTTGCGGCAGGGATACGTCGCGCCCCTGTTCGCAATCGCACTGCACGTTGGTGCGTCGGAGTTGCCGACCGAAGACGAGATACCGGAAGGGGTCGTTGATGTTGTAGAAGTTGTAGACATCTACCATCACGCCCGCAGTGAGTACCGCGCGTTCGCCTTCACGGAACATCCACGTCGCCGGGTACTTCTCCTTCGCGCCGGTCGCCTGATTCACCACGTCGAGAATCACCTCGCCAGGCAACCGGCGGAGTTGGAACCGCGCGTAGTTGCGGGTGTCGCGTGCGCTCGCTTTCGCGGCCTCGTGACTCTGCTGATAGGTCCGGCTCTGGAGGATCGTGCGGTGCAGCCACTTCAGATCGTAACCGCTCTTGATGAAGTCTCGCGACAACGTGTCGAGCAAGACGGGGTGCGACGACGGATTCAGAGGCGAGAGGTTGTCCGCCGGATCCACCAGCCCGCGACCCATGTAATGCTCCCACACGCGGTTCACGATCGCCCGTGCGAAATATGGGTTGTCGGGCTTGCGAAGCCACTCCATCACCTGTTTCCGCCGGTCCTGACCGGGTGCCAGTTCAGCAGGGGCCTTGTCGCCCAAGAGTCGGGTCACGCTCGACGCTTGTGACCCCAGTGGGCTTGTCACGCGCACCGACCCGACCGGCGCGCCGTTCAGCGGTGCGACCTCGGTTGCGAATGGCGCCTGAGTCGCCGCGATCTTCGCTTGCAGTTCCGATGCCTTCTTCTTGTCGGCCGCGTCCTTCGACGTGCTCAGTTTCTTGAGTTCCTCGGCCCACGCTTTCAGTTCAGGCTGGAGTTTCTCCTTGTAGGCTTCGACCTCCGGGCTGTTCTTCCGCGACCCGCCGGTGTTCACCGCGGTGAAGAAGTTGGCGAAGCTGAGCAGGTCGTCTTGCTGCCAAGTGTCGTAGGGGTGTCGGTGGCACTGTGCGCACTGGAGTCGCAGTCCGAGGAAGGCGTGGGCGAACTGCATCGCACCGGTGACACCCGTGGCTCCGTCTCGCTCCCAGTACAGGTCGAGCGTCTTCCGTTGGTTGTAGACCGAGAGCAGCGGGCTGGTGCCTGGCGTCTTGTCCTTCTTCTTGGTTGGCTCCTCGCGGAGCGCCTGAAACTCCTTGATCCACTCCTCAACGGGCCGGCCTTCCACGCTGCTCGAAACGAAGACTCGCTCAACCAACTGGTCGTATCGGGTGTTCTCTTCCAGGCGCGCTCGCAGCCACTCATAGAACCGGATACGCAGCACCTGCCCGCCGACGAGGTTGTTGCTGCCGTCGTTGCCGCGCTCGACCGGCTTGATGAGATCGCTGAACTTCGCGGCCCAGATTTCGGCGTACCCCGGTTTGCCGAGTACCTCGTCGATCTTCTTGTTCCGCTTGTCGGCGGCCTTGTCCGCGAGAAACGTCCGCACTTCCTCGGGTGGTGGTAGAAAGCCGGTCACGTCGAGGTACAGCCGGCGGAGGAACGTGGCGTCGTCGCAGAGCGCCGCGGGCGGAAGGTCCATCGCGCGCAGTTTGGCGAGAACCTGCTCGTCGATGAAGTTGTGAGCCTTCACGTCGGGGAACGCGTTCCGCGTCTCCTTCGGCACAACGAGCAGGTTCGCGAGCACCGGTTCGGCGCCATACCGGATGATGGCAACCGTGTCGCCCACGCGCCGGCCCTGAACAGTCCCAGACGCGTCGATGGTCGCGACTTCCGCATCGTTCGTCTCGTGACGGCAGAGGTGGGTCACGTCTGCGGTCGTGCCGTCGGCGTAGGTCGCGGTGATCTTCAATCGCCCCGACTCACCGACCTTCAGGATCAGTTCCGCCGGGCTAACGACCAATCGCGTGACACGCGCCTTCGCGGCATCATCCAACCGCCCGCCGCTCGCGATCCACCCTCGCAGAATCTGGTAGTCGCGGCTCCCGATTTCGGTTCGCTTGCCGCCGCCGTGCGGAACCTGCCCGGTCGCCTTCATCAAAATGAGACTGCTGTCGGGCCGGTTGGAGTCGAGCCGCCGTCCGCCGAATTCCCGCGTCAGTCGCGCAAAGTCATCCGCCGGTTGCGCGCCGAACAGGGAGAGCCGGAAGCCTTCCTGCCCCTTCACGATCCCGTGACACGAGCCACCGGCGTTGCAACCGAGTCGGCTCAGGACGGGCACGACTTCGCGAGTAAACGACGGCGATTCGGCCGGTGTACCTGCGGGAGCGGACTTTCCGCTATCGGGCTTCTCTTGGGCAAGCAGCGCGAAAGCCGCCAACAGAATCAGTGCGAACGACGCGGCCGGACCCGCAAGAAAACAAAGATGTGTGAAGGAACGAGCGCGTCGCATGGATCGCTCCGACAGATCGGTGAGCAGCAGGTGAGCGCGAGGCGGGGCAGGTGTCCAGAACCGTGCGATTCTTGTGAGGAGAACATTTTAGGGAATCGACTACGACTCCGCGCTATTGTCCGCGATCTATCGGATCTTGGTCAAGCGCGTTCTTTCACTGGAGTGTCTCAGTTTGTGGTGCACGCGGGCAGCCTGCACCACAAACTGAGACACTACGTTTTCGCGTCATCCTCTTTTGGTGAGCATGTGGCATCACTCCTTCGTCGGTCTCATGAACCACGGCTTCGCGGTCGCGTCTGACATGAAGAACTTCAGCATGTGCTCGGCGATCTTCTTCTGACCCGCGGGCGACGGGTGAGTGCCGTCGTTGCCGTAGTCCGATTGTTCGTAGGCGAGACCTTCCGAGTTCTTCGTGGTTCCGTTGGCCCACAGGTACGGACCCCAGAGCAGGTACGGTGCCTTCACGTCGCCCTTCTTCGGGTCGAAGTTCAGTTCCTTGTCGCCCTTCGTTTGTTCCTCGATCAGCCACCGCACCGAGAACCCCGACTCGAAGGCATACGGCTCCGGGTTGAGTCCGGTTGTCGCGTACCCGCCGTAGGTGCGGCTCGACAGGTACACGATCTTCAGGTTCGGGAATCGCTTGTGCATGGCCTGAACGATCTGCCGCAGTTCGTCGCGGAGCGTCTCCGCGTACTTCGGGAAGCCCTGGTTCGGCCCCGCGTCGGCCTGCTTGATCCACGCGACTTGCACCTGCTCGCGAGTCACGCCGCCGGCCTTCAACCGCTGATCGACCACCTCCCAGTACTTCGTGCCGCTGGCCTTGTCGTTGGGGTCTTTGATGCGGGCCGCGGTCATCCCGCCCTGTGCGCCGTCCACGAGTATGAGGTCGGGG
The DNA here is from genome assembly GCA_005772955.1 of Planctomycetia bacterium. Lineage (GTDB taxonomy): Bacteria > Planctomycetota > Planctomycetia > Gemmatales > Gemmataceae > Gemmata. Next base: position 29,115 of record SXID01000033.1, read on the forward strand.
TGCTTCTCCTTGTCGGCGTCGGCGGTCCTCTTGAACGTCGAGAACGCCTGGGTCGCGTTGCTCATCCCGACCGCGAGCATCACCACTTTGCCGGTGTTCGCGGGTTTGCCGTCCGCGTCGAGCGGTCGGATAGCCTTCGCGAGCGCAAGACCGGCGTCGTCGTGTTCCTTCGGGCGCTCGTTCTTGCCGCCCGCGTACAACCCGCCGTCGTGCCCCTGGTACTTCTCCGTGCCCATCCCGGTGAGCGGCTTCAGTTTGGATGCGTCGAACTTCGGGGCCGGCGGTTGGTTCCCGGCTCCGAACTTCAGTCCGACAAGCCCTTTGCCGTCCTTGTCGGCCTTGAACATCACAGCCGACCCCGGCGACAGCCCCTTGTCCTCGAACGGTTTTGCGATCACCTTGCCGTCGGCGCCCATCACGCGAGTGCCGCCGGTGACCGTGAAGGTTTCGTCCTTGCCGCCCACGGTGATCGTCACCGTGCCCTTCGCGGCATCGGTGGACTTCACGGTCCCGCGACGGATCTCGTCCTGAGCCACGACCAACCCGGCGACCAACGCGAACGTGGCAATCGCACCAAACGCACGAAACATGACGCACCTCCTCGAAGGACTGGGGCGGAACCGGAACGTCTCTGCACTCTTCCCTACAGTTGTCAACATGCGGATACGAGGGGAAAAGCACACCTCACAGACTGCGTGGCGCGAGGCGCCAGCTCAAGACGTGAGGGAACGACACGCGATTGCCACAGCATCTCTTCAACGCGAAACCGCTTTGACGGGTTGAACCCGGCCCGCGAGTCGGGCAAGATAGATGCGCCCCGCCTCCCGCCATTCGATCACGAGCCAGCCTCATGCGATTCCCAACGTTCGCGGTCTTCGTTTTGTTGACTTCCGGTGCGCTCAGCCGCGCCGCGGAACCGGTGGACAACGATTACTTCGAGAAGAAGGTGCGGCCCATTCTGGTCGCGAACTGCGTCAAGTGCCACGACGCGAAGGTGCAAAAGGGTCGGTTACGGCTCGACGCGAAAGCCGAGTTCGCGAAGGGCGGCGAAAGCGGCAACGCGGTCGTCGCTGGCGATCCAGCCAAAAGCCGGCTCGTCACGCTCATCGGCTACGCGAGCGAAATCAAGATGCCGCCGAAGGGCAAGCTCGCGGACGAAGACATCGCCACGCTAACAGAGTGGGTGAAGGGTGGCGCACCGTGGCCCAACGATGGCGCCGGGGCGGTTGGTGTCGGTGCGAAGTTCGACTTGCATGCGCGAGCGAAAGCGCACTGGTCGTTCGCGCCGATCAAGCGTCCTTCAATCCCGGTTAGCCGCGAGCCGAAGGCGAGCACGCACCCCATCGACCGGTTCTTGCTCGCGCGACTTGAAAAGGAAGGGCTGACGTTCGCTTCCCCCGCGGACAAGCGGACCCTGTTGCGCCGCGTCTACTTCGATCTGATCGGGTTGCCTCCAACACCCGCGGACATCGACGCCTTCTTGAAGGACGACGCTGCGGACGCTTACGAGAAAGTGGTCGAGAAACTGCTCGCCTCGCCGCAGTACGGCGAGCGGTGGGGCCGGCACTGGCTCGACCTCGTGCGATACGCCGAAACGCACGGTCACGAGTTCGACTTCGAGATTGCCGACGCGTGGCGCTACCGCGACTACGTCGTTCGCGCCTTTAACGCGGACGTGCCGTTCGACCGGTTCCTGACGGAACACATCGCGGGCGACCTCTTACCCACGCCGCGTCGCGCGCGCGACGGCACAAATGAGGCTCTCCTCGCAACCGGCTTCTGGTGGCTCGGCGAAGCGAAGCACTCGCCAGTCGATTCGCGTGCGGAGTACGCCGACCGCGTCGACAACCAGATTGACGTGTTCGGCAAGGCGGTGTTCGGCCTCACGGTCAGTTGCGCGCGGTGCCACGACCACAAGTTCGATCCAATCGCGACGAAAGACTACTACGCGTTGTTCGGCGTGCTGAGCAGCTCGCGATTCAACCGCGCCGACGTGAGCGACCCGGCACCCACGCGGAAGATTCTTGAGGAGTTGCGAGGCACCCGGGCGGAGTTGGATCGCGTCCTGGGAAGAGTGAAACAACCTGAGGCCGCGCGCTCGCCTCAAGGCGTCGCATGGCGAGAAAAGGCTATCGAGTTCGACCGGTTCGGTGGTGACTGGCGCAAGCGGTGGTTCGCGGACGGGCTAGCATTCCCGGAAACCAGCGACGGCTTCCCGCACAGCGGGCTAGACGCGCGCAAGCTCATGGGCGCGATCCGCTCGCCCACTTTCACGGTCGAGAAGCCATACCTCGCGATCCGCGTCGCTGGGCAGAGCGCACGCGCGCGACTCGTGCTAAACGGCCTTCAACTGATTCAGAACCCAATCTACGGTGGTCTCGCGCAGGGCATAAACCACGGCGAAGAACTCAAGTGGATGACCTTCGATCTCCGGATGTGGAAGGGTCAACCCGCGTACCTCGAACTGCTCGACGACGGACCGGGTTGGGTCGCGATTGCGGAAGCCTGGTTCGCAGACACGCCGCCACCGGGCGAACCGGGCGCGAAAGCGCAAACGCCGGATCTGCCCGCGAACACCAAGGCAGAGGCGGAGAAACTCGTCGCCCGGGCACGTGAACTCGAGGCGAAGATCCCCGACCCGCGACGCGCCCCGACGATGACCGACGGAGCCGGTGTCAACGAGCGTGTGTTCATCCGCGGAAGCCACAAGAACCCCGGCATCGAGGCACCCCGCGCCACGCTGGAAGCGTTCGGCAAGCCGGTGTTCACTGGGTTCGGCAGCGGGCGCCTCGAACTCGCGCGCACCGTCACCGACCCGGCGAACCCACTCGTCGCGCGTGTCATCGTGAACCGACTCTGGAAGCACCACTTCGGCGAAGGCATCGTCCGCAGCCCCGACGACTTCGGCCTTCAAGGGCAACTCCCCACGCACCCGGAACTGCTCGACTGGTTGGCGACTGAGATGGTCGAGAAGAAGTGGAGCATCAAGGCGATGCACCGGCTTATGATGCTTTCCACTGCGTACCGACAATCGAGCCGGGCGACGCCCGACCAGACCGCGAAGGCGGTGATCGCGGACCCGCAGAACAAGTTGCTGCACCGCCAGAACGTGAAACGCCTCGAAGCCGAAGCGATCCGCGACAGCATCCTCGGGGTCAGCGGGCGGCTCGACCCGAAGATGGAAGGACCGGGCGTACTGCCGCACCTCACCGACCATCAGGTCGGCCGCGGTCGCCCGGCGTCGGGGGCGCTCGACGGCGACGGCCGGCGCAGCGTCTATCTTCAGGTGCGCCGCAACTTCATTAGCCCGATGTTCACTGCGTTCGACTACCCGACGCCGTTCACCACGATCGGCCGGCGCACCGTGTCCAACGTACCGGCGCAAGCGCTTGTGATGCTGAACAACCCGTTCGTGATTCAGCAAGCGGAACTGTGGGCGAAGCGCGTGCTAGCGGCACCGAACCTGATGCCCGCGGAGCGCGTGCGGCAGATGTACGCGACCGCGTTCGGGCGCGAGCCAACGAAGGATGAACTCGCCACCGCGACCGTGTTCATTCTGGAGCAGGTGAAGGAGTACGGGGAGCCACGTCAGTCGAAGGCGTGGGCCGACCTCGCGCATGTCCTGCTCAACGCGAAGGAGTTCATTTTCGTGGAGTGAGGTCGAGGATAGAGGAGAGAAGCCAGAGTCTTGTTTAGCGTTCGACCCGAAGGGGCGTGGAACGTTCTCGATTCGAGAAGCCTCTGGCCCCTGCGGGTCCAACGCTGAACAGGACTCTGGCCCCTGCTCTCTGTCCTGCCGATCGCTACCTCGGCAACGCGGGGAACATCGGTACGAGGAACACGAGGTCTTCCGCCCGCGAACCGCCCGGCGCGACCCGGCCGCCCTGATCCTTGCGGTCGGTCCCGACGCTCCAGACCAGAATCTGCCCTCGCTTGATCGGGAATTGAACCTCATCGCCCAGGCGCCCCGGGCCGCTCAGTCGCGTGCCGCGCAGGTTCTCCCCCGCGGACACGCGGTAGCCGAACGGCCGCTGCTCTTCGTGATAAGGATCGGCCGGGACCACTCCGAGGTACCCGCCCGCGACGAGGTCCGCGAGCGCCACTGGCGCGGACCTCCGGTCTGTCTGGTACGCGCGCACAGCGAGTTTCAGGATCATCGCCCGGCGTTGCGCGCGCAAGTTTCGGTCGTTCTCGACCAGGTCGCCAACTGACCGGTTTCGGGTGAGAAGCATTCCGGACCCTGGACGCCCGCTAACGACCCCGGCTCGCTCGGCGACGGGACCGCTGGCCCCCTGCTCGAACCCCAGACCGAGCAACCGGCGGGTGCGTTCGCGTTCCCACGACACGGTCCAGGCGAACGCGACCAGATCCACCTCCCCCGCGATTTGTTCTTCGGTTCCGCCGACCGGGGTCAGGTTGGCTGACAGCCATGACCCCGGCGCCCGCATCTGTTCGCGCAGTCTGTACCGGTCCGCGAGGTAGTGCGGGAGCGTGTCCAGATCGCCGTGGACATCGCGCCGCTCGATCTCGCGCACCAAGGCGCGGAGCGGGTCCGCGGAGCCGGTGTCGCGTTCCAGCCACCGGTCCGCAGCGAGAAAGGCGTAGCGTTCGACCTCGATTCCGGCGAGCAACGCCATCACGCCGGATCCGTTCCGCAGGTTTTGGGCCAGAGCCAGGACCGTGCGGAACGCGGGCGCGAACGCGCCGGAATCGCCGGCCGCTTGCTGTTGGAGCGAGCGAACCAGCAGCACGATCGCCATCCGGCGCGCGTTCTCGAGGCTCACCGCAGTCATCGCCACATTGTTGAACAGTTGGGGCAACTCGAATATACCCACGGGCTTGGTTCCGGCGGTTGTGGCTATCGCGTACCAGTGCGATTCATCGGGGGCGACGTGCGCATCGGAGTACACACCGTCTAGCCACGACGCGAGGTCTGGATCGGAGACCGGCCACCGATGCTGGAATACGAGTTCCGTTTGGAACCCCTTCCAGAGCGGGAACCGGAATGACCGGGCAAGCGGCCACCCCTGCCGGAGTACAAGGTCCAGTCGCTCGTCGAGGCGTGGGCGTTGGCGTGCGTCGGCCTGGCGTTCAGGTTCCTGCGCGACGGAAGTCGCGGTTCTCGCGTACCGCTCGGTCGCGCTGCGGAATTCGCGTCCACTCAGGTTCTCGTCGTACTTCGTCAGGGCATCGACATACGCGATGTCGTCTTCCGCGTCGGGGAGATCGGGTACCTCCAGAACCCGGTAGCCGAGGCCCATCGCAAGGACGAGGATCGCAGCACCAGTTCCGCCCGCGAGGTGCAACAGCGGGCCGCGGTGGGTGACGCGCCCGCAAGCCCACGACCGGACGACGAACCGCCCGGTCAGGAGCAGCACCGCGGCCGGGAGCCACACCTGCCAGTGCCGCAACCCGCCTCCCAGCAGCGATGGTCCCCACAGCGCGGCCAGGCACCCCCCTACCATCACCGCGACTCCGCACGCGACGATCAGTTTGCGGAACAGCATCCCGCACACGTGCCCGGCCGCGAATCCGTACGCCGCGGGAACCAGCAGGTACTTCCACGACTGTGGCCCGAGTTCGTCGAATAGCCGGTCGCGGAAGATCACGGCGAACGTACTGCGTCCGTAACTGAACCGCGGTTGCACCTCAAACTGCGAGCGAACCGCCGACGGTAGAGCAAGGAGCAAGAGCAGCCAGCCGACGAGAACCAGATGCACCCCGATCTTCGCCGCCCACGCCCGTCCGACCGGGAGCCGCCCTTCTGCCCAGAACGCCGCGGTCCGGTTCGACTGTTCGTCCCCGAACGCGGTCACCCCGGCCAGCGTGCCCGCGGCCAGCGCCAGCGCCGGCCACACGAATACGACCCGCGTGTCGGGCGCCAAGAGCGAAAACCCGAACGCGAGCGCAAACGCCGATAGCACTAGACCGGTGATCCGGAGTTGCCGCAGAGCGAGCCACACCAGCACGCGCGGGCCGGAAGCCGCGCGGTCGTGCCCTGTCGCGCGCGCCCGGTCGGGCGCCGTGAACCACCAGCCCGATGCCGCGAGTGGCGCGACCAGCATGAGCGCCTCGAACACGAGCCAGCCGAGCGGGCGAGGGTAGTTCGAGCCGGGCGGCGCGAAGACGAGGCAGATCGGGAACAGGAAACCAAACGTCGCGAGCGTCGCGGCCGGGATCGCGATTCCCACTGAGCCAAGCGTGGTCCGCGCGAGTGTGGACCCCAGTGTGCCCCACGCGAAGGCGAGCAGCCCATACATCAGGAGTCGCGTGGCGAACGGTCGGTCGGCGAGGCCCAGCGTCGCCGCGAACGCCAGCAGCACGCACGCCTGGGCGAGCGCCAGCGCAACACCCGCCAGGAGTTTCGCCCTCCACAGCGACCACCGCGCGGCCGGCAGCACCTCCAGAAACGTGAGCGTACCCGCTTCGCGCTCGGCCGCGAACAGCGCGCCCCCGCACACCATCCCGGCTGTGACCACGAGCATCAGTGTTGCCAATCGCCCAAGCCCAAGCGACTTGATGACATCGGTCGCGTTCGCGCCCGGCGTCGGCGGGTCGCCCAGCGTGGCGGTACCGACGAGCAGGCCACCGCCCAGCACAACCAATGTGAGCGCGATGAGCCACTGCTCGCGGAACTCCTTCCACACCACGGCGCGGATCACGGTTTTTCCTCGCACGGAGTCGCGAGTCGCGAGTTGAAGACTGTGTTCGTCGTACGTCTCTGGCTTGCCACTCAAGACGCGTGACTATTCCCCAACTCGCCGCACCATCGGTAGCGAGCCGTTTTCGGAAGCGGATTTCGCCATCAGCCCGGCGTACACCTCTTCCAGCGACACCGACACGTCCTCGAAGTCGGACACGTCGGTACGCTTACGCAACGCCGCGACCGCGTCAGGGTTTGGGTCTTTCACGAGTACCTGCCAGTAGTGGCCAGTGCCGTATCGCTCCAGAATCGTTCCCAGTCCAGTCGGGTCCGGCGGGCTATCCGTGAACCGGAGGCTGAACCGGCGCACTTTCTTCCGCACCTCTTCCAATGGGGCCGAGAGAATCATCTGCCCGTCGCGGATCAGACCGACGTGCGTGCAGGCGCGTTCCAGTTCGGCGATCGAGTGAGACGTGATGAATACCGTGCGTCCGTTTGTGGCGAGATCCGCGAGGCTCGTGAGGAACTCGCGACGCGTGAGCAGGTCAAGCCCGGAAGTTGGTTCGTCGAGGAGCAACACTTCCGGGTCTGGGGCCAGTGCCAGCGCCAGCCCGACCCGCGCGTACCCGCCCTTCGACAGGTCTTTTAGGCGTTTCGCGGAATCGAGGCCGAGTTTGCCCGCCCATTCGCGATAACGCTCTAAAAACCCCGGCTTGTGGAACGCGGCCGCGAACCAGCCGATATCGCTCACGCTCATCCAGTCGTAGAATCGCGGGCGTTCCGGCATGTACCCGACACGGTACCGCAGTTGGGTCGCCTTCGCCCAGCAGTCAAGGCCCAGAATGGTCGCCCGGCCTGTGTCGGGGGGCGACTGTCCGGTGAGGATTTTCATCGTGGTGGTTTTGCCCGCGCCGTTGTCGCCGAGGAAGGCGTAAACGGAGCCGCGCGGCACGCGCAGGTGCAGCCCATCGAGGGCCGATTTCCCGCGGTACCGTACCACCAATTTCTCGATCTCGATTACATCTCCGGGCATTAGCAGCGCTCGCCCTAATTACGCACGCGAGAAGAACCTCTCTTTGACTTGCGGGTTCACGATCCAGTCTGCCGGCCATTCGCCCGCGAGGAGCTTCACGATCGCGTTCGCGGGGAGCCGGGCCATGTCCTGGCGGGACTGCTGATCCACGCCGGCCGTGTGCGCGGTCAGGATGATGTTGTCCAGTGTGAACAGCGGGTTCGCTCCCGGTGGTTCGGTTTCGTACACGTCCAATCCCGCGGCCGCGATCTTGTTGGTTGTCAACGCGTCGTACAGATCCTTCTCGTGAACCACACCGCCACGAGATGTGTTGATCACGAACGCGGTTGGCTTCATGAGCGCGAGCGTGTCTTTGTTGATGAGGTTCTTCGTGAGCGGTGTTTTCGGGACGTGTAGTGTGACGATGTCCGACTGCTTCAGGAGTTCGTCGAGCGGCACAAGCGTGACGTTGTGCGCCTTCATGAACTCGTGGTCGGGCGCGATTTCGGTGGCGATCACGTTCATGTTGAACGGAATTGCGCGCTTCGCGACCGCTTTGCCGATGCGGCCCATGCCGACGAGACCGAGCGTTTTGCCGCGAAGGTTCCCAACCGCCCGGCGAGGCCACATCCCGGCGCGAATCTCGGTGTCCTGTTCGCGTAGTTTGCGGGTGAGCGCGAGCAGGAGCATGAAGGCGTGTTCGGCGACCGCGTCCTGGTTCGTGCCGGGCGCGAAGCACACCGCGACGCCGCAATCGGTGGCCGCTTGTAGATCCACCGCATCGTAACCAACTCCGGCGCGCGCGATGACTTTTAGCCCCGCCGCGGCGGCCTTCGCGATAACTTCGCGCGTGTACGGCTCGCTTCCGGCGAGGGTCGCGAGGCACCCAGGCAACTGCGTGAGCAGTTCCTTGACGCTCATTTGTTGTTCAGTTAGTAAGTTGTCGCGAGGTGGGTATTCAATAGTATAGCCCGCTCCCCGTAGGATTGGCCCGTAGGTGAACTCGATCTCGCGAAGCGGGGTTGGGGCGACCAGAACGCGGCGACTCATGGTGTGAGGTCCGGGGACGTTAGGGAAAGTTAGCGCTCAGGATACGGATTCGTGTCCCGGTTGTGAATGAAGCGGAAACAACGAACCTGCGAGTAGGGTGCCGTGTCAGTCCCGCCAAGTGTTCGGCATGCGAATTTGAAGGCCGCGTGAGGGCCGAGGGTCAGAAATAAGGGCTGTGGCGCGCCTGACGCGCCGTGTTGAGGGAATCGAGGCCATGTTGCTTGACGCGTGACACAACCCGGCTGATGATACCTTTAGAAGGTGCGGACGTCCCGCACCACGCATCAGCCGGCATGGCTCGGTCGTCGATCGACCCCGGAGGAAGGCCCACGACAACGGTGCATTTCACACCCAGTTGCACGCGGCACCCTGAACCTCCGGAGGCAACACCCATGCCCTGAAGGAGGTCACTTGAACACCGCCACGTTGAGCACGGTGAGCTTGGTGTCGACCCCGCAACCCGCCCCTCCCCTGAGCAGTGCCCTTCACCGGGCCTGTGTCGCGGCGAAGATCGTCGCCGACAACAAGGGACGCGACATCTTGGTGCTGGACATGCGTCCGTGCACCCCTCTGTTCGACTACTTCATCATCGCCACCGGCACCAGCCGCCGCCAGATTCACACTCTGGCGGAGGAAACGGACGCCGCACTCCGCGCCGAGGGCGACATCCGCATCGGCATCGAGGGGTATGAGGCGAGTAAGTGGATCGTGCAGGACTACGGAGACATCATGATTCACGTGTTCGACTCGGACACCCGCGACTACTACAAGCTCGAAGAGCTGTGGGCAGACGCGCCGAAGGTGGACTGGGAAAACGAAGAGTAAAGGGCTTCTGGGACGACCCAGAAGAAGTTTAGCGTCGGCCCCAGCGGGGCCGCGCCTATAACGAACCTGTCGGCCAGACTGCGCCTCCCATTGGGGTGCCAGTTCTGGCCGACAGTCGCTTTTGCTGAGACCTTCGAGCTACCTTCCATGAACCTGCTGACGCAACTTCGTTCGCTCTTCGAGCCAGCACTAACCGCGCTGGCACCGGACCCGGCGAAGGTGCCGGATTACTTGGGCGCGATCAAGCCGTCTTCAAACGCGGACCACGGTGACTACCAGGCGAACATGGCGATGGCGATGGCGAACCGCGCCGCGGGCCAGAAGCCCCCGGACGTGGCGAAGGCGATCATCGCCGCGATCTCCGCGAACGACATCCTGGAACCGCCAACGGTCGCGGGTCCGGGGTTCATCAACCTGCGATTGAAGTCCGAGTTCCTCGCGAAAGCGGTGCAAGGCATCGCAACCGCCCCGAAGTTGGGCGTCGAACCGGCCGCGAAGCCACGTACCTTCGTGATCGACCTGAGCGGTCCGAACGTGGCGAAGCCGCTTCACGTGGGCCACTTGCGCAGCACGATCATCGGCGACGCGCTTGTTCGCATCCTGCGGTTACTGGGTCATACCGTCGTCGGAGATAACCACCTCGGTGATTGGGGCACACAGTTCGGCATCCTGTTGTACGGCTACAAGAACTTCCGTGACGACCCGGCATTCCAGGCCGACCCGGTGCGCGAACTCGCGAGACTGTACCTCCACGTTCGCAACATGGCGAAGATCGCTGAGGGCGAAGACGAGGACGGCGCGGGTAACGACGCGATCATGACCGCGTGCCGCGAAGAGACATCGAAGCTGCACGCGGACGACGCGGAGAACGTCGCGCTGTGGCAGACGTTCATGCCCGCGTGCCTGGAGATGCTGCGCCCGATCTACGAACGCCTCGGCGTCAAGATCGACCACGCGCTCGGTGAGAGCTTCTACAACCCGATGCTGCCGGGCGTGGTCGCCGACCTGCTCGCGAAGGGAATCGCCTTTGAAAGCAAGGGCGCAGTGGTGATTCCCAACGCAAAAGGCATCATTCCGCAAACGGAAGAGGAGCAGGGAAAGGAAGACCCGCCCGCGATCATCCGCAAACGCGACGGGGCGTTCACGTACACGACGACCGACCTCGCCACGGTCAAGCATCGCGTCGAGACATGGAAACCAGACACGATGCTCTACGTCGTGGGCGCACCGCAGGCGCTCCACTTCAAGACGATCTTCGCGCAGGCTCGCCGTTGGGGATACGAAAGCGTGGAGTTCCAGCACGTGCAGTTCGGTTCGATGCTCGGTACGGACCGCAAGCCGTTCCAAACCCGCAAGGGCGGCGTGATCGAACTAATGACGCTGCTCGACGACGCGGCGTGCCTCAGTTTGCAGAAGTACGAAGCGAACACGGCTGAGCGCCGTTCGCACGGGCACGACATTACGGATCTGGACGCCGCCGAAAAAAGCGTGATCGCGGAGGTTGTCGGCGTCGGCGCGGTGAAGTACGCGGACCTGAGCCAGAACCGCACGACCGACTACGTCTTCGACCTCGACAAGATGACGAACACGGTCGGCAACACCGCCGCGTACATGCAGTACGCTTACGCCCGTTGTCGCGCGATCTTCCGCAAAGGCGAAGTCGATGAAGGATGTTTCCGCACGAACCCGCCGAAGGTGGTAATCACACACCCGGCGGAGCGCGCTCTGGCGCTTCAACTGCTCCGCTTCCCGGAGGCGGTCGAGAACGCCGCGGCCGACTATGCGCCCCACATCATCACCAGTTATTTGTGGGATCTGGCGAAGAGTTACAGCGTGTTCTTCGAGAACTGCCCGGTGCTGAAGGCCGGAACTTCGGCATTGATAGACAGTCGCTTGTTGCTGGTCGATCTGGTCGGGCGCGTCATTAAGCAGGCGCTCGATTTGCTCGGCATTCGTGTTGTCGAGCGGATGTAGGTACAATGTCTGTGTCTCGTTAGCCGCAAGCCGAAGGCGAGCGTCAGGAAACAACCATGTTCGTGGATCGTGTCGAGTTATTCGTAAAGGGCGGGGACGGTGGCCGCGGGGCCGCGTCGTTCCGGCGCGAGAAGTTCATTCAGATGGGCGGGCCGGACGGTGGCGATGGCGGTGACGGCGGCAGCGTCATCGTGCGCGCCGACCCGAACGCGGACAACCTCGCCGGTCTCACGATGAAGAAGCACTGGAAAGCCAAGAACGGCGAAGCCGGCGGCGGCTCGCGGTGCGCCGGCAAGGACGCCATCGACATCGTGCTGCTCGTGCCCCCAGGCACCATGATCCGCGATCGCGATCGCGGGAACGTGCTGAAGGACTTGGTAGCCCCGGGCGATGAGGTCATTGTGGCGAAGGGCGGTCGCGGCGGGCGCGGGAACGTCCATTTCAAGAGTTCGACCAATCGCGCACCGCGCGAGTTCGAGCCGGGCGAAGAGGGCGAAGAAAGACACATCTCGCTCGAACTGAAGTTGATCGCGGACGCGGGGCTGGTGGGATTCCCGAACGCGGGCAAGTCGACGCTGCTCTCGCGCGTGTCGCGGGCCACGCCGGAAATCGCGTCGTACCCGTTCACCACGAAGTCCCCGAACCTTGGCATCGTCACCGGCGACCCCGGGTTCGTCCTCGCGGACCTGCCAGGACTCATCGAAGGCGCCGCGCAAGGCGTGGGCTTGGGTCACGAATTCCTGCGCCACGTCGAGCGCACGCGCGTGCTGATTCACCTGGTCGAACCGTTCCCCACGGACGGCGCCGACCCTGTTCACAACTACCACGCGATCCGCAAGGAACTGCACGACTACGCGATCCCGCTCGACGGCAAACCGGAAGTGGTCTGCGTGAGCAAAGCCGAACTCACCGGGGCCGATGAGGTTCGCGACCGCCTCGCCGCCGAACTCGGGCGCGAAGTGCTGCTCATCTCCGCCGTCACTGGACAGGGGCTTCAGTTGGTTGTCGGTCGCGTCACACAGATGATCGCGGACCTCAAGCGCGAAGAAGCCGAAGCCGCTGCCGAGAAGAAACCGCGGGTAGTGTTCCCAATGGAAGCCGTGATCCGCACCGAAGACTTCCAGACGACCTCGGTGAATAACATCACGCCCTCGGATGAGGCCAAGCCGTGACGCCGGATGTGGTGGTGGACATCGGCAACACGCGAATGAAGTGGGGCCGGTGCGCGAGTGGTCGCGTCGCGGAGATGGTGTCGCTCCCGCTCGATGAACCGAGTCTGTGGGGTGAACAACTCACAACGTGGGGCCTTCCTGAATCGGCGCGCTGGGCGGTCGCAAGCGTGAACCCTGCCGTCAGCGAGCAGTTCCAGACGTGGGCCGCGAACACCGGCGACGATGTGGTGTTCATCGACTCCGCGGGCGTACCATTGAGTTTCGCGGTCGATCACCCCGAGCAGGTCGGCATCGACCGGTTGCTGAACGCGTTCGCGGCGCACTGCATCGCGCACCCGCATCCCGCGATTGTGGTCTCGGTCGGCACCGCCGCGACCATCGACTTCATCGACGAAACCGGGGTGTACCACGGCGGCGTGATCTTCCCCGGTCCGCGCCTAATGGCCTACTCACTTCACGCGCACACCGCGAAGCTCCCGCTGGTCGATGCCGACACAATGCCCACGGTCGTCGCACCGGGCGCGAACACGCAAGACGCGATTCTCGCGGGCATCCGCGCAGCAATCGTCGGTGCAACAATTCTCCTCGTCAACCACTACGCGAACGAATCCGAACCGCCGTGGGTGTTCGTGACCGGTGGCGCGGCGGGCGATCTCGGTACGTTCAACTTCGGACCGCGGTTCAAGGGCACGCGAGCGACGCCGACACTCACGCTCGAAGGAATCCGAATCGCGGCGGAGGGACTGCCGTGAGTGACACTGTGGTGTCACTGCTGACGCCGCCCGGCACCGGGGCGATTGCCACAGTCGAAGTGCGCGGCCCGCGTGCGTGGGAATTGGCGAGAAAGCTGTTCACTCCCGCGGGGAAGCCGCTACCGGAGTCACCAGAAACAAATCGCTTCTGGTTCGGGAGCCTCGGCAACGACGAAGTTGTCTTAGCCGCTTGCGGCGTCGTGGTAGAAGTTCACTGTCACGGCGGGCGCCGCGTCGTACAGTGGGTGCTGGATCAGTTCTTGGCGAATGGCTGCGTCGAAGAACGAAACCCTCGTCCGAAGGACGAGGGTTTCGAGTTGCTGCAACGCGCCCCGACGTTCCGCACTGCGGGCATCATCCTCGATCAACTCAACGGTGCGTTCGCGAGCGAAGTCCGCCGCATCCTCACGCTACTCGAAACCGACCCGCGCGAAGCCGCGTTAACCCTGCACCGCCTCGCGGAGTTGGGGAACACCGTCGGCCGGCACCTCGTTGAGCCGTGGAAGGTGGTTGTCGCGGGTCCGCCGAATGTCGGCAAAAGCTCCCTCATTAACGCGCTCGTGGGGTATCAGCGTTCCGTGGTATCCGAAGTGGCAGGCACAACGCGCGACGCGGTCAGCGTGCAAGTTGCGTTCGATGGCTGGCCGGTCGAGTTGCTCGACACCGCCGGAATGCGTGATGCTGAAGGTTTGGAAGCTGAGGGAATCGAACACGCTTTGTGTGTTCTCAGAGCAGCCGAATTAGTCATCTGGGTACTTGACGCTTCGAGCCGCGACGTGATCTTCCCAGACGAAAAAACCGAAGCAGCCGTTCACCTGCCGCGCTCGACGGGTTGGGTGCTGGTGATGAATAAAGCAGACCGGTCTCTCGACTGGCCGCCAAACTACATCCCCGGTGCGATCCATCTTTCTGCAACAACAGGCGAGAACGTGCCGCAACTCGCCGACTGGATCGTTCACAGACTTGTGCGAAATCCACCTTCGCCTGGCGCTGCGGTGCCTTTCACAACCCAACTCATCGAGCAAGTGAACAGCGCGCGACAAAGCGCTCTTCAGAGTGAGTGGGAGGTATCAAAGCAAACCCTTCTCGCAGCACTCTGCTCAGCCGCTTGCGGCTTCGCGAGCGAATAGGTGCGGTCCCCCGCGAAGCCGCAAGCGGCTTAAGACGTCGGGCCTTCCGTCTCGCCCTCGAAGCCGTGAAGGTCGGCCAGCATCTTGCGGCCCAACTCCTGATTCGTCATGTGCACGAACGCCGCGTAGCCGGTCAGACGCGCTAGCGATTCGCCTTCCTGAAGCGGCTTGTTCGTCTTCAACTTGTGGATCGCGCTGCGAAGTTGGCGGCGCAGTTTGCGCGTCGTGCGGGGCGGACCGTCGCCGTTCACAACGAGGCCGGTTACACTCTGTCGCCCGCCGGTGCGGTGAACGCGGGTCTTCTCCTGCTTGATCTCGAAACCTTCTCCGGCAACTATGCGAGTCACGCAACCTATCATCGCGCCGAGCTTCGGCGGCCCCTTGTGATCCATCGGCAGGCTGAACGTGAGGTCGTCCGCGTAGCGGGTGTAGCGCCAACCGTACTTCTTCGCCAACCCCGCGAGCCGACGGTCGAGCCGCAGGCACAGCGCGTTCGTGATCGCGGGCGAAGTCGGCGCGCCTTGCGGCAAGCAGCGCGGCCCGAGCGAAACGTAATACGTCTTGCCTTCGACGGTCACGATCTCGCGCGGCGCTTCCGTGCAGATCAGTGCGAGCAGCGTGCTGATGCCGTCTCGGTATCCGGCGCGGCGGAACACGCCCTTCGCGCGCTTCCACGTTACCGTCGGGAAGAACTCTTTGATGTCCATCTTCAGCAGGATCTTCGGGTTCTCGTGAACCTGCGCGTTGCTGAGGATCGACCGCCCGACCAGGAAACCTTGCGCGGCACCGTGAACCGGCAGGCGTTCGACGATGTGGTGAAGAATCCAACGCTGGGCCGCCTTGAGCCGCTTCTTCGGTGCCCAGATGGGGCGCTCAGTGCCGTCGCGTTTCGGGATCGTGAACCGGACGTAGTGCAGGCTCGTGGCAGCGTCGCGGTGATACGCCATGCCCTTCAGTTGCGGGATCGTCACGCCGAGCGCTTCCGCGAGTTGCTGCGCCTTGTCGAGCGCGGGCAGTTCGTTCTCGGCTGCGCGTTCCTCGCTGTTGGGTGTGTCCCACTTATCTTCGCGCGGCTCGTCAGTCCAGAACACGCCTTCGCCGAGGTGAACGATGTGGTTCGCCTTGTACGCGCCCCACGTCTCGCGCCGCAGCTTCCGGCGCTCTTCGGCTTCTTGCTTGAGTGCCTTCTTGTACGTGTCCTTTTCGCGGTCGGACATCGCGTCCGCGTCGCGGCGCGTGACCAGGAACCCGCGTTCGCGGAGTTGCCCGTCAACGTACGCCTTCATCCCGCCGGCTTGAACTATCAGCCGCCACAGGGTCGCGTTGTCGGGTGCGGTCGTCGGTGTCGTAGTGCTCATGGGGAGACGCAGCAGAGGATTAACCACTAAGGCACAAAGGGTACAAAGAAGACAGCAGAGAATACAGTTCTTCAAACCAGAACTTCTCTTCCCTCCTCTTCCTCTTCATTGTGTCCTTTGTGCCTTTGTGGTTAATCGGTTTTGTGTTCGGGTTTGTCAGCCGGTTACTTATTCCGCGATCGCGTCCAAATACCCCTTCGCGTCGAGGTCCGCGAGCTTGGCGAAGTACGCTTGGCGCGCGTCCACGTCGCTGTTGAAACGCATCGTCTGGAGCCGCATCGTATGGCCGCTCAGACCCCAGCGATACTTGATCTTGTTTCGCTCCAGTGAGATCTGGACGACGTTCTCAATCTCGCCGTCGCGCTTCGCGAACGCGCGCGTTTCAAACTTCACCGCGTCATCGGCCTTCGACTTCTTCGATTCCTTCTCCGCGAACGCGAGCCGCAATGCGATCAGGTGGCTGCACGGGCCACCCTTGATGCCCTGCTTGCGGAACGTCGCGCACGTGCAGGTCACCTTGCGAACCTGCCCTTCGTCCGCGATGACCATCTGCGGGCGGTAGTCGCGCTTGTCTTCGGTGACGGACACGGTGCCGGTGAGTTCGAGGCCGATGCCCGCGATGCGGTTCTCGCCCGTGATGCGCACCGCACCGCGTCGCGTGAGCAGATCGTGTGCGACCTTCTCACGCTGATTGCGGAACTGCAAGCGGGTTAGGTCGAGCGGTTTCGCGGTGAGCGGCCGGTGCCGGTACACGCCGTTCGCGATGTCGTACATCAACTCGCCGTTCTGACAGCCGACCTGCACCGCTTCGGCCAGCGCCGCGCCCTTGATGCCGGTTTGCTGACCGAGTTCCTTCGCGGTGGCTTTCCACTGGTCCGCGAGGTACGCGACGACCTTCTTCGTCGGTTCACCGTCCTGCGTGTTGCGCGGCAACAACAGGTCGAAGCCGAGCGCGCTGGACCAGTTCGCGGAGGTGAACCCGGTCATGCCGAGTGTCAGCGTGATGTCACCGCACCGGAACACCCAGAAGCTCGGAAGCCCACTGCCCAACAGGTACACATCAACGCTCTGCACGAACGGCAGCAGTCGCTTCATGGTCATGAGGCGCCGGCGGCCCCATACGCGGATCAGCCGCGCGGCCTTTCCGCGGAACACGTCGCCGGTTGTCGTGAACACCGTTTCCCACGGCTCTGCCACAATGCGCGGCTGTTGCGCCGGCACCAACTCGAAACGCAGCCCGCGCTTCTTTCCCTTGCGGTCGCCGTTCATGCGGAGGTGCCGCAACACGTTGTACAGGTCCATCGGCGAGAGCTGCACGTGGTCGAACGGCAGCGTCGCGGCGGACTGCACTTGCAGAAACCCGCGGAGCCACGAGTCCGGCACCTGAATCTTCTTCTCCAACACTTCCTTGCGGCCTTCGGCGGTCGGCTTCACGCCGTCGTGCCCGATCGCGAACTTCGTCTCACGGTAGCCACGAATCTGCTGCACACTCGAATACAGTGCGTCGCTGAAGTCGATGTTCGTGGTGCCGTTCTCGCTCTTGCCGAGGCCCGCGAATGCTTCCTGCTTGAACGCCAAGCACGCGTAGGTGCTTTCGTCCTTGCCGAACACCTCGAACGTGATCTGATCCGGGTGGACGCTCACGACCGGGTCGAGGATCGTGAGCGCGGTCGGGTCGTTGCGGAGCATCCACTCGAAGTACGCTTGTTGCGCGTGCCACACGCCGAGCGGCGCCGCGTCGCGCTTCAACCGCAGGTACGCGATGTACTGCGTGCGGTCCTTCGGCGCGTAGCGGTAGTCGCTGCCGACGATGCCGTAGAGCGCGGAGATCGCTTCGCGGAACCGCAGTGGATTCTTGATGGTCGCCTCGAATCGCACCGGCGTGCGGTCGAGGTTGCCGAACATCTCCACCTGCGCGGAGTCGCCGCTCGTCAACACACGACTCGCACCGGCATACGACAGGTGCGCTCCGCTCGCCGGTGTTGGTGGCGGGGCGTCACCTGTGGTGTCTTCAACAACGTCTGTCGCCATAACCTCAATCTCCCATCACAGGCGCGTAGTCCCGTCCGTTTAGCGTTGGACCCGGAGGGGCCAAGTTCTCGATTGCAAGGCAGCGTGGTCCCTCCGGGTCCAACGCGAAACGACTTCTCTGGCGCTCAACGAACTCGTTCCTCAATCGCTCTATTCCTCGTCGCCCTCGTCTTTCGGCGC